>CABXBH010000063.1 GCA_902510415.1 uncultured Bacteroidota bacterium | reverse complement strand
AATACTTTTCTTTTTTTTCAAAAATTTCAAAAAAATATTCTTCAAAAAAGCTAAAATATGGAGAACTTCTGTAAGCTGTTTGAATTGATTTTAAATGTCTTTTTTGCCAATTAGAATTGTAACAGATTTTTATGTCTCTAAGTTTTTCCTTGTTAGAACTTGAAAATTTTACAGGGATACTTAAGTCTAATTTTCCGTTAGAACTATAAATTGAGGTTCTGTTTCTTAGTGTTTGTTTTTGATAATTATCATTAACTTCAAAAATAATATCATCTGATTTTATTAGATGTGAGAAAAATTCAATATTTGGAAAATAAGTGGGGTGAATTATGGTTTTCATTTTTGTTTATTTCTTCTGAAATAAGAAATTACATTCCATAATAATATTAAGCCAATAAAATGTAAAAAATAAGATGTTGGTGCTTCTTCTCCATGAACAGTGGTAAACATTCTATCCCATCTTATTTTATTAAATCCTTTTGCGTTATAATCAATACTTAACCATTTAAATACTGGTTTGCCCACAACATGATCAAATGGTACAAAACCCCAAGACCTTGAGTCTTGTGAATTACCTCTATTATCACCCATTAACCAAAAATAATCTTGTTTAAAAGTGTATTTGTTATCCTCACTATCATTAATAATTATTTTATTTTCAACTATTTTAACAGAGTTTTGCTCATAAACTTCAATTATTCTTCTGTAAATAGGATAATTTTCTTTTGTTATTTCAATTGTAGTATCTTTTTTAGGTATGTATACTGGTCCAAAAAAATCATTATTCCAGTTGTAGTTTTTATTATGTGGAAATACCGACGAATCTTTTATGCCTTTTGGAGTAGTGTCTTTCTTAATCCATTGAACATTGGTATGATTTTTTAGTTTATCAAGTGACTTATCGCTAATACCCATAAACTTGTATGTGTAATTGTTGTTTATAGGTCCAAATCTGTCAGTTATATCATAATTATTAATCATAACCTTTCGATTAAACTTATTTTTCTTGGGCTGCACTAGATATGAAAATTGCAGTTTAGCCCTTTCTGGTAACTGATTTTTTTCTCCGTTAATATAAACATACCCATTAATTACTTCAAGAGTATCCCCAGCAATTCCAACAGCTCTTTTTACATAATTTGTCTTCTTGTCAATGGGTTTATAATAGTACTTATCGGTAAAGTACATGTTTTTAAAAGTATCAACAGGCCAATTGAAGCATACAATTTCGTTTCTTTTTATTTTTTGTAAACCTGGAAGACGTAGATAAGGTAGCTCGGTGATAATGGGTAATTGTTCTTTATTTAAATAGGATTTTCTTTTAATTATTGGTATAGTGTCATGGACCATAGGCGCTGCAATGGTAGTCATAGGTACTCTAGCTCCATAATGAAACTTACTAACAAAAAGAAAATCTCCAACCAATAGTGATTTTTCTAGAGACGATGTAGGTATTGTATAGGGCTGCATAAAGTATGTGTGAACAAAAGTAGCAGCAATCACAGCGAATATTATTGAACTTACCCATTCACCATTTGAACTTTTTGGATTAATATCTCTACTTTTAACATATTCTGGTTTTGTAAAATAATTTAAATAGTAATTATAGGTTCCTAGAGTTATGACTGAAAAAAAAGTGTCAGTATAGGTATTTTTTTTGAAGCTTCTTGAGAGCTCTACCCAAATAACAGGAATAATAATAACATTAATTACGGGCAAAATAATCATAAATATCCACCACCAAGGTCTATTTATAATTTTAAGTAATATGAATATATTATACACAGGGATGAAGGATTGCCAGCTTTTATTTCCAGAAAGAGAATACAACTTCCATGTGCCAATTCCATGGACAAAGTTTATAATCAATAATAGATTTAGCAAGTCATTCATAATTCAATATTTAGTGAAAATCCAAAACTAGATTGATTGTCAATTTTACTAAAATCAATATTTGGTTTGATGGATAAATTATCATCTAAATTATATTGAAGTAAATGTGCA
>CABXBH010000062.1 GCA_902510415.1 uncultured Bacteroidota bacterium | reverse complement strand
TATCATCATTTGGGCCAACACCCATATGGGCAGGCGCTTCAGCCATAACTCTCCAGCTACCTGTTGTTAGAGCAGTAACTAAATCTGCAGGAGGTTCAAATGTATATAGAACCTCAACTGAAATTGAAGCATTTGTCATTTCTCCGGCTGTTCCAGAGGCAACAACTTCTATATCATAAACATGTGTTCCAGTAGTAGTAAAACTTGTAGTAAATACACCACTCGGTTCCATATAATCAACCCCATTTTGGATGAATTTATATGTAATAGCATCTGCAGCATTAGCTGTAAATGTAACATATCCACTACCATCGCCATAAGGATTATTTGCATCAGCTCCTTGTATTACAGCTGATATTGTTAAATCTGTTGGATTTATTATATCTCCAAGCTCATAACTTTCTTTTTCACAATTATTAAAAAGGAAAATAGAAAGTATAAAAATTAAAAATTTTATTTTTTTCATGGTGTTTAGCTTTTGTTATTTTTTAATAGCCTGGATTTTGAGTTAATCCAGAAATATCAATTTCTTGTTGAGGAATAGGAAAAACTTCATGTTTGCCTTGAACAAAACCTGGAATTACGGATGACGCTTGATTGGTTCTAACTAAATCAAAGAACCTATGTCCTTCCATCGCTAATTCAAATTTTCTTTCTTCCCAAATTGCATCAGTTAAATTAACTCCTGATAAATTATTTAATTCGAATTCATCATCATCAAATGCTCGAATTCTTACTTGATTAAGATAACTTAATGCCAAATTATCATTTATTCCACTTCTATTATATGCTTCTGCTGCCATTAACAATACATCAGCATATCGAATTATTCTATAATTAGTTAAATAATTTAATTCAATTTGTCCACCTGACTCACCTGCACGAGGAATGTATTTATTATTGAAAAAACCTGTATGGTTATATCCCTCAGTATATGAAGCGCCTGTTGCAGTTGCAAATTCCTCAATATTTAATATTGTTGCATCTCTTCTTAGGTCTTGAGGATGATATGAATTATAGAACTCTTCAGTTGGCACATTAAAGCTCCATCCTTGAGCATATTCAGGTCCATTCCATCCTCTAGGTCCGTTCATAATTATACCATAATTTCCCTCACTACACTGTGGACATCCCCAATCATACCAGTTAGATTGATTAGAATATTGGATTTCAAATACAGATTCAGAACCATTTTCTCCAAATCTCAAAAATTGAGTCCCATAATCACCTAACAAAGAATATACTCCTATTATATTGTCAAATGTGGATGCTGCTTCATCGAATTTGTCTTGATATAACAAAACTTTTCCAAGTAATGCATAAGCAGTGTATTTATTAACCCTTCCAGCCTCTGCTTGTGAATTTGGTAATACTGCAATGGCATTTTGAAGATCTAATTCAATCTGCGCATAAACCTCTTCTTTCGGAGAACGTACTAAATTTCCCGAATCACCAGCTGTTAACCTAAAATCAGTGAATAAAGGAACATCCCCAAAAAACTTTACTAATTCAAAGTAATAGTAAGCCCTTAAAAAATACACTTCCCCATATAATGATTCCTTACCATCAAATTCTATATTAGGTTTATTCTCTTCCATATAATTTGCTCTATTCACACCTTCATAAAGCCACTGCCAGATTCTAGTAAGAACATCATTTTCTGGATAATGAGTCATATTATCAATTTGTTGTAAACCAATATAGTCTGTTGCACTCTCACCTCCACATAAAGATATTTCAGAGGCGATAGTACCAATTTGAATGTTAAAAAAGAGCCATTGTAGTGGGTCATAAGTTCCAACTAAAGCTGCATCATAATCTGACTCCTGTTGTAAATATACATCAGCTGTTATTTGATATCCTTCAATTGCTTCATAATCAACATGATTAGTACATCTATTGAAAACTGAAGTAACTAAAATTAGTAATAATATTGTTTTTAAATTTTTCATATTATTTTATTTTAAAATTTAATATTTAAACCCATTGACCAAATTCTTGGCTGTGGATATGTTCCGTAATCAATTCCTGTGTTAAGAACTCCTCCAACTGAAATTTCAGGATCATAACCAGAGTATTCAGTTAATGTTAAAGCATTCTTTACCTGAAAATATGCTCTAACTTCATCGAATCCCCATA
>CABXBH010000061.1 GCA_902510415.1 uncultured Bacteroidota bacterium | reverse complement strand
GAGAAGAGACTTATTATAATCTAGAAACCAACTCAACTTACAAAATAGTTGAAGGTCAAGGTATTCAAGTTATTAATAATAATACAGCTGTAAAAATTGAAGGTTGTACTGATGAAAGTTCATGTAGTTATAATCCTGAAGCTACACTAGATGATAATTCTTGCATATATATTGAATCTCAATCTATCGCTGGTGAAACAGTTGTTCAACCACTTGAAACACATGTATATGAATATAATGATGATTCAATTATCGCTTATGAATGGGAGGTTGAAAATGGAACAATAATTTCAGGAAATGGCACATCAAGTATTGAAGTTTTATGGGATGTTTCAGAACTTGGTAGAATCAATATAGTTGCTACAAACGAAGATTGTTCAACAGGAGTCGTTGAGTTGGATATTTCAGTTCAACTTCCGCTATCATATGAAGATTATAGTTTTTCAGTAGCTAGGCTATGGAATGAAGTTCTGTTATATTCTATTAGAAATGATTTAGCAAGGCCAACTGTTCATGCAAGAAATTTATTTCACTTAAGTGCTGCCATGTATGATGCGTGGGCGATAGTAAACGAACAGGGTTCGCCGTATCTTATCGGTAATAATTTGAATGGTTTTAATTCTGAATTTGATACTTTTTCAAATACTGATTCACAGCACATCAATGAGATAAATTCTATTAGTTATGCAGCCTATAGATTGATATTACATAGATTTAATAATTCACCTAGCTATGAAAGAATTTCAGCTAAAGCAAATTCATTAATGACCCTTCTTGCATTAGATTTAAATTATTTAGAATCAGATGGATATGAAGAAAATTCGGCAGATTTGGGTAATTATATAGCTGAACAATATATCGATTATGGATTAATTGATGGTTCCAATGAACAGTCAGATTATATTAATCAATATTATGAGCCTGTCAATGAACCTTTAGCTCCTATTTTTTCGGGAAATCCAACAATTTCAAATCCTAATAGATGGCAGCCATTATCACTAGATATTTTTGTTGACCAAAGTGGAAATGTATTATCAGAGACTACACCAGAATTTTTGGGAGCTGAATGGGGAAGTGTTTGGTCATTTGGACTAAATGAGGAAGATTTAACAGAATTTGAAAGAGATGGAAATGCATATAAAGTTTACCATGATCCTGGTACACCTCCAATGATTGATGGTAATTCTGATACTAACGACTTATTTGTTGAAGCATTTTCTATGGTTTCTGTTTGGGGGTCTCATTTAAGCCCTGATGATGATACTATTTGGGATATATCACCAAACTCAATTGGAAATGTAGATGATGATACTTATCCAACAGACTTTTACACATTTACAGATTTCTATAATTATTACAACGGGGGTGATACAAGTCAAGGATACTCGACAAACCCTGTAACAAATGAAACTTATGAAGTTCAAAATGTAAAAAGAGGTGATTATACAAGAGTATTAGCTGAGTACTGGGCTGACGGTCCAGATTCAGAAACTCCTCCTGGTCACTGGTTTGTATTATTAAATTCAGTAAGTGATAACCCTCAATTAGAAAAGAAATTTCAGGGTCAGGGAGATGAATTATCCGATTTGGAATGGGATATTAAATCATATTTTATTTTAGGAGGTGTAATGCATGATGTTGCTATTTCAGTTTGGGGTATTAAAGGATGGTATGATTACATCAGACCTATTTCTGCAATAAGATATTTCTCTGAAGAAGGACAAAGTTCTGATGCTACTTTAGATAATTACAGTGAAACTGGTTTTGAATTAATAGATGGTTTAATCGAGATAGTTGAACTAGGAGATCCTCTTGCTGGAGATGATAATGAAAACGTAGGTAAAATAAAACTCTACACATGGAAAGGTCATACTTATGTAGAAAACACAGAATCAGATTTTGCTGGGGTAGATTGGGTTTTAGCGGATAATTGGTGGCCTTATCAAAGACCTACTTTTGTTACTCCAAATTTTGCTGGTTATGTTTCAGGACATTCATCATATTCAAGAGCTGCAGCTGAGATGCTTGAGAATTTTACAGGCAGTCCATATTTTCCTGGTGGATTAGAAACCCACACTGCAAAACAAAAAGAATTTTTAGTTTTTGAAGATGGGCCAAGTCAAGATGTTATACTCCAATGGGTATCTTTTAAGGATGCAGCTGATCAATGTAGTT
>CABXBH010000060.1 GCA_902510415.1 uncultured Bacteroidota bacterium | reverse complement strand
TGAATAAATCTTTTTTTAATCCATATGTTCTAAATCCGTTATAGGCGCCTATAACTCCAGCATAATAACCAAATCCTATCAATCTATTGTCAGATTTATCAACTATTGTTTCATGGTCATATAAATCAATTTTTCTTTTTAGAATCTCTTTTAACAAGTCTTTGTTATATGGTTGTTTTTTTATTGTATGAGAAAAAAAGAAGTATTTCTTATTATGCATCAATTTATCAATTGGTACTTCCTTCACTCCGATTAAAATATCACAACTACTTAAATCAGAAACTACATTGATCCCCTTTAACTTATACTCAGAATCTGCAAAGCATCGAATATTACTACTCTCAATCAAAAATTCTACTTGAGGAAAAATATTTTTTATTTCAACGCATTTTTCAGGAGAGAATACAACTCTTTTATCTGGAGGATTTTTATATTCCTTTATAATACCAATTTTCATATATCAAAAATAACCTCTTAAAATTCCTTGTACAAGTTTTTTATATATTTGCATTTCATTTTTTGTTCATTGAAAATATGGGGTCGACTGGTTTTGACAGCAAGTCAAAGTTAATAGTAAGCATGTCGCGCATTAAAATAGCACGCGTAATAATCTATTTTAAACTTTAAACGGCGAAAATAAATACGCTTTAGCTGCATAATCTGAATTATAGTAAGATTAGCCTCGTTCCACAAGGTGGAAAAGCTAAATGTTTCATGAAAGCCTTTGTTATCGGCGTTCTGCAAGAAACATCGTAAATGTTAACATAGAAAATATGGGTTTCGACATATTTTTGAAACTAAGAAACTAAGTGATATATAGATGGTTTTTAGTCAGTATATCATCGAAAATTAATTAAGAACTAAGCATGTAGAAATTTATTAGTTTTCTTGTTTGGACCCGAGTTCGATTCTCGGCGACTCCACCAGAAGGGACAAACTCAATTTTTTCGAGATTTGTCCCTTTTTATTTTCCCCTGCTCCACTTTTTATTCCCAAGAATAATTTTTCATTAAATTTATTGAAAATTAAAAATTCGGTAAGTGATACGATATCTTAAAAAATGATCCTGAAAATCAATATGCAAAACAGGAAGTAGAATATATGAAACAATTGAAAAATAATGAATAACTGGTTCTAACAAAGTGTATAGCGCATACCCGTCTGGATACGCTCCATACACAAACCGTTGGCAGTAATTTGAAAATACTGAGAATATGAATAAGCATTTACTTTTAATAATTACGCTATTAATTAGCTCAACAACATTTAGTCAAACTTTACATCTTTATGGTGGAAGTAATCACGATGTATATTTAGGATGTCTGAATTGTAATAACTATGATAGTAATTCTATCTGGAACGAATACGGAACTTATGGAAGTAGTTATAATTCCAAATCCATCTGGAATGAATATGGAACTTATGGAAGTGAATACAACTCTTTATCACCTTGGAATGAATACTCAAATGACTCGCCTGTTGTTGTGGATAAAGATGGCAACTTTTACGGATATTTTACATTAAATGAATATAGAGCTAAAAGAGCTGATTTCGGATTAGCTTTGACAATATATAAATATCACGATATGATAAAAGACGATGTTGGAAAGTGGTATGAAAAGATATTCGAATAAAAAAAGAGATTTACAAAAAATGAAAAACTTTATTTTTCTTTTTATTATAATATTATTTTGCTTTGGGTGTGATAATACAAGAGAAATAAATAAAACTAAAGTAAACAAAGAAGAAAAACCTTTTATTAAAAAACAAGCTTTTAAACTAAGTGATGAAAATGTAATGGAGTTTTTTTTAGAATATGATAAGCATAATAAACAAAATATGGTTAGAATATACACTGACTATGGGAATATTGAGCTTGAATTATTTCGGGATACTAAATTTCATAGATCTAACTTTATATATCTAACAAAGAAAAATTATTTTGAAGGTACTCAGTTTTATAGAGTGATTAATAATTTTGTAATTCAAGCTGGTAATAGTGACAACAGAAAAATATCTCAAAAAAGAAAAAAAATTGGAAGATACTTGCTTCCAAATGATCTTGATAAAGGCTATAGCCACAAACGAGGCATGGTGAGTATGCCTAGCAGTCTGGTTGATAATCCATATAAAATGGCCTCTCCTTATGAATTCTTTATTGTTCAAAGCAGAGAAGGTGCACATCACCTAGATGGCAATTATA
>CABXBH010000059.1 GCA_902510415.1 uncultured Bacteroidota bacterium | reverse complement strand
CCAATTATTTTTTTAAATATAATTTTAGAATTAGGGAAATTTCTTTTGCTTTCCATCAAAAAATTACCTCTACCGTCAATCATTCTACAGCCATATATTCCAAAATTTTTAAAATCTTTTTTAAAAAAATTGTCAAAAAAATCTTCAGGGATGATAGTGTCAGGGTTAAGAAAAAACAGGTACTCACCCTTTGCTGATTTTACAGCTTCATTATTTGCTTTTGAAAAACCTAAATTATTATCACTTTCAATAAGTTTAATATTATAATCTTTTAATCTTAAAAATTCAACTGTCCCATCAGTTGATGAATTATCAAATACTATTATTTCTGCATTTGTATTCTTTAAGGCCTCAGTGACACTTTGAATACAATAATCTAAAAATGATTTACAATTATAGCTTATAATTATAACAGAAACTTTCAATTTTATTTTTTTAATGAATTTTCAAATGGAATTCTATCAGTGATACTTCTTCCTAATGTGATTTCATCAGTATATTCTAGATCATCTCCTACAGAAATCCCCCTAGCAATAGTAGAGGTAATAATATCATAGTCAGAAATTCTTCTAAAAATATAAAAGTTTGTAGTATCGCCTTCCATTGTAGTACTTAACGCAAAAATCACTTCTTTTATTTGATTAGTTTGTACTTTTTCTACGAGTGAATCAATATTCAACTCATCTGGACCAATTCCGTCTAAAGGAGAAATCTTACCGCCTAGAACATGATATATTCCATTAAAGGAACTTGTTTTTTCAATAGCCATGACATCACGAATATCCTCTACAACACAAATGATTGATTTATCTCTTCTCGGGTTTATACAGATTTCACAAATATCTACATCTGAAATATTGTGGCAATTACTGCAAAAATTAACGTTTAATCTCATTTGTGAAATAGCATTTGCAAGATTTAGAGATTGGGATTCAGGCTGCTTTAATAAAAAAAGAACTAAACGCAATGCAGATTTTTTACCAATCCCAGGTAAATTTGAAATTTCGTTAACTGCATTTTCAATAAACTTTGAAGAAAATTCCATTAAACAAACTTACAAATTTTAGGATGTTACTAATCCTTTGATTTATTCTTTTTTTAAAAAGATGTGAAAATTATAATTAACTTACATACTCAAAGATTTAATATGAATTCAGCAACAATTATTACCATAATTGCTCTATATTTTTTGATTCTTTACATCATTTCATATTTCACCGGCAAAGATGATAGTAATAATGTTTTTTTTAAAGCAGAAAGGAGTTCAAAGTGGTATATAGTTGCTTTTGGTATGGTAGGTGCATCCTTGTCAGGTGTTACATTTATCTCCGTACCAGGGTGGATTGAAAGCTCACAATTTAGCTATTTACAGGTAGTGCTAGGGTATTTTGTAGGTTATATTGTTGTTTGTTATGTTTTACTGCCTGTATATTATAAGCTAAATGTAACTTCAATATATGAATATTTAGATGTTAGATTTGGTAAATCTGCTCATATAACTGGTGCTTTTTATTTTTTTATTTCAAGATTATTAGGCGCATCATTTAGATTATTTTTGGTTGCAATAGTTCTTCAACAATTTGTATTTGATAGTTGGAATATTCCTTTTCCAGTAACAGTTGGAATTTCAATTGGACTAATTTGGATTTACACCTTTAAGGGTGGTATTAAGACAATTGTATGGACTGACACCTTACAAACTCTATTTATGATATTGGCGGTTATAATATCAATTATATCAATTTTGAATAGTATTGACTTAAGTCTATCAGAATATTTCTTTTCTGATGAATTTAAGAGATTTAACAAAGTTTTTTTTACTGAAGATTTTAATCAAAAAAACCATTTTTTAAAATCATTTGTTGGCGGTATTTTTGTGACTATTTGTATGACAGGATTGGACCAAGATATGATGCAAAAAAATTTAACATGTAAGTCTATAGAGGATGCTCAGAAGAACATGATTAGCTTTAGTATTGTTCTTGTCTTAGTAACAGCATTATTTATGTTTCTAGGTAGTCTACTATTTACATACCAAGATATTAATAGCATTATAATTCCTTCTATGGATGGTCAGATTAGAACAGATCTACTTTTTCCTGAAATTGCCCTTAACAGTGAATTGGGAATAATTTTAGGCATTAGTTTTTTATTAGGCTTAATTGCTGCAGCATACAGTAGTGCAGATAGTGCACTTACCTCTCTTACAACCTCCTTTTGCATTGATTTCCTTGGGATGAGTCAAGATAAAAATCAAAACAAAAAAACAAGAAAGATTGTTCATGTTGGTATGAGTGTAATATTAATGGTCACAATAATAATTTTTAAGTATGTTTTAAGTAGTAATGTAATTGATAG
>CABXBH010000058.1 GCA_902510415.1 uncultured Bacteroidota bacterium | reverse complement strand
TAAAATCTAATTCTTTAGCAGATTTCTCCATTAGTTTTCTTAATTCTCTAATTTTTTTATTGAAGTCTTTAGATTTCTTAGGAATAACAAAATCGATTATTGTATTACCCTCAGTTTCAGATTTATTTTTCATTAATTTTTCAGTTAATGGATTTTCAATGCTCTTTACAACTGGTTTTGGAGTTATATTGTTAATTTTATTATATTCAGATTGTTTTGCTCTTCTGTAATTGGTTTCTTCCATTGTTTTAATAATGCTTTTAGTCATTTTATCAGCATATAAAATGGCAATTCCGTTAATGTGTCTTGCTGCTCTACCTACAGTTTGTGTTAGAGATCTGTGAGATCGCAAAAAACCTTCTTTATCAGCATCAAGGATAGCTACGAGAGATACCTCTGGTAAATCTAAGCCTTCGCGTAGTAAATTAACTCCAATAAGAACATCAAACTTATCTTCTCTAAGACCCTGCATTATTTCAACTCTCTCAAGAGTATCAACGTCTGAATGAATATATTTTGACCTAATTTCAATTTTGGTTAGAAAGCTTGTCAATTCTTCAGCCATCTTTTTTGTTAATGTAGTTACTAATATTTTTTCTTTTTTGACAATCCTAAGCTGAATTTCGTTTATTAGATCATCTATTTGGTGTTTTGTTGATTTGATTTTTATTTTAGGATCTAAAAGCCCTGTGGGTCTAATTATTTGCTCAATGATTATACCTTCTGACATTTCCAGTTCGTAATCAGCAGGTGTAGCACTTACATAGATTACATTGTTTTGTAATAATTCAAATTCTTCAAATTTTAAAGGTCTATTATCCATTGCAGCAGGGAGTCTAAATCCGTATTCAACAAGGTTTTCTTTTCGACTTCTATCTCCACCATACATTGCTCTTACTTGAGGAATAGTTACATGACTTTCATCAATAATAGTTAAATAATCATCAGGAAAATAGTCTAGTAAGCAAAAGGGTCTTGTTCCAGGTTCTCTTCCGTCAAAATATCTAGAATAGTTTTCGATTCCTGAGCAATATCCAAGTTCTTTAATCATTTCCATGTCAAACTCAGTTCTTTCTTTTATTCTATTTGCCTCAAGTCTATTCCCAATCTCTTGGAAATAATCATATTGTTTTAACAAATCATCTTGAATAAGTCTAATTACATCATGAATTTTATCTGGCGAGCTTACAAAAATATTAGCTGGATAAATAGTAATTGCCTTTTCCTTATTATATATCTCATTTGTATAAGGGTCAAACCTTTCTATTTCCTCAATTTCATCTCCAAAATAATGTATCTTATAAGCATAGTCAGTATGAGCAGGAAATATATCGATAGTGTCACCAGTTATTCTAAACTTACCTTGTTTGAATTCATCACTAATCGCTCTTGAATATAAACTTTGGACTAGTTTGTTTAGCAGAGTTGTTCTTGAAATGTTTGAGTTATCTGTAATCTTAATGGTATTATTTTTAAATTCTTGGGGATTTCCCATCCCATATATACAAGAAACAGAAGCGACAATGATTATGTCTTTTCTTCCCGACAAGAGGGCAGAAGTTGCACTTAATCTCAACTTTTCAATTTCTTCGTTTATCGATAAATCTTTTTCAATGTAAACACCAGTTGTGGGAATGTATGCCTCAGGTTGATAATAATCATAATATGACACAAAATATTCCACAAGATTTTCTGGAAAAAAACTTTTAAACTCAGAGTATAGCTGCGCAGCAAGTGTTTTATTGTGAGCTAGTACCAAGGTTGGTTTTTTAACTTCCTTAATTACATTAGCTACGGTAAATGTTTTACCAGATCCAGTAACACCTAATAAAGTTTGATGTTTCTCGTTATTTTTAATTCCGTCAATAAGTGACTGAATTGCAGATGGCTGATCACCAGTGGGAATAAAGTCAGTAATTAGATTGAACTTCATTAGATTGAATTAATATAAATATTCATCCTCGTCTAAATCTTCTTCCTCTTTATCCTCATTTGTAAATTTTTTCTCGGGTGCTTTTTCAGGCACATTTCCAACAGAAAATATTATTCTTGGATAAAGAATATTATTGATTTCTTGAGCCTCTTCAATGAGTTCTATATAAAATGTCCACATATTCATAAAATCATATATATATAGAAGTTTTGGGTTTTTGTTGTTAAGAATATTAGCTATTAACATGGAATCCATTGAATCTGTTGATTCGTCAAAATTCATTAGACTTATTTCATTTATTTGATTCCAATCTTCATCAACAGTGTAGAATGACGCCATTTGATCAGCACTAAAATTAAATGCTAGTAAAATAAGCTCATGCAAATCAGTTAGATTTGAGTTTTTGTTTATTTCAACATCCCTAAGAATGTCTTCCTTTGTGTCATTGTCAACAATTACCCTAAGTC
>CABXBH010000057.1 GCA_902510415.1 uncultured Bacteroidota bacterium | reverse complement strand
TGGTTATCATATAAGTGAAAATATGACCTTATATATCGGTCAAATGCAAGTGTATCATAATAATCTTGAAATGACTCAGAACGAAGATCAATTGAGATTTACAAACAGAGGATTAACTAGTCAAATATTCACTGAAAACGGAGAAGAATTTGGGCTCTTTTTAGAGACTCGTTTTGGAAATTCATTTGTCATTGAACCGAAATTAGCGATTACATCTGGAGACGGTAGAAATTCATTTGGAGATGACTCTAGAGATTCAGATAAAGGTGGCGTAAAATTTGGTTCAAGAGTTAATATTTATCCGTTAGGAGATTTTGCTTCTGGTAACAGGGAAAGTACAGTTGATTTGATTGGTGAACAGAAACTTAAGGCTCAAATTGGTTTTGCTTTTTCAAAGAATATCGGAGCCAGTAATTTAGTTGGTGACGGTCATGGAGATTTTATTATGTATGATAACTTGGATAATGAAAAATTTCCAGACTACTCACAGTTATTCTTTGATTTAAATTTAAAATATAAAGGTTTTTCTTTTGTTTTTGAATATGCAGACTCTTTTGCATCAGGGTTGAATAATATATATACTGATACTAATCTTACTATTTTACAGCCTTCACAAATAAGCGAATATTTAGTTTTGGGAGATAGTCAAGGAATACAATTTGGTTATTTGACAAAAAGTGGATACAGCTTGGATTTTATATATGAACAATTTAATCCAGAATTTGATTTAAATAGAAATTCAATTTTAAATAAGTCTTCTAATTTAGGAGTTGGAATTTCTAAATATTTAGTTGGAAATAAACTCAAATTACAAACTAGTATTTTTAAAACTAATCATAAAAATAGTTTTGGACTTCAAGATGATGAATTTATGTCTGCTTCTTTTGTGGTTACGATAGCATTTTAAAAAAAATTAATTAGTTTCGTAAAAAATAATTTATGAAGAATATAATTTCGTCTCTAATAATAATGTGTACCCTAAGCACATTTAGTCAGTCAAATCAAGAGTTATTGTCTCACTATAAAAAATACTACAAACAAATGCAATCTCAGGCTGATATTCAAGGTGTAATTAATGCATTAACCCACCTTAACGTATTAGAGCCTAGTCAGGCAAGAAAAGATACACTTGCCACTTTGTATATGAATGAAGGGAGGCATGTTGAAGCATTAAACACAATTGGTGTTGAAAAAAATGATTCAGATTCAGATTTGGCAGTTCAAGTTAAGGCCTTTTCTCTAAAAGCAATAAATGATATTGAACAAGCTATGGTTCATTATGAGGAATTATTTAGAAGAAAACCAAATCCCTTTATTGCATACGAATTAGCCGAAATGAAAATTAGAACCGGAGACTTAATGGGCGCAACAAGAAATATAACTTTTGGAATTGCGAACTCTGATGGAGACATTGTCAGAAATTATTATGAAACTCAACAACCTTATTCTGTGCCAATGAAGGCAGCATTTACATACTTAAAGGGTTTAGTTAAAATAAATGAGGATAGAGAGAATAATATAGATGCTGCAATTTCAATTATGAATGAAGCTTTGGTAATAGCTCCTAATTTTAATTTAGCAAAAATTAGTATCGATGCTTTAAATGCTCAAAAGCCTACTGAATAGGATTTACTTCTTGTTTTTCTATAATTTTATCAATTTGAAAATTGAAATTGGAGAAAGAATTATTTATTTTTTTTACCAAATTTATTTTTTCGGATTCATCAATTGTATAGTTCGAAATAATTGACTCAAATTTTAAAAAATCTGTTTCTATAACGGTCAGTCTTGATTTTATTTCAGCTTTATTTATTAATTCAGGAATAGTATTCTTCAATCCATTAAAAAATCTGATAAGATATTTTTTATTATCTATTATTGAACTATAATTTTTTGAATTTATCTCTTCAATATAAGAAAATAACTCAGCGTAATTAATCCATTCCTCAATTAGTGTTGTGCTTTTAATCGAATACACTTCTTCAAAATTCAGCTTAGTATAATCGATATTTTTTTCCGAAGAAATTTTATTTGAGGTTTCATTCTTAGCCTGATTACAACTGAATATAGCTAATGAAATTAAAATTAAAAGTCTAGTTATTGTTTTCAAAATTTTTAGGTTTTCCGAAAAAGAAAACTATTAATATTAAAATTAGTACAAATACCTCCCACCAATAAAGATAGGTTGGCCATTCTCCAATAACCATGGGATTATCTACTGCAGGCGGAACATTAACATACATATAATTCGAACCTAGTAGATTATTAATTTGAATAAGAATTATCATTAAAATATTTAGGGTAAAAAATGTCTTCACCCATGAATACTTTGTTAATTTCATTTCAAGATTATTTCTTAAATATATAGGAAATGCAATAATCATTGCATGTTTGAAAAAGAATTGAATATAA
>CABXBH010000056.1 GCA_902510415.1 uncultured Bacteroidota bacterium | reverse complement strand
TAAAGCGAAGAATAATAAAAGTCTTTTCATAATAATCAATTGATAATAAAGTAAATACGAAGGTTAGTTTCGATTAAATTAAATCTAGTATTTATTTTGTTCATTTACAAATAAAGTATTGGTCATTAGTAGTTAATATAAACCCATCCTGTTTTTTCAATATTTTCATCATATATCATATGATAGAAATAAGTTCCAACAGGTAATTTATCCCCATCATTTGACTGACCCTCCCAATTATCAGAATAATTAGTTGTACTGTAAACCAGTTTTCCATATCTATTATAAATCTTCAAACTATTTACATCATATCCTCTTAGTTCAAATCGATCATTATATCCATCATTATTCGGAGAAATCCCCTCAGGAATCAAACAAACCACCAAATCAAAACTAGTTGTACTGTAACACTCAAAAGCATTAGTATCTTCCACCCTCACATAAATTGTCTGAGGATTAGTGATATTTTCATATTCATTTTCAAGTGGATTATTTCCGTTTAAAGCGTCTTCTTCTGAAATATGATATGTAATATTATAACTATCTATATTTTGACCTTCTAATATTATTTCATTTTGTGAATTCAGATCAAAAATTTGATTACTAGCAAGGAAAATTGGATCACAAATAACATATTCACCCGGTGAAATTGCATCTGGAACAGCACCTGTTACTTCAATCATAAAGTCAGAAATTGAAAAACATCCTGAATTGGATCCAATAGCATCAACATTCTCAACTCGAGCAAAAATTTGCTGAGGGTTACTTGTATTTGTGTAATTTGTATCGATGGCATTATTTCCAGATTGCGCATCTTGTAATGTTTCATAATAGGTAACTAAATACTCGTTGGAATCTTGACCACCTAATATATTTTCATTTTGAATTGTTAGATCAAAATTTTCAATACCGTCATTTGAACTATCGTCACAAGTGATTATATCATCAGTTGTGTATGCATATGATTCAGAAAATAAATTAATTTGCACGACATCTTCTGCGGAAGAACCACATTGATTATCATATACAATAACTGAGTATTCACCTGTTTCAGTTACAATTAAAGAGTTTTGTTCTGTGCTATCAATAAATTCTCCGTTTATGTACCATTCAAAATAATCTCCAAATGGTGCTTCAGCAACAATTTCATATTCAGGAAACCCGCAAAAAGTTTGATCACTTCCCAAATCAACTTCAATTTCACCAATTGTTGATCCTGCTCCTTGCTCACCTGCATTGGTTTGTTCAATTTGTATAATTCCTGGATTGTTGGAGTAATTGGTTACCAGTAAAATATATACCTCACCAGCCAGTGCATTTTCTATAGTTAAGTTTTCAACACTGTATATAGAGTAGCTACAATCGATTATATTTCCGTAAGGATAGAAGTTAGGATTTGAAGTGTTATTTGGACAGTTAAATGGATCAGGACAGCCTTGATCTAAAACTCCGTCTTCACAAAAGTTATAACCTGGCTCGAAAGGCCCCCATATGACAAAATCAACATCGAGCCCATTACCAACTGGGTTTCCGTTGTCGTCAAAGGCAGTATTTTGAGTTATTTGTATATCAATTTCACCAGATTCACCAATTTGAATTGTATTCCACGAAGGGTTAGGGGTTGTATACAAACATGCAATTTGTCCTAAACTTGGATAGTCAAAAATATTAGCACCGTATAATGCACCACCTTCTCCACAGAAATTTGTAGCATTGTCACAAACTGTATTGTCTGGAGCATCACTTATACAAAGATCAAAGTTTACGTCTTGTGGCTCTTGACCAATTGAGAAAACTCTGACGTGGTATGTTACCCCGATGGTAAGGTCTGTAGTTACACTCGCAGTTTCGTTGACACAATAAAGCTCCTCTAATGTGCTACATAAAACATTTCCAGTTCCCACATAAAGTGCATGGCCTAAGTTACCGGTACTTCCAGAAATATTTTGAATAGATATAGATTGTACTTCACTTAATGCTGAAAAAGAAAACCACACATCATCATCCATATCCGCTAAACAACTACTTTCATTTCCTGAATAGGAAGCGCCACTTAATGTTCCCTGAGTTGTAAAACTACATGATTGATCAGCGTTTACCACCGCTTCTATCGCTCCGCTACAATTATCATTTTCAGGTGGGCAAGCAAAGAGTTGTATTGGATTACTGTTTATCACACAATTTACATCTTGGTCATTAGATGTTGTAATTACAATATCGGTTAAAAATGGATAAGGTCCCATTTGTACGATTCCAGTTGTTGTGACTTGCTCTGTATTTGTACTGTAGTTATCAGAAATTGTCAATGATTCTGCATCACCCATGCTTGTGATGTTTACATCAATTAGGAATTGATCTCCATTGGCACAATCATCAATTACCGTATATTCGGCAGATGGGTTTGTACATGTAGCACAAGCTACAGTATAATTAATTCCGTCTACTAATGCACCAGATCCGGATTGACAACTCACTGACCCGTCAGAAATAACCGAAAAATAAATGGTATTTCCAGATGACTGGAAAGTTAGTCCTGTTATATTTCCTGCATTTCCATATCCATTATAAAGCTCTGTTACTCCATCAGAGTCAACAATGATAAGTTCATCGTAATTATTTTCAACATTCCCCGAATCAATTGTTAGAATTAAGGGGGATC
>CABXBH010000055.1 GCA_902510415.1 uncultured Bacteroidota bacterium | reverse complement strand
TGCACAAATTGCAAACGAAACAAATATTGCTGCAATCACTACATTAACACAAAGTGGTTATACTGCATTTCAAGTTTCTTCATGGAGACCACATTCAAATATTCTTGTTTTCACATCAAATAAAAGAATATTATGTAGATTAAATCTGCTTTGGGGTGTAAAGGCGTTTTACTATGATAGAAATGTTTCAACAGACAAGACCATAGAAGAAATTAATGAAATTGTTAATCAAAAAGGATTTGCAAAAAAAGGAGACATGGTTATAAATCTAGCATCTATGCCTGTAAAAGAAAGCGGCATGGTGAATACACTGAAAATTTCAGAAATAAAATAGATTATTTATTATAAAGTAAAATTTGTTTTTGGCCATTTTTGTTTACGAAAGCTCTATACATTCCAGAAGTATTAAAATCCATTACAACATTTGAATTTTTATCAATACCTATCATTCCCCCATCCCCTCCAATATTACCAATTTTTTGATGTATAACCTTAGCCATTGCCTTAGTCAAATCATAATCATGATTTTCTAGTAATGATGAGACTTGATAGGCAGCAACTGTTCTAATAAAATATTCGCCAGACCCTGTTGATGAAATACCACATGTGTTATTATTTGCATATGTGCCGGCTCCTATAATAGGAGAGTCTCCAATCCTTCCCCATTTTTTATTTGTCATACCTCCTGTGGATGTACCTGCTACAATATTTCCATCCAAATCTATTGCAACACAACCAACAGTTCCGTATTTACCTTCTTCTCTTTCGTTTAAAAGTTGATTATATCTAAATTCTGTATGAAAATATTCGTTATCAACAATATCAAGATTTCTTTCTTTTGCAAAGTTCTCTGCACCCTTCCCAGATAAGAATACATGCTTAGAGTGATTCATCACATCTGCAGCAAGAGTAATAGGGTTTTTAACGTTTGATGTTCCAGAAGAAGCGCCTGCGTTCAAATCAATTCCCCTCATAATAGATGCGTCATTTTCTACCTTGCCTTCGCTATTAAATACACTTCCTTTCCCAGCATTAAATAGTGGAGAATCCTCTAGTATTTTAATCGTTTCAATAACAGCTATTTCACTAGATTTACCTTCTTTTAATATTTCCCAACCCTTTGAAATAGCTTCGTCGAGTTTATTAATTATTGAGTCTTCTTTTGTCTTTGAAATATTTTCCTTTAAGATAATTCCGGCTCCTCCATGTATCACAATTGCAATCTTATTTTCATCATTATTATTGCAGCTAAAAAGCAGAATAATTAGAAGAGACAAATATTTTTTCATAACCCTTAAATATTAATAAATCCTTATCTTCGTCAAGTTAAATAATTTATCATGAATATTGAAAACTCACTAAAAAAATTAGGCTTATCTAGCCATAATATCGGAACTTCAACAGGCAGTAATTATTTCAGCAATGGAGATTCCATTAGTAGCTATTCCCCTGTAGATGGAAAAGAAATTGGAACGGTGTCAACAACAACATATGAAGACTATAATAAAGTTATAGAAAGTGCACAATCTGCTTTTAAGTATTGGAAAACTATACCTGCACCGCAAAGGGGTGAAATTGTAAGACAATTTGGAAATAAGCTTAGAGAATTAAAAGATCCACTTGGAGTTTTAGTTTCCTATGAAATGGGTAAAAGCTTTCAAGAAGGATTAGGTGAGGTTCAAGAAATGATTGATATATGTGATTTTGCTGTTGGACTATCCAGACAGCTTCATGGTTTAACAATGCATAGCGAAAGACCTGGCCATAGAATGTATGAGCAATATCATCCACTTGGAATTGTTGGAATTATTTCAGCGTTTAATTTTCCAGTAGCTGTATGGTCTTGGAATACTGCACTTGCTTGGATATGTGGTGATGTTTGTGTTTGGAAGCCTAGTGAAAAAACTCCGCTTTGTTCTGTAGCATGTCAAAAAATTATTGCTGATATTTTAAAAGAGAATGATTTACCAGAAGGAATTTCATGTTTAATAAATGGTGATTATAAGGTTGGAGAATACATGACAAAGGACAAAAGAATCCCTCTTATTTCTGCAACAGGCTCAACAAGAATGGGTAAAATTGTTGCAAGTGAAGTAGGCGCTAGATTAGGAAAATCATTATTAGAGCTTGGCGGAAATAATGCGATTATTGTAACCCCTGATGCTGATGTTAAGATGACAGTGATGGGTGCAGTTTTTGGTGCAGTTGGAACTGCAGGTCAAAGATGTACTTCAACAAGAAGATTAATTATACACGAAGATATTTATAATGAGGTTCGTGATGCGGTTGTAAATGCATACAAACAAATTAAAATTGGAAATCCCCTTGATCAATCAAATCATGTGGGACCTGTAATCGACAAATTAGCAGTGGATATGTATTCTAAAGCTTTGGATAAAGTAGTTAAGGAAGGTGGGAATATTATTGTTGAAGGTGGTGTTTTGGAAGGTGAAGGATATGAAAGCGGATGTTATGTAAAACCTGCGATTGCCGAGGCAAAACCAGATTTTCATATTGTTCAAGAAGAAACTTTTGCCCCAATTTTATATTTACTTAAATATTCCGGCCCAGTAACTAATGCAATTGAAATTCAGAACAATGTTACACAAGGATTGTCCTCAGCAATTATGACAAATAATCTTAAGGAAGCTGAGAAATTCCTGTCAGCTGCTGGCTCAGATTGCGGAATTGCTAATGTAAATATTGGTACTTCAGGCGCTGAAATTGGAGGTGCATTTGGTGGCGAAAAAGATACCGGTGGTGGTAGAGAATCAGGTTCTGATGCTTGGAAAATCTACATGAGAAGACAAACAAAT
>CABXBH010000054.1 GCA_902510415.1 uncultured Bacteroidota bacterium | reverse complement strand
ATTAAAACAATTAATTTTATTGAATAACAGAAAAGGTTCTGTAAAAATACAATCACAATTTATAAAAGACTCTCCTAGATTTAAATATAGAGGAATGCATCTTGATGTTGGGAGACACATGTATTCTGTTGAATTTATAAAAAAATATATAGATGGTTTATCTATGCTTAAGTTTAATAATTTCCATTGGCATTTAACTGAAGATCAAGGTTGGAGAATTGAAATAGAAAAATACCCTGAATTAAATAATGTTGGCTCATATAGAGATTCTACATTAATTGGACACTACACTGATAAGCCTTGGCAGTTTGATAAAACCAGATATGGAGGATTTTACACTAAAGATGAAATTAAAGAAGTTGTTGGGTATGCTGAAAAAAGAGGTATTAATGTAATTCCTGAAATAGAAATGCCAGGTCATTCTCAAGCTGCAATTTCAGCTTATCCAGAATTTGGATGTACTGGAGACAATGTGGGTGTAGCACCTCTTTGGGGGGTTTTTAAAGATATTTATTGCAGTAAAAATGAAACATTTGATTTCTTAGAAGAAATTATTGATGAAGTAGTGGAATTATTTCCTGGTAGATACATTCATATTGGTGGTGATGAAGCACCTAAAACAAATTGGAAGGCATGTAGTAATTGTCAAAATGTAATCGACCGTGAAAAACTAAAGGATGAGCATGAGCTTCAGAGTTATTTTATCACTAGAATGGAAAAATACATTAATGCAAAAGGAAAGCAAATTATCGGATGGGATGAAATATTAGAAGGTGGGTTAGCTCCAAATGCGACGGTGATGTCCTGGAGAGGAGTTTCAGGAGGCATTGAAGCTGCAAAAATGAATCATGAAGTGATTATGACTCCAAATGCAACTTGTTATTTTGATCATTATCAAGCTAAAAATACTGATAATGAACCTCTTGCAATTGGTGGGTATACCCCTATTGAAGAAATTTTCAATTATGAACCTATCCCTAGTGAGTTGGACGAGAGTCTTCATAAGTACGTAATTGGAGCCCAAGGAAATGTTTGGACAGAGTATATGAAAACAAGCAATCAAGTAGAATACATGGTGTTTCCAAGAATATTTGCCTTATCAGAAGTTGTATGGTCAAAAAACAAACCTTCCTTCGAAGTGTTTGAAAAAAAAGTTGTTGATTTCTACCCAATTTTAGAAGATATGGATATTAATTATTCTAAACACTTAGAAAGATTAGAAGAATGATTATTGAAGTATGCGCTGAATCCCATGAATATGCTGTTAAAGCTGAAAAAGCAGGCGCAGATCGAATCGAATTGTGTAAGGACTTACATTTAGATGGATTAACACCAGACTATCAAACTGCTAAAAACACAATCGAAAAATTAAATATTCCTGTATTTATATTAATTAGACCAAGAAAAGGTGATTTTGTCTATTCTAATGAGGAATTTGAATTAATGAAGCGAGATATACTAAAATTCAAAGAAATAGGCTGTAAAGGGATAGTTTCAGGTATTTTAAATGACGATAAAACCATTAATATTGAAAGAACCAAAGAGCTAGTTAAATTATCAAGACCATTAGAATTTACATTTCACAGAGCATTTGATGTAGTAAAGGATCCTTTAAATGAGATTGAAAATCTTGTTGAAATTGGAGTTAATAGGATTTTAACATCTGGTCAAAAAGATAAAGCAATGGATGGTTTAGTTTTACTTGAAAAATTAAATAGCATCTCAGACAAAAGAATTATAATTATGCCAGGTAGTGGGATATCAAAAAATAATCTTAAAAGTTTTGATTTATTTAGAGAAATTCATGGTTCATTTAAAAATGAAATTAACTCTATCAACTTTTAATTATGCTAAAAATTATTAAATATAAAAATCATGGGATTTGCATGTTTGGTGGAGAGGAAGATAAAAATCATGAAAAATTCCTTTTTTCTTTTTTTGAGCTAAGTAATAAGAAGGTTGTTAGCCTGATGATTGCAGAATATTGGAATAAAGACAAACTAATAAATGATGAATATGATTCCTTTTTCACTAATCATCAATTAGACCAACCATGGGATAAATGGTGGGAAAGTACATTTAAGAAGAATCTCAAATCAACTGATTCTGAGACACACGAATTCATTAAGATTTTTTTTAAAAAAACCCTTTATTCAAATAGATATTATGAAACAAATATTATAAAATATTAATCTTCCATATTCTTATTAAATCTTGTAGACATCATTTCACGAAAAAGTTCTAATGAATCATTATCAATTGAACTAAATAGTTTATCCAATGCTGAATCACTTCTTTGAAACTGTATATTAATTTTCTTTTTTTTCATCTATTAATATTTTTTTATCAATTATCTCAACATTAAATCTTTTGTCCTTATAATTTTTAGGGATTTTACTCCACGGTGTTTTTAGTCCAACCTGGGTTGCACATTCGTGAAAAATAATTGCATTAGTCATTCCAAATCCAACTGGAACTCCCAAACCTTTGAAGGTCACCTTAAAAGTAACCTCACCTTTAAATTTTGCCATAGTGTTATAATTTTAGTTAAACAATTACAACAAGATTAAATCTGATTGCTCGAAATTTTGGTAGAGCTACCCACATTCTAAACCACCGTGCTTCGAGATAGTCGGTTGGTACGCTTCGCGTTCTTGATGCTTTACAAATATAATCTTTTAACTATTCGAGTAAAAATTATTAAGGTCAGTAAAGAGATTAAAAATCTTTAATCTTATTTTCTTTTATAAATTTAACTAATTCAATTCCGATTTTTTCGATAACTCCAACTACAAGAGCATTTCCCATTAAAAAACTTCTTCTAGAATCAACAATATTATCATGAAGTGTATGATTAACTGGAAACATATTTAATTTTTCAATTTCAACTGGGGTCAAATTCCTAATAATCTTTCCCTGTTTAATTAAATGCGATATTCTGTTTGGAGTTTTTGATAATTC
>CABXBH010000053.1 GCA_902510415.1 uncultured Bacteroidota bacterium | reverse complement strand
TTTAGGCTTAACAGGGAGACAAAGAATATCGGTTATTTTTAAAATTGATAAGAGTGGAAATGTAACGGGCGTTAGAGCTAGAGCTCCCCATCCAAGACTAGAAAAGGAAGCCCAGAGAGTGATTAATTTATTACCAAAAATGCAACCCGGAAAACAAAGAGGTAAGGCTGTTATTGTTCCTTACTCCCTTCCAATTATATTCCAAGTTCAGGATTAGAATCTTTTTATTTATTTTAAATAAATTAAGGTAGAATATATTTTATATTTGCACTTAATTTAAATTACAATTGTCTACAAATATTACGATACCTATTATTAAAGAACTTATAAAGTTTAGGCTAACTTTAAGTGTAGTTTTTTCATCCATTATTAGTTATTTCCTTGGAACTAATTCTATTGACTATATGACTCTTTTATTGTTAATATTTGGAGGTATTTTTATAGTTAGCTCTTCAAACATTTTCAATCAAATAATAGAAAAAGATTTGGATAAACTTATGTACAGAACTATGAATCGTCCTTTGCCTAAAAATGAAATTACCCAAAATACCGCACTTTTTTTGGCTATAAGTTCAGCCTTGATAGGTTTAATTTTTATGTATTTAATAAATATTAATGTAGCTATTTTAGCAGCTCTATCCATTTTTTTGTATACAGCAGTTTATACCCCAATGAAATTAATAAGTCCTCTTTCAGTTTTTGTTGGTGCTATTCCAGGAGCTTTTCCCTTTATGATAGGCTGGGTTGCTGCAACTAATCATATAGGTGTAGAAGCTGTTACCTTATTTTTAATGCAGTTTTTTTGGCAGTTTCCTCATTTTTGGTCAATAGGTTGGGCACAAAGTACTGATTATAAAAAAGCAGGCTTTAAGATGCTTCCAACTGGAAGAAAAGACAAATCTACATCGGCACAAATTTTGTTTTATTCTATTTGGGCTGTCTTAGTTTCAATAGTTCCTTTTTTTGGTATCACAGGAGAATTACAATTAAGTTATATTGGACTTACAGCAGTTATATTACTTGGAATAATCTTAATATATAAATCATATATTTTGTTTTTAGATGGTACAAATGATAATGCAAAAAAATTAATGTTTACTAGTGTAATATATCTAACGTGTGTTCAGCTTACTTTTTTATTAGATAAAATATTTTTATTATGAGCTCATTGCAAAACAAAAAAAATAGTGCTTTAAAAATGATGTTATGGTTTGGTATTGGATCACTTTTTATGACATTTGCCGGATTAACAAGTGCTTTTATTGTAAGTAAAAACAGAGAAGATTGGATTAAAAATTTTGATCTTCCGGAGGCATTTTATTATAGTCTAATTTTAATTTCTATTAGCAGTCTTACACTAATTTTGTCAAAAAAATTTCTTGTTAAAAGCCAAAACAATAAATCATCTATTCTGCTTTTAATCACAATAATTTTAGGTTTATTATTTGTTGTTTTTCAATTTATTGGTTTTGGTCAAATAATGGAAAACGGATACCATTTTACAGGCCCAACGAGTACTATCAATAGTTCATTCATATTTTTAATAGCATTTGTACATATTGTACATGTTGTTGTAGCACTTATTGCTTTGATTGTTGTACTTTTTAAAAATTTGAAAGGTTCTTACAATAATGAAAATTATACCGGTTTTGAGCTTGCATCAATATTTTGGCATTTCGTAGATATTTTATGGATTTACCTGTTTATATTTTTGGTTTTCTTCGGTTAAAATAATTACTTTTGTATCTCTTTAAATTAAACTATGGGAACTGCTGTTAATACGACTTCAAACGATAAGATTTGGAATGGAGGTAATAAACCATTAAACGCATCATATGGTAAGATGATGATGTGGTTTTTTATTGTTTCAGATGCATTAACATTTTCTGGATTTATTGTCTCCTACGGATTTGCAAGATTTAAGTATGCAAATTCATGGCCCATCGCTGATGAAGTATTTACTCACGTCCCTTTTGTTCATGGACAAGAATTGCCAATGATTTATGTTGCTTTTATGACGTTCGTCCTTATTATGTCATCCGTAACCATGGTATTAGCTGTTGATGCTGGCCACAAAATGAAAAAAACAAAAGTTACTTTTTATATGTTTCTTACAATTATCGGGGGAATTATTTTTGTTGGTTCTCAGGCTTGGGAATGGGCAACTTTTATAAAGGGTGATTATGGTGCTGTAAAAACTAAAGGTGGAAATATTCTTCAATTTTTAGATGTAGAAACATCTAAAAGAGTGGCTGTTGGTGATTTTGCATTTGATTTTATTAGTTCAAGAAATCAACATCAAGGTTATAACGGTATATGGTATAAAGATGAGGGAACCCTCCCAACATATTCTGTTGAAGAAGTTATTGCAGGAATGGAAGCATCTCCAAATATTGTAATCAGAACTCAAATTTTGGATGATAAAGGACATAAGACTATCTTGACCAGGCAAGAGTCATTAGACATATTAAAAACTACAGGAGTTTCAGTTGTAAATGGAGCTAATCTAATTGAAAATGAATATGGCGCTCCACTGTTTGCTAATTTCTTTTTCTTTATCACAGGTTTTCATGGTTTTCATGTTTTTTCTGGAATAGTTCTAAATATTATAATTTTCTTTAATGTTATAATTGGCACATATGAAAAAAGAAAAAGTTATGAAATGGTTGAGAAAGTAGGTCTGTACTGGCATTTTGTAGACTTAGTTTGGGTTTTTGTTTTCACATTTTTCTATTTAGTATAATATTATGGCTGGACACGCACACAAGTTGGAGATTTTTAGAGGTTTAATAAAGTTTAAATCTAATACACAGAAGATAATAGGTGTGCTAATTTTATTGTCAATTGTGACACTAGTTGAAGTTGTATTAGGTATATACAAACCTGAAGTATTTAACCAATCTTTTTTAAATTTAAAACTTCTCAACTGGATATTTATTATTCTTACAATTGTTAAGGCATATTATATTACCTG
>CABXBH010000052.1 GCA_902510415.1 uncultured Bacteroidota bacterium | reverse complement strand
AATAATTTATCAAAATCAGAACTAATATTTGATATTGGATTAGCTAGAGGAATTGATTATTATACTGGGTTAATTTTTGAAGTTTTACCTCCTGACAATATTAGCTTAGGATGGAATAATTCAATAGCTGGCGGAGGTCGTTATGACAACCTTACAGAAATGTTTGGATTAAAAAACATGAGTGGTGTTGGTATAAGTTTTGGACTTGATAGATTATATTTACTTTTAGATGAGCTTAATTTATTTCCTCCAGCTTCTGTTAATTCGGTGAAAGTTCTTATGTTAAACTTTGGAAATAATTTTTCATATGATTTGATTGAAATCACAAATTTACTCAGGTCCAATAATATTAATTCTGAATTTTATCCTGATCCTATTTCCTTAAAAAAACAACTCAATTACGCTAATAAAAATCAAATACCATATGTGCTTTTCTATGGCGAAGAAGAAAAAGAAAAAGAATCCTTTAATCTAAAGGATATGAGCTCGGGAAAACAGCAAATAGTTAACAGAGAACAGTTACTAAAAATATTAAGGAAGAAATAGTAGCGAGACCGAGATTTGAACTCGGGACCTCCGGGTTATGAATCCGACGCTCTGACCAACTGAGCTATCTCGCCATTTATAAAGGCAGCAAATATAAAATTTAAATTTTTCACATTCAACTTATGTATGATAAATTATTTAATGAAATCTTGTTAAAAAATATAATAAATGTATATATTACCATACTAATAATTCAATATGAGCAATAGAATTAAATTTGAAATGGAGTTTCCTATTAAGGTTTCACAAAAGCTTTTATTTCAATATATCTCAACTCCGTCAGGTCTATCAGAATGGTTTTCAGATAATGTAAATTCTAGAGGAGAAATTTTTATTTTTATTTGGGATGATTCTGAAGAGAGTGCAAAACTAATTAGAAAAACTAATAATGAAAAAATTCAATTTCAATGGTTAGATGATGAAGATACTGACTGCTATTTTGAATTGAGAATTCAATTTGATGAAATAACAAAGGATGTTTCGTTAATTGTTACTGATTTTGCTGAAGATGACGATGAAGTTGAAGAGTCCAAGCTACTATGGACTAATCAGATAGGGGATCTTAAAAAAGTTCTTGGTTCGACCTAATTATTTTGAGGATTTTCTGGTGCATTTGACCATATTTTAAATTTTTCACCCATTTTTTTCATATTATCTCCCCATAACCCCTCAGGGTGTTTGTTAAATATGTGATTTTTTTTATTTTTTAGTAAAATCCATGAGCCATTATTTATTTCATCAATTAGTTGGTCATATGTCCATCCAGAATATCCAGAAAAAAATTTAATTGAAGACATGTCTATTTGATTTTCGTTAATCAATTTTACAGCATTTTTAAAATCTCCTCCCCAATACAATTCATTATAATAATTAATTCCCTGATTAATTAGATTAGGTTTGTCATGAATAAAATATAAATTATCCTGATTAACCGGGCCTCCACCATAAATCAATATTTTTTTATTTAGAACAGAATCTTCAACATCACTTAAATTATAATTTAGGGGTTTATTTATTATAAATCCAACAACTTCTTCATCTGTTACTTCAGTGAGTGTAATAATTGTTCTATTAAAATAAAAATCACCTAAACTATCTGGTGTAGAAATTAATAAATCTCCTTTTTTTATCATTTGGCTTTATAATAATTTTCAAGATTAAATCCATTTAAAAAAGATTTAGTATCCATTCTTTTTCGACCTTCAATTTTTAAATTTTTTATTATTATGTACCCGTCGCTACATGCTATTTTGATAACACCTTTTTCATTAATAATCCTTCCATTTTCTAAATTGTGTGAATCAACTATATAATCAGAATCATAAATAATAACGTTTTTATTTTTATCTTTTGCTGAACTTATGGTTGTTCTGGATCCTGGAAAAGGGCTAAGTCCACGAATTTTATTATAAATATCTATACCATTTAAATTCCAGTTTAATTTAATATTTTCTTTATCAAATTTATACGCAGTCTTGTATGGTTGATTTTCCTGTTGCTTAATTTTCTTTAATTTTCTTTTTAAAAGTCCGTCAATCGTATTGTAAACTAATTGTGCACCAATATTTTTTAATTTATCATGAAGCTCGCCAGCATTGATTTTATTATCAATTTTGATTTTCTTTTGTAATAACATGTCACCTGTATCAATATTTTCATCTATAAAAAATGTAGTTACACCTGTTTCTTTTTCATTATTTATAAGTACCCAATTTATTGGAGCTGAACCCCTATAGTCTGGTAATAATGATGCATGCATATTTATAGTACCATATTTTGGGATTTTCCATATTTTTTCGGGAATCATTCTAAAGGCTACAACGATGATAAAATCAGGATTTAATGATTTTACTTTTTCTATAAAATTTACATTCTTTAAGTTTTTGGGTTGTAAGTATTTTATGTTGTTTTCAATTGCATATTTTTTAACTGCAGAGTTTTTTATTTTTAGACCTCTTCCAGAAGGTTTGTCATAGTTTGTAATTATCGTGTCTAAATTAAATTTATCATTTAAAATTTCTAGGGTTGGTATTCCAAAATCAGCAGTACCCATGAATATTATTTTAATTTTTTTATTCATTTATTTTATCTAATATAAATTCAACTCTTTCATTTATTGATTTATTAGGTAATATGATTAATTTGTATCCCAATTTCATGTACATTTTTTTAATATGCTTATTAATTTCAACTAAATCCTTAAAAGACTCATATCTTTCTTGGTCTTTTTTATATATTTTCTCCCATGGTTCCGATATAAAAATAATATCATATTTGTGTTTAGCAGCATAATTATTAAAATCCTTACTGTAATCAATTTTTTTATAATTTAAGTATGCTAAAATATCTGGAATTCCTCTGTCAAAAAAACTACAATTATTTTTTAGTTTATTTGATTCTAAATATTGATTTAACCTATTTTGAAGTAGTATTTCTGAAAATTTAATGGGGTCAGATAAAAATAACTGATCGTGCCCAAGTTTTTTAAATTTTTGTATAATTTCCCTTGAACTTTCAT
>CABXBH010000051.1 GCA_902510415.1 uncultured Bacteroidota bacterium | reverse complement strand
ACTGAACCTTCTGCTTTTTTCAAAGATCCATCAAAACCTTCAACACCTGATACTGTTGTATATTTCAAAATAAATTTTTTATAGGGATTAATTATTTTAAATGCTGCCTGACACATTAATGCTGCCTCATGAAATCCACATAATATTAAGTTTAACTTTCCTGGATAAGTATTGATATCACCTATTGCAAAAATTCCAGGAATATTGGTTTGATAATCAAGAGAATTATTTACTAAAATTGAATTTTTTTGAATTTCTAAACCCCAATCTGCAATCGACCCAAGTTTAGGAGTTAAACCAAATAATGGAATAAAGAAATCAGCATTAATTTCAATCTCCTTGTCATTGCTTTTAATAAATACTTTCTCCAAATTATTTGAACCTTCTAATTTAAATACTTCCGCAGGAGTAATTAAATCAATTTTATTATTATCCTTTAAATCCTGTACTTTATCTACTGAATCATTAGCTCCTCTAAATTCATTTCTTCGATGAACCAACGTTACTCTTTTTGCTATTTTTGACAATTCAATAGTCCAATCTAAGGCTGAATCACCAGAAAGAACAACATTTTTATCTTTAAAAATATTAGGATCTCTAACAAAATATAAAACACCTTTATCTTCAAAATTTTCAATTCCCTGAAAATTTGGTTTTCGGGGTTGAAATCCACCTAATCCACCTGCAATTACTACAATTGGGGCATTGTGTAATGTACCCTTATCAGTAATTACATTAAAGGTTCCATCCTTTTGTTTTACAAGTTTTTCTGCTTTTTCCCCTAAGGTAAAACCTGGTTCGAATTGCCTACACTGTTTTATGAGATTTTTTATCAAATCCCCTGCTAATATTTCTGGATATCCCGGAATATCATATATAGGTTTTTTTGGATATAATTCAATACATTGACCACCAGGTTTAGGAAGAATATCTATTAAATGGCATTTCATTTTGAGTAAACCAGCCTCAAAAACTGAAAATAATCCAACAGGGCCAGCCCCAATTATCAATATATCTGTTTTTATCATTCTAGATTTCCTCTACACTAATAACCTTCTGAATTTCAGGAACATGTTTTTTTATAATCATCTCGACACCTGATTTTAGAGTCATTTGATTCACAGTACATGTTGAACATGCACCCTCGAATTTTACCTTAACAGTATTGTCTTCAACACCAATCAAAGAAATATTTCCACCATCGTTTTTAAGAAATGGTCTTATTTCTTCAAGTGCATTTTCAATATTATCTAATAATGTTTTTTTCATTTTTATTTACTGACTGCAGAACAACCTGCCATTGTTGTGATTTTTAAAATCTCTGAAGGTGGTAAATCTTTATTTCTTTTTACTAACTCAGAAACCAAGTTTTTTGCAATTTCTTGGAAAGTTAGTGAAATTTTAGAATTTTCTTGCAATGATACAGGATGTCCGTAATCTGAAGCTTCTCTTATACTTTGTACAATCGGAACTTCACCAAGAAATTTAACCTGCATATCATCAGATAAGTTTTTGGCACCATCTTTACCAAAGATATAATATTTATTTTCCGGCAACTCAAAAGGAGTAAAAAATGCCATATTTTCAACCAATCCCAAAACTGGAACATTTATACTCTTTTGATTAAACATAGCTATCCCTTTTCTCGCATCGGCTAATGCAATATTTTGAGGGGTGCTAACAATAACACTACCTGTTACCGGTAATGCCTGGAGAATGCTTAAATGAATATCACCCGTTCCTGGCGGCAAATCAACTAAAAGAAAATCTAATTCTCCCCACGTAGCATCAAAAATCATTTGATTTAAAGCCTTGGAAGCCATTGGACCTCTCCAAATTACAGCTTGATCAGGTTTTGTAAAAAAACCTATTGACAGTATTTTTACTCCATAACTTTCAACTGGCTGCATCTTAGTTTTACCTTGAACATTTACACTAAGTGGTTTTGCATTAACAATATCAAACATAATCGGAATAGAAGGGCCGTATATATCTGCATCAAGTATACCTACTTTAAATCCCATTTTTGTTAGACTAATGGCAATGTTTGACGTAACTGTAGATTTACCTACTCCTCCTTTTCCAGAGGCTATAGCTATAATATTATTAATTCCCTGAATAGGCTTACCTTTGATTTGATTCTGGGGAGAAGATAATTTTTCGACTTTAAAATTAAATTTGATATTTAACTCTTCATTGATATTCTTGCTAATTTCAGATTTAATAGAATTTTCAATATTTTTTTTAGATTGAAGAGTTGGATTAGTTGTAGAAATATCAATCAATAACTCACTTCCAAAAATGTTAATATTTACAATTTTAAAATCATTTTTTTTGACTTTTTCTATAATTGAGATAATATTTTTCTTTGATATTTCCACTTGAAAATTTTTTACAAATATACGTTGAATTCAAAAAAATTAACAGAATTAGTCTAAATCTTTCGAGGGATCCCAAACTACGTTTTCAAAATCTAAAACTGTATTTTCAAAAATTTTAACCCCTTCACTCTCAAGTAAATCCTTCATTAAATTTGTGCCTGCAAAATGATGTTTTCCAGTTAACAAACCATTTCTATTAACAACTCTATGAGCAGGAACATCTTGTAAATTGTGAGATGCATTCATTGCATAACCTACAACCCTTGAACTTCCAACTGAGCCTAAGTAATTGGCTATTAAACCATAGGTAGTTACCCTTCCTGGTGGTATTAATTTAACTATACTATATACTTTGTCAAAAAAACTTTTTCTAACGCTCATGTTATTTATTGACCCTAAAATTGATAAACGTTATTGGCTTATTATATTCAAGGAATTTATTTTCGTAGAAAGTTTTAATTTCAGTAACATTTTTCGGCGAACCAGATGAATTGTAGATATCATGATTTGAATATATTAATTCTAAATATTCAGTACTTCTTATTAACCCAAGCATATAACCATGTAAAAACTCACTATCAGTCTTTAAATTAATAATTCCTTTATCAATTATTATTTTTTTATACGCTTCAATAAATTTTAAGTTCACTATTCTGTGCTTTTCTCTTTTTAGTTTTATTTGTGGGTCTGGAAAAG
>CABXBH010000050.1 GCA_902510415.1 uncultured Bacteroidota bacterium | reverse complement strand
GAAGCAAGAGATTTATCATTAGAATTACTTGGCCTAAGCGGAAACGAATACACATCAATATTTCTTCAAGGTGGAGCTAGTTCTCAATTTTTAATGACTGCTTACAATTTTCTTAAAAATGAAGCAGCTTTTCTTGATACAGGAACATGGAGTAAAAAGGCAATTAAAGAAGCCAAGCTATTTGGAAATGTAGATATTTTAGCTAGTTCTGAAAATGATAATTATAATCACATACCAAATTTTGAAATAGCTAAAAATTACGATTATTTTCACTGTACATCTAACAATACAATTTTTGGCACTCAAATAAATTCTTTTGCAAATACAGACACTCCAATGTTTTGTGACATGAGTAGCGATATTTTTTCACGTGTTTTAAATTTTTCTAAATTTGATTTAATCTATGCTGGTGCTCAAAAAAATCTTGGACCTGCAGGGGCAACACTTGTTGTAATTAAGAATGATTTACTTGATAATATTAAGGATAATGTACCTTCAATGATGAATTACAAGGTCCACGCTGATAAAAGCAGTATGTTTAATACTCCTCCTGTTTTTTCGGTCTATGTATCAATGCTTAATATGAGATGGTTAAAAAAAATGGGGGGAGTTTCTGAAATCGAAAAACTAAACAGAAAAAAAGCTCAGTTATTATACTCTGAAATTGATTTGAATCCTCTTTTCAATGGTCACGCAAGAGAAGTTGATAGATCAATTATGAATGCAACTTTTAATTTAAGTAATGATAATTTTAAGAATAGTTTTGAAACAATGCTCGCTGACGCTAAAATAACAGCACTAACTGGACACAGAAGTATTGGAGGATATCGAGCATCAATGTATAATGCAATGGGCTTGGATAGTGTAAAAGCATTAGTTGAAGTTATGAGTGAATTAGAATCAAAAATTTAAAATATGATGGTATTAGCAAATGATGGTATTAGTAAGGAAGGTGTTGACAAGTTAAATTCTGCTGGATTTAAAACCATTGTTGAATCAATTGATCAGTCAGAAATAATTAACTTCATCAACAATAATAACATAGAAGTGTTACTTGTTAGAAGTGCTACAAAAGTTAGAAAAGATTTGATCGATAGTTGTAAAAACTTAAAGATTATTGGAAGAGGTGGTGTTGGTATGGATAATATAGACGTTTCTTACGCAAAGGAAAAAGGAATTCATGTAATTAATACTCCTGCTGCTTCATCCATTTCAGTTGCTGAGCTGGTATTCGCTCATTTATTTTCCTGTGCAAGATCTCTTCATATTTCCAATAGAGAAATGCCATTAGAGGGTGATAAAGAATTTAAAACACTTAAAAAAAATTATGCTGGCGGAACTGAATTAAAAGGAAAAACCCTCGGTATTGTTGGTTTTGGAAGAATTGGCCGAGAGGTTGCAAAAATTGGACTTGGAATTGGGATGAATATAATATTTTATGATTTAAACAATAAAAAAGCTCAAATTGAGATTGATTTTTTTGATGGAAGTTCAAAGAATTTTGAATTAGAAAGCTCAACTTTTGATAATCTATTAAAAGAATCTGACTTTATTTCATTACATGTGCCAGCACAAAAGGACTATATTATTGGAAATAAAGAGTTTTCTTTAATGAAAAAAGGATCGGGAATTATTAACGCAGCTCGTGGAGGTGTAATTAACGAAGAATCCCTTATTAAACATATAGAAAATAAAAAGATTGCTTTTGCAGCACTAGATACTTTTGAAAACGAACCTACTCCAAGCATTAAGATTTTAATGAATCAAAAAATATCAATGACACCGCATATTGGGGCTGCAACAAAAGAAGCGCAAAAAAGAATTGGTGTTGAATTGGCAGAACAAATAATAAGTATATACCAATCATAAAAATGTTAGAAAAAATTAAAAAAAGGTGGGGTATAGACTCAAATTTTCAAATTTTAAAAATATTTATTGTTTTTGGAATTACTGGATCAACAGCTGCATGGATCTCCGAACCCCTTTGCAATATTTTTGGAATAACCACTGATGATCTTAGCATTATACTGTATTGGTTAATTAGAATAGTTTTAATTACAATTGTATATCAATTTATATTGGTATTTGTGGCTTTTTTATTTGGAGAATTTAAGTTTTTCTGGAAATTTGTAAGAAAATTTTTGACTATTTTCGGACTAAGATTTTAGCTTTAAACTAACTTATCCTTAAAATTCTTTTGAAATTTTTCAACTTTTGGTGTAATAACTATATCACAATATGACTCCTTCTTATTAAGTTCATAGTAATTTTCATGATAATTTTCAGCTTTATAGAATTTATCAAATTTAACGACTTGTGTAACTATTTTATTTTTGAATAAATCACTTTTTTCTAAATTTTTTATATAATTATTGGCAATATTCTTTTCATTAATATTAGAAAAAAAAACTATAGACCTGTAATGTGTGCCCACATCATTTCCCTGTCTGTTAATTGTTGTAGGATCATGAGTCTTAAAAAAAACCTCTAATAGTTCATTAAAGTTTATCTCATCAGCTTTATATAAAACCTCAATTGTTTCTGCATGTCCAGTTCTACCGGTACAAACTTCCTTATATGATGGGTTTTTAATATTACCGCCGCTATACCCAGGTGTTACATCAACTACTCCCTTTAATCTTTTATAAATTGCTTCAGTACACCAAAAACAACCCCCAGCTAAATATGCTTTATCAATACCATTCATAAATTAAATTAATATACTATTTTTGATTAATGATTTTAGCTAAAAATATACATAAATTCTACGAAAACAACCACATTTTAAAGGGGATTAATTTAAATATTGATGAAGGAGAAATCGTAAGTCTAGTTGGGGCATCTGGAGCAGGTAAAACTACACTTTTACAAATATTAGGAACAATAGATAGTTATGATATTAATTCTAAAGCTCAGCTTGTTTTAAAAAATCAAGATATAAAAAAATTAAATGAAGAAGAATTAGCAAATTTCAGAAACCAAGAGATTGGTTTTGTCTTTCAATTTCATCAACTTCTTCCAGAATTTAATGTTATTGAAAATATATGTATTCCTGCCTTCATAAATAAGACTCCAAAACAAATTGCTGAAAACAAGGCTAGCGAACTTATTAAATATTTAGGATTGGAAAAAAGAATATATAATAAACCTAATGAACTTTCAGGAGGT
>CABXBH010000049.1 GCA_902510415.1 uncultured Bacteroidota bacterium | reverse complement strand
CACAGGTGTTAACCCATTAACATTTAATTGAGATATTCCGTTTGAAACAGAACTACATATGTAATCATAGTGATCAGTTTCACCCTTAATAACACATCCAATAGCTATAATTGCGTCATAATTTTTTTTGGACATTTTATTGCACCCAAAAACTAATTCAAAACTGCCTGGAACCCAGTAAGTTATAATATTTTTTTCATCAACCCCTAACTCAATTAATTTACTTTCTGCGCCATTTAGAAGATTTTTAGTAATATCGATATTCCATTCTGAAACAACAATACCAATTTTATAATCAGCCAAATTTGGGTAATTACTTGGATTTATTTTGCAAGAGTGTTGGTTATCTGAACTCATTTACTGATTTGATGCAATTGCTTTAGAAATAAAAGCATCTATATTTTTTGCTTCGGGACTCTTAGGATAATCTAATTTTATATTTGTAAAATACACCTCAGCTTTTTTAAATTTTTCTAGTTTCATTGCCATCAGACCTGCTTTATATAAATACACAGGAGAAGTATAGTTGTTATTGGTTTTAGTTGCCTTAACATAATAATCATAAGCATCATCAAATTGACTCAATTCCGCGAAAGCGTCTCCGATAGATCCAGTTGCAAGAGAACTCAAAATTATATCGTCAGAACTAAAGCTAGAAAGGTATTTAATTGCGTTTTGATAGTCATTCATTTTTAGATACATCATACCAGAATAATAGGAAGCTAAATTTGCTGCACTTGTACCTCCAAATTCGTCAATTATACCTAACATGCCCATGTTTAATTCATCCCCATTTAATGCAATGCTATATACTGAGTCATTATTGATTAATACTGCTTCATCAAATTTTTTCTGAGCAAAATACATCTCGTTAAAAGCATTAGACTCTTTCGGTTCAAGGATAAGTTTTGAGTAAGAAAATATTCCGATGACAATAACTGCAATTACTGCAACTACACCAAGAATTTTATTTTGATTTTTTTCAACCCACTGCTGAGTCTTTGATGAACCTTCATCCAGAGTGTTAAAAACATTAGCCGTGGTTGATTTATTTTCTAGTGCATCTGCCCTATTAGACGATGCCTTATTTTTAAAACCCCTCTTCTTATATGTTGCCATAATAATATTTTAGGGCGTAAAAATAAAATTTTTATTATTAAAAAATGGATAATTTATTTGTTATTTTTGATTAGGAGGATATCACTTCTTATTCTTAATTATTAGTTACCCTGTATGTTTTTAAAAGAGTTGTCATTAACAAACTATAAAAATTTTGAAAATATCAAATTTAATTTTGATACTAAAATTGTATGTTTTGTAGGATTAAATGGGGTAGGTAAAACAAATATTTTAGATTCAATTTATCATCTTTCTTACACTAAAAGCTACTTTAATCCAATACCTTCTCAAAATATTAAACATGGTGAGACATTCTTTTTTATCTCAGGGACATATAATATTAATAAAAAAGAGGAAAATATTTTAATATCAATTAAAAAGGGAGATAAAAAAAGGGTTAAAAGAAACAACAAACTTTATAAAAAATTCAGTGAACACATAGGTTTTATTCCTCTTGTTATAATTTCTCCAGATGACAGAAATTTAATAATTGAAGGAAGCGAGACAAGAAGAAAGTTTATAGACGGTATTATTTCTCAAACTGACAAGGAATATCTAAATAGCCTAATTGATTATAATAAAACACTTAAACAACGAAATGCTTTACTTAAAATGTTTTATAACAATTCAGAAAATATCAAAAAAACAATTGATATTTATGATGAAAAATTATCATTAAGCGCAAATAAAATTTTTGAAAAAAGAGCTGAATTTTTATCAGATTTCATTCCAATATTTAAAAAAAGATATAAGCAGTTAAGTAACGATAAAGAAAGTGTTGAACTGACTTACAAGAGTGATATTTCTAAAACCCAAAACTTATACGAATTATTGAAGAATAATTTAGAAAAGGACTTAAGATTCCAATATACTACAAAAGGAATACACAAAGATGATCTTATATTTACCATAAATGATTTTTCTGTTAAGAAATTTGGCAGTCAAGGTCAACAAAAAACATTTTTGATTTCTTTAAAACTTGCACAGTTTGATTACCTATCAAGACTTAAATCAAATCCTATATTATTATTAGATGATATTTTTGACAAGCTTGACGATAACAGGGTAAAACAAATTATAGATTTAGTTAATGAGGATGAATTTAATCAAATTTTCATTTCTGATACGAACAAAAAACGTTCAGAAAATATAATTAAGAAAGTGAATAAATCTTATAAAATATTTGAAATTTGAAACATATAAATTACATTTTAATTTTTATTTTTTCTTTAATTATAAATTCATGCAATGAATCTAATCAAATTCAGCATCTTTCAGGTTATTGGGAGATTAATTCTGTAACATTAAATGGTAAAGAAGTAAAAAATTTTCCGTTTAGTAATACTGTCGATTATTTCATTCTAAATCAAAATAATAGTGGATTTAGAAAAAAAGTGAAACCAAGAATTGATGGAGGTTTTGATATAAACCTACATAAAATGGATTTTAAGATTGATAAAAATAAAAATGGTATATATTTAATCTATGGCGAAGGGAAAAATTTTATAGAGTCTATAACAAAGATTGATTCAATAAATTTACACCTTTCAAACAACGATGGATATTTATATAAATATAAAAGGTTCTATCCAAAAAATTATCTTAATGAATAATACAGAAATAAAAGACCTTGTTAATATATTCCTTAAAAAAAATAAACTTGAAAAGGGTTTACTGGATTTAGAGGTTAAAAAAGTTTGGTTTGAACTGATGGATAACGGAATTGCTAATTACACCCTTGATGTAAACTTAAGAAACAAAACGCTTTATATAAAGCTTAGCTCAGCTGCATTGAAACAAGAGCTTAGTTATGGTAAAGAAAAACTAATGGATTTAATCAATAAAAAATTTGATAAAGAAATAGTTCAAAAAATTGTTCTCAGCTAAAAAATTTCTTGCGAAGAAAAATGAAATTCACATTCAATTTTTGCATTTTCGTCACTATCACTTCCGTGAATAGCATTTTCGCTGATTGATTTGGCAAACATTTTCCTTATTGTTCCTGCTTCAGCATCCTCTGGGTTAGTCGAACCTATTAAATCTCTAAAATCATTTACTGCATTT
>CABXBH010000048.1 GCA_902510415.1 uncultured Bacteroidota bacterium | reverse complement strand
TCATGTGGTAACCGCTCATATTTCTGGTAAAATGCGATTGCATTATATCAAATTGTTGCCTGGTGATAAAGTAAAATTAGAAATGAGTCCTTATGATTTGACTAAGGCAAGAATAACTTATAGATTTTAAAAAATGAAAGTAAGAGCTTCAGTAAAAAAAAGAAGTGCAGATTGTAAAATTGTACGAAGAAAAGGGAGACTTTATGTTATAAACAAGAAGAATCCTAGATTTAAACAAAGACAAGGTTAATATTATGGCAAGAATAGCAGGAATAGACATACCAAAGAATAAAAGAGGTGTTATCTCTTTAACTTATATTTTCGGAATAGGAAACAGTAGAGCATCTAAAATTTTAGATGCAGCTGGAGTAGATCATAGTAAAAAAGTTTCTGATTGGACAGACGCTGAGATAAGTAAAATTAGAGAAGCAGTTGGTGCTTTCACAATTGAAGGTGAATTACGTTCAGAAACTCAACTAAATATCAAAAGATTAATGGATATTGGTTGTTATAGAGGAATTAGACATAGATCAGGATTACCCTTAAGAGGTCAACGAACTAAAAATAATTCTAGAACAAGAAAAGGAAAAAGAAAAACTGTTGCTAACAAGAAAAAAGTAACTAAATAATAGTAGTATATGGCAAAATCAGGTACTAAAAAAAGAAAAGTTGTTGTAGAATCCACAGGAGAAGCACATATTGTAGCTTCGTTCAACAATATAATTATTTCTCTTACCAACAAAAATGGTGATGTTATTTCATGGTCATCAGCTGGTAAAATGGGATTTAGAGGAACTAAAAAGAATACACCTTATGCAGCTCAAATGGCAGCTGAAGATGCTATTGGCGTTGCAAAAGATGCTGGATTAAGAAAAGTAAAAGTTTATGTAAAAGGTCCAGGTAACGGAAGAGAATCTGCTATAAGATCTATACATAATGGTGGTATTGAAGTAACAGAAATTGTAGATGTTACTCCTACTCCGCATAATGGATGTAGGCCACCTAAAAGAAGAAGAGTTTAATAATAAGTATAACAAGAGAGGTATTGATTATCGAAGGATTGACCTTAATTCATAATCACTCTTAAAAAATTTAAAAAATGGCAAGATATACTGGTCCAAAAACAAAAATTGCAAGAAAATTTGGGGAACCAATTTTCGGTGATGATAAGTCTTTTGAAAAAAGAAATTATCCACCAGGACAACACGGTAACAATAAAAGAAGATCTAAAAAGTCAGAATATGCTATCCAGTTAATGGAAAAGCAAAAGGCTAAATACACTTATGGTATTTTAGAAAGACAGTTTAGAAACTTATTTAAAAAAGCAACATCATCAAAAGGAATTACGGGTGAGGTGCTTTTACAATTATGTGAATCAAGATTAGATAATGTTGTTTTTCGAATGGGTCTTTCAAATTCAAGACGCGGTGCAAGACAACTTGTATCTCACAGACACATAACAGTTAATGGAGAGATTGTAAATATTCCTTCATATAACCTCAAGCCTGGTGATATCGTAGCAGTTAGAGAAAAATCAAAATCTTTAGAGTCGATTGGTAACTGCTTAAAAAATTCATCAAAGGTTTATGAGTGGATAACTTGGAATGATGATACTATGCAAGGTACATATGTTTCTATTCCAGAAAGGATTCAAATTCCAGAAAACATTAACGAACAATACATAGTAGAATTATATTCTAAATAAAAAATTATAAATAAGATTATGGCAATATTAAATTTTCAAAAACCAGACAAAGTAATAATGATCGAATCTTCTGATTATGAAGGTAGATTTGAGTTTAGACCACTTGAACCTGGTTACGGATTAACTGTTGGTAATGCATTAAGAAGAGTTCTTTTATCTTCATTAGAAGGTTTTGCAATTACATCAGTTAAAATTGAAGGGGTTGATCACGAATTTTCTACTATTCCAGGAATTGTAGAAGATGTGACTGAAATCGTATTGAATTTAAAACAAATTAGATTTAAGAGACAGATTGAAGATGTTGACAACGAATTAGTATCAATTTCAATATCTGGTCAAGATAAAATTACAGCAGGTGATTTTCAAAAGTTTATTTCAGGATTTCAGATACTAAATTCTGACCAAGTCATTTGTAATCTTGATTCTAAGGTTCAAATTCAGATGGAAATCACTATCGATAAAGGTAGGGGTTATGTTACTTCTGAGGAAAATAAGAATCAGTCAGCACAATTAGGAACTATTTTTGTTGATTCGATTTTTACTCCAATTAAAAATGTAAAATATCATGTTGAAGACTTTAGAGTTGAGCAAAAAACTGATTATGAGAAACTTGTTTTTGATATAATTACAGACGGGTCAATCACTCCTCAGGATGCTCTGACTGATGCAGCAAGAATTTTGATTCATCACTTTATGTTATTCTCAGACGAAAGAATTACTCTTGAAGCTGATGAAATTGCTAAGACTGAAACTTATGATGAAGAATCCTTACACATGAGACAGCTTCTTAAAACAAAACTTATTGATATGGATTTATCGGTAAGAGCGCTTAATTGTTTAAAGGCTGCAGAAGTTGATACATTGGGAGATCTGGTATCATTTAATAAAAACGATTTAATGAAGTTTAGAAATTTTGGTAAAAAATCCCTTACTGAGTTAGATGAGTTAGTAATGCTCAAAGGATTAAGTTTTGGAATGGACTTATCAAAGTATAAACTTGAAAAAGAGTAAATAGTTATAAAGTAAAGAAAGAAAATGAGGCATCGTAAAAAGTTTAATCATTTAGGAAGAAAAAAAGGACATAGAAGTTCTATGCTTGCTAATATGGCATGTTCACTAATTGAACACAAAAGAATTAATACAACACTTGCTAAGGCAAAAGCATTAAAGAAATTTGTTGAGCCTTTGATTACTAAATCTAAGTCTGATACAACACACAATAGAAGAATTGTTTTTTCTAGAATGAAGCAGAAAAATGCTGTTGCTGAATTATTTAGAGATGTTGCTGTTAAAGTAGCAAATAGACCTGGTGGTTATACTAGAGTTATTCGCTTGGGTAATAGGTTAGGAGATAATGCAGAGATGGCTATGATTGAACTGGTTGATTACAATGATACTTATGTAACAAAACAAAAAAAATCAACAAGAAGAAGTAGAAGAGGTAATAAAAAAGCTGAAGAAACAAATAATGATGTTTTAGAAGCAGTTACTGAAGAGACTC
>CABXBH010000047.1 GCA_902510415.1 uncultured Bacteroidota bacterium | reverse complement strand
AATCAAGGGGGTTAATAAATCTACCCTTTACCATTTCTGATTTCTCTATAAATTGATGATCAGGGTTTACAGCTCTAACCGAATAATTACTTTTTTCTGAACCAAAACTAGCTGTAACATTTTTATAAACCCTGCCAGTTATAAATTCAATATCATCACTAAATTCTTCTTTTAATGTTTTGTATAATGCATTATCAAATTGAATTCTTCTTCCTGTTTGATAACCTTCAACAGCCTTTGATGTACGACCTGAGTTTATAAATATAGAGTTACTTGCATCACCTGCAAACTCATTATTAAATGTGTTCTGGAAACCATTAGCTATTCCAAATAAAATTGTAAATAACATAATTGCAAATGCTACCGTAAAACCTGATAAAAGGGTTCTGAGTTTATTTTTATTTAAACTCTGAAATACTTCTCTAAATAGACCAAAATCTATCATTATGTTAATCTGTTTTGCTTAATTTTTTTATCCTCCATTATAACGCCATCCTTTAATCTTACAATTCTTTTACACATCAAAGAAATATCTTCTTCATGGGTAACAATTAAGATTGTCTTCCCCTCATCATTTAATTGTTGAAGAAATTGCATGATTTCATGTGATGTAGCTGAATCTAGTGCTCCAGTTGGTTCATCAGCTAATAGTAATTTAGGTTCTGCCGCTAATGCTCTTGCAATTGCAACCCTTTGCTTTTGACCACCAGAAAGTTCATTAGGTAAGTGAGTTGACCAGTCAGCTAGTCCAACTTTATTTAAATGAAACATTGCCTTTTCTTGTCTTTCTTTTCTTTTCAATCCCTGATAATATAAAGGTAATGCGACATTTTCGAGTGCATTCTTAAAATTTATCAAATTAAAAGACTGAAAAACAAAACCTAAGAATTTATTCCTATATTGAGCCGCTTTCTTTTCAGTTAAATCCTTTATTTCAATACCATCTAAAGTATATTCACCTGAGTCAAGTTCGTCAAGAATTCCAATAATATTCAGCAATGTTGATTTTCCTGAACCTGAAGACCCCATAATTGCTACCATTTCCCCTTTATCTACATGAAGATTAATTCCCTTAAGAACATGAAGACTTGAATCTCCCATTTTATAAGACTTATGAAGGTTATTTATTTTTAGCATTTAATCTAATTATTTGTAGTTACAAAGATTAATAAAAAGAAGGCGAAATCTTGTTAATTAGTTGTTAAAACAAGAAGTATAGATGTTAACTTTTAATTTAATAATTAAAAGATTAATAGAATTTTACTTTTTGAATTTTTTATACACAAAAAATATCATAAAGAATACAATTACATAAGGAAGAAAAGCCAAATACATTATCCCGTTATTTATCCCTTCAGACAAACCTTCATTTTCACTACTTTCTAATACAGCTCTACACATAGCGCACTGAGAATAACTTGGAATAAAAAAAAGAATAAAAAGAAAAGCAATGATAATCCTATTCTTCATAATTAAATATAATAAGGTGAAATCATTAAATAAACTACAACTCCTGTAACAGCTACGTATAACCATATTGGAAAAGTTATTTTAGCTATTTTTTTATGCCTTTCAAAATCATTTGCAATGGCTCTTACATAAGAAATAAGGACGAATGGAATAACAGTAATTGACAAAAGTATATGAGAAATTAATATAAAATAATAAATATACTTTATTAATCCCTCGCCTTCAAATTTTGTAGGATCGCTTGTAATATGGTAAGCAATATACATTACCAGAAAACATAGAGAAAGACCAATGCAAACTTTAATTAAATTTTCATGAATAAGTCTTTTTCCTTTTTTTATAAAATATATGGCCATTACCAAAATAATAGCAGTTACTCCGTTAATAGTAGCATAAATTGGTGGTAAAAATTTAAGAGGTTTTGCTATGGGTAAATTTTCCAATAATATTATTGCTTCAAAATTCGGTGATCTTAAATCAAATATCAACTTATCTGCATCCCACTTTAAAAAAAGCAGAAGTGTAACAACAACAGGGACTAAAACTGAAATTATTAAAGTTAGTTTATTGTATAATTTTATATTATTTGAATTCATTTTACTCACTTAATAATTTTAAGATATCTTCTTTCAATATAGTAATTTCTTCAGCTTCACCATTAGAGTCTAACTTTTCATCAAAATCAACTGAACCCTTATAATATATTTTTGGATTACCAAATTGATCAACTCTAGACCTAATATATCCTTCTTTGTCAATTATTGCAAAATAACCAGAATGTTCAAAACCATCTACAAAATCTGAGCTAGCGGCAGTATAAAGATTAAAACCCTCATTTGCTAGTTTATAAATGTCACTTCTATCACCTGTCAAAAGATTCCAATTAAGATTATTTATATCATTTTCTTTAGCATATAATTTTAGTACTTCAGATGTATCAAATTCAGGGTTAATTGTAAAGGATGCAATTCCAAAATTTGGAAATGCCGTGAAACTATTTTGTATATGTACAAGATTAGTATTCATAATTGGACAAATAGTGGTACAAGTTGTAAAAAAGAACTCAACAATGTATACTTTGCCTAGATAATCATTATTTGAAATTGATTTACCATTTTGATTTATAAATTTGAAATTAGGAACTTTTTTTCTTTCATTATTCACTAATAAATAAGGAAGAGGTTCAATATTTTTTTCAAAATTATCAAACTTTATACTTCTGCTTTCACTTCTTGAAATATCATCATTTTTAAGTCGATTAACTATTCTTGGGACAAAAACTAAACCGAGAATTAGTATCAATAAAAAAATTACAATATATTTTTTATTATTTTTCATTTCCGTCCAAATTACTAATTCTTCTTACGTTAGAATTAAAATTACCTTTTCTTTTTTGCCTATATTCTGTAAATAAAATTCTTATATCATCGTTCATTTTACTTTTAATTTCTGATACTTTAATTGAATTATATGAATATAAACCTATTAAGTCAAGACTTTTTATAACTTGATCTTCATTACGGTCGTCAATTCTACCTCTTTGATTTTTCTGCTTATCAATAATAAAAACTTGATTAGTATAATTAGATGAGTCTAATTTTGATTCAGCTCTCAAGGAGAAATATATTTTTTGTAAGGATACATTATCAACAGTTGCAAAATACCAATAATTTAACTCGTCTGATTTTAATAATTCTTTTTTTACCTCATATAAAAAATTAGAAGAATCTCCTGATGAAATACTAACAATTTGAAATTTTTTAAATCCTTTAAATTTATCATAGACTAACTCTTTTAAATTTAAGGCACTTGTAATATTGTCAATTGGATTGTCTCCTAAAAAATTAAGAATTGTAATATTATTTTCAAGGGTAGTTTGATTATTATCTAAGAAGTTCAGAGAATCTATTTCAACAATATTCTCATTTACAATATCTAGTGTATTATAATTATGCGTCGAAGGATATAAAAACAATAAAAAAATTACGGGTAATAAAAAAAGTATACCCAGAATAAACCATTTTCTGTAGAAAATATCAATCACAACTTAAAGAAAATTAAAAATCTGTTTTTAT
>CABXBH010000046.1 GCA_902510415.1 uncultured Bacteroidota bacterium | reverse complement strand
TTCCTCTATCTTCAAAATCATCAAAAAGGTCAAAACTTGCACAGGCCGGAGACAATAAAACTGAATCTCCTGATGATGAAATTTTGTAAGCTGCATTTACTGCTTCCTCCATTGATTTGGTGTCAACTATATATTCAACCTGATTTTCAAAATGATTCATGATTTTTATGTTGTTTAATCCAAGACATATAATTGCTTTAACCCTTTTTCCGACAACTTTTGTTAATTCTGAATAGTCATTCCCTTTATCTATTCCACCAACTATCCAAACAGTTGGAGACTCCATAGATTCAAGAGCATAATATGTAGCATTAACATTTGTCGCCTTAGAATCGTTTATATATTTTACTTTATTAATCGTTAGAACATTTTCTAATCTATGTTCAACTCCCTGAAAATGTTCAAGACTTTTTCTAATAGTATCTTTTCTTATCTTCAATAAATTTGCAACTGTGGCTGCAGCCATTGCATTTTTAATATTGTGATTACCTTTTACTAAAAAATTTTCTGTTGGCATATTGATTTTATTTTTATCTGTTATGATATTTATTTCATTTTTTGAATAGTAAGCACCCATGTGAACTTTTTTTTTTAAAGAATAAGGGAGCAACCTAGATTTAATTTTATTTGATTTTATGTAGTTATTTATAATGCTACAATCTGCATCATATATTAAGTAGTCTTTGTCTGTTTGATTTTTAGTAATTCTAAATTTTGATTCTACATATGAGTCAAAATTTTTGTATCTATCTAAATGATCTGGAGTTATTGCAGTTAAAACAGCGATATGAGGTTTAAACGAATCTATCCCGTCTAGCTGAAAACTGCTAATTTCAACGATACTATAATCTACTTCATTCTCGCAAACACTTGAAAAACTATTTCCAATATTTCCAGAGATTGAACAGGTAAAATCAGCTTCAGAAATAATCTTATGTGTTAAAGTAGCAGTAGTAGTTTTTCCGTTACTTCCAGTAATACATATGATATCTGATTTGCAATAATTATATGCAAATTCTATTTCAGAGATGATTTTACAACTGTAAGAATTAAAAAATTTAATTATATCACTCTCATCAGAAATTCCTGGACTTTTTATAATCAAATCTAGCTTTAATGTCTTGGCTATATTGTGAGATTCTTGCTCAAATTTTATCAATGATTTATTTAATATTTCTTGATTACTAGATGATATTTTACCCATATCAGAAACAAATACATCATAAGCATGTGTCTTAGCTAGCAATGCACTTCCTATTCCACTTTCTCCTCCGCCAAGTATTAAAACTGTTTTCAATTATCTGATTTTAAGTGTTATTATTGAAAGGATTGCTAAAAAAATTCCTACAATCCAAAATCTTGTCACAATTTTACTTTCGTGATATCCCTTCTTCTGAAAATGATGATGTAAAGGAGACATCAAAAAAACTCTTTTACCTACACCAAACTTTTTTCTTGTGTATTTGAAATAAAAAACCTGAATTATTACTGACAAATTTTCAATAAGAAAAATCCCACATATTAAAGGGATAAGCCACTCTTTTCTTACAGCAATAGAAATAACTGCTATAATTCCCCCAATCGTTAAACTTCCCGTATCTCCCATAAAAACCTGTGCTGGATATGTGTTATACCACAAAAACCCCACTAATGACCCCACAAAAGCACCTATAAAAATTGTTATTTCACCAACCCTTGGTATATACATTATGTTTAGATAATCTGAAAAAATAATATTACCCGAAACCCAAGTAAAAACACCGAGTGTCAAAACAATTATTGCAGATGAACCAGCTGCAAGCCCATCTAAGCCATCGGTTAGATTTGCTCCATTTGAAACAGCTGCAATAATTAGTACAACAAAAAATATAAACACAATCCATGTATATGATTCTAAACTAGGATCAATCCATGTAATTAGATCTGAGTAATTAAAGACATTGTCTTTTACAAAAGGAATAGTTGTTTCTGTAGATTTATACTCGGTTAATTTATCAACCGTTTGTAGTTCAATTCCAAAAGGACTTTGATCCTTAACTGTAACTTCAGGATGGAAGAATAAGGTTAATCCAACAATAAGACCTAAAATAATCTGACCTATTATTTTATATTTCCCCCTAAGACCTTCTTTATCATTTTTAAATAGTTTAATGTAGTCATCTACAAAACCAATTACTCCCATCCAAATTAAAGTAACTACTAATAATATGATGTATATATTATTTAGATTTGCAAAAAGAAATACTGGAATTAAAGTTGAAAGAATTATAATTATGCCACCCATTGTTGGGGTTCCTTTTTTCTCTACTTGTCCTTCTAATCCTAAATCTCTAATTGATTCGCCTATCTGTTTTTTTCTTAAATAATCAATTATTCTTTTTCCAAAAATTGTTGAAATAAGCAAAGAAGTGATAATCGATGCAGCTGCTCTAAAGGAAATATAGGTAAATAAAGATGCCCCTGGAATCTGATATTGATTTTCTAAAAATTCGAAAAAATAGTAAAGCATAATTTAATTTTTTTGGTTTAGTAATTCTTTAACAATATCAAAATCATCAAAATCGTTTTTTATCCCATTAATCTCCTGAAAAGCTTCATGGCCTTTGCCAGCTACAAGAATGATATCATTAGATTGAGCAAATTGACATGCTGCTTTGATTGCTTCTTTTCTGTTTGATATGGAAATAGTTTTATTTGAATTAGATAATTTAACTCCACTTATCATTTCTTTAATGATTAAATCAGGATCTTCATTTCTTGGATTATCACTAGTAAAAATCACCCTAGAACTTAATGAACTAGCTATATCACCCATCACAGGTCTCTTTGTTTTATCTCTATTACCACCACAACCGACAACTGTTATTAAATTATTAGCAGCAGCTTTAATTTCGTTTATTGACCTTAATATATTTTCAAGTGCATCAGGTGTATGAGCATAATCAACAATAGCTGTTATTTTATTTTTTTTATAAAATTGGAATCTTCCTACCACAGCATCCAAATCACTTAGACCTTTTAAGAGTTCTTCTTTAGGTAATCCTAAAATCGAACCTACAGAATAAACTGATAAAATGTTATATGCATTAAACCTGCCTACTAATTTTGACCAGAATTCTGAATTATTTGTTTTTAATAACATACCCTCAAATGATGATTCTAAAATTCTTGCTTTAAAATCTGAAATTGAATTCAATGAATAAGTGTATTTATCAGCAGTTGTATTTTGAAGCATTACCATACCATTTTTATCGTCATTATTTGTCAGTGCAAAAGAATCTGGACTTAATGAATCAAAAAATTGTTTTTTTGTATCCCTGTAATTTTCAAAATTTTCATGATAATCTAAATGATCATGGGTAAGGTTTGTGAAAACCCCTCCTTTAAAATTTAAACCTTGAATTCTATTCTGATGAATACCATGAGAACTTACTTCCATAAAACAATACCTTACTTCAGATTTTACCATTTCATTTAAATAGCTATTAATTGACAATGAGTCAGGAGTTGTTTGTTTTGCTTTATAATCATTATCTCCAACCGAAATCTTAACTGTGGAGATTAAACCTGATTTAATACCTAGATTTCTATATAAATCATACAAAA
>CABXBH010000045.1 GCA_902510415.1 uncultured Bacteroidota bacterium | reverse complement strand
CATACCACTTTTCATAACGACTCGGTCACCTGTTTTTAAATCAGTTAAAAATTTTCTTTCATTTTTAGCTTTTGTCATTTGTGGACGAATCATAAATAAATATATGACCAAAAACATTAGGAAAAAGGGGGCCATCTGATAAAAGTTCTCCATAATTACTGTATAATTGGCCCTGCAGGAGGTGCAATACCACCAGGCTTATTGATAAAAGCAGAGATTCTAACCGATTCTGTTCCACTTTGAGTATTAGCTTTAATCGTAACAGTTTTTGAAGTCTTATTAATACCTTTACCATTAAATTTGACTGTAAATTGAGATGATTCACCAGGAAGTAATGGAGCTCTACTCCAGTCCTGAGGCACCGTACAACCACATGTTGATTTAATCTCAGTAATTACTAGAGGAGCCTCTCCCGTATTTGTGTAAGAAAATATTGTTTCTTGAGGAGTTCCATCTTGAATATTACCAAAATCATGATTTTTTTTATCAAATGTCATGACAGGAAATTTAGATGGAGAATTATCTCTCGCAGCAGCTTGTTCAACATTCTCTGATTTAACTTTACTGAATGGATCGTCTCCACAACCAGTTAAAAACAAACTTAATAGTAGTAAATAAAAAATATTTTTCATGGATAAATAATTAATTTTTCAAAAGTATAAAAAAATGTTATTCCCTCAAACCTCTACCCTCCTTAATTATAGAATTAGTGCTAACTAAATCTTTAACTACTTTATCAAGGATTCCATTTATAAAAAAACTGCTTTTTTCTGTTGAATAGTCTTTAGATATCTCAATATATTCATTTAAACTTACCTTTATGGGTATATCCTTAAAACCTTTCAGCTCAGTTAAAGCTAGATTTAATATGACTAAATCTATTTTTGCTAAACGATCGATATCCCAATTAGCAACATACTTGGTTAAAAGTATATTATTTTCTTTAAAGTTTCTGATAGATAAATTTGCTAAATCGTCAGAATATTTCCTGTCTGATGAATTAGAAAAAAGATTAAAATAAAACGATTTTTCAAAACTCTTTGGATTAGGGCTTTTAATTAATTTTAAAATTAAAGTATTAACAAAAGCGAAATCATCCATCCAAAATATATTTTTTTCTTCAATAAATGATTGAAATTTCTCATCTGGTACTATTATTTCCTTATAAGAATCGTATATAAATTTTGAATCCATTTGATATGAATCCGATTTTTCATTTATATAATTTGAATATATATCACTATTAATTATTTTATCATAGATAAGATTAGCAAATTTATAGTCAATCTCCCAATTTATGTATGCGTTAGAAGAGAATAATCTAGTTATTCTTGAATTTGAGATTATTTGAGATAAAAACCTATTATTATAAAACCTAGTATTGGTATATTTTGAACTAATATTTCCTGTAACACTCTCTAAAGAAATATTATATTTACTCTTAGCTTTTTTTAAAATTTCAACAAATAATGAGATTTGGAACAGAAACAGTTCATGTATAGAATCAATACTCTTAATAAGATTTTTATGATGTTCTTTTGTATCTTCGAAACCAGACATTTCAACTGCATAAAGATATTGCATAATTTTAAGTCTGATGTGTCTTCGATTTAACATTTTAAAGAGCGTTGAAAAGTTAGCGCAAGATAATACTAATTATCTAAAACATTTACTAGTTTGGGGGAATTAAAATATTTAAACAAATATCTTTTTAAATACAAGAAGAATCTTTTACTAGGTTTTTTTATAATCGTGATTGCTAGAATTTTGCTGTTGTTTACACCAGGTTTAATTAGAGAATCGGTAAATGTAATTGACGATTTTAGAAAAGGTGATATAATTGATATTGGATTAGTTCAAAATGAATTAATTCAAAATATTTTTTTGATTCTATTGGCTGCTATCTCTGCTGGAATATTTACTTTTTTGACAAGACAAACAATTATAAATGTTTCAAGATATGTAGAGTTTGATCTCAAAAATGAGATATATGTTCAATACCAAAAACTTTCTTTAAGTTTTTATAAAAAAAATCAAACAGGTGATTTAATGAACAGAATTAGTGAGGATGTTTCAAGAGTAAGAATGTATTTTGGACCTGCAATAATGTACTCAGTAAACACAATAACTTTATTGATAATTACCTTTTTTTATATGTATAGGCAATCTCCTGAATTAACCTTATACACAGTAAGCCCACTTCCAATTTTATCTTACACAATATTTAAGTTAAGTGGAATAATAAATATTAGAAGTAGAATAGTTCAAGAATCCCTATCAAAACTATCTTCTTTTACACAAGAGATTTTTACAGGGATTCAAATTGTAAAATCTTATGCAATACAAGAGCAAAAATCTAATCAGTTTAATCAGCTTTCAGAAATCAATAAAACAAATCAGATTAATCTTGTGAAGATGCAAGCATTATTTTTCCCGCTAATGATTTTATTAATTGGTGTCAGTAACATTTTTGTAATTTATATTGGTGGGAAACAATATTTAGACGGTAGAATTGAAAATATTGGAATTATAGCTGAGTTTATTATCTATGTTAATATGTTGACTTGGCCGGTTGCCTCTTTAGGATGGATAAGCTCAATCGTTCAACAAGCTGAAGCATCGCAAAAAAGGATAAATGAATTTTTGAAAGAAAAATCTGAAATCACAAACAAAACAAAAGCTTATAAAAAATTAACTGGCAAAATTGAGTTTAAAAATGTATCATTCACCTACGAAGAATCTAATATTCAAGCACTTAAGGATGTTGATTTTGTAATTGAACAAAATAAATCATTAGGATTAATCGGTGTAACAGGGTCAGGGAAAACAACAGCATTAAAATTATTAACCAGAATGTATAATCTTAATTCAGGTCAAATATTAATCGATAACAAAATTATAACTGAATTTGATTTGGAGAGTCTTAGAAAACAAATTGGAGTTGTTCCTCAAGACTCATTTCTATTTTCTGATTCAATAATAAACAATATTAGATTTGGAGATGAAAAAGCAAATAAAAAAGAAGTTGAGGAAGTTTGCAAAATAGCAGGAATCCATGATGAAATAATAAAATTTAAAAAAGGATATGATACAATTCTTGGTGAAAGAGGAGTAAATTTAAGTGGTGGGCAGAAGCAAAGAATTTGTATTGCAAGAGCCTTAATAAAAAAACCTAAAATCTTGATTCTTGATGATTGTCTTTCCGCCTTGGATACAGAAACGGAGTTAAAAGTAATTAAATCCTTAAAAAACTATATTAAAAACACAACTACCATAATTTCAAGTCATCGATTATCTTCAGTTCAAAACTTAGATGAAATAGTTGTTTTGGGTGATGGAAAAATTATTCAAAAAGGAAATCATGAACAATTAATAAAGGAAAAAGGATACTATAAAGAATTGTTTCAGAAGCAATTAACCAAAAAAAGATGAAGATAATAAGTTGTTTTCTTAAAAAATTTTTATAATATTTAACTTTATTACTAAAATTTACGAAGATGGAGAGAGAAGAAATTTTTTCAAAAGTACTTAGAGCTGGAAGAAGAACATATTTTTTTGACGTAAGATCAACAAAAGCTGGTGACTATTATTTAACGTTAACCGAAAGTAAAAAATTCACCAACGAAGATGGATCTTTTCATTATAAAAAACACAAAATCTACTTGTATAAAGAAGATTTTAGTGAGTTTGCAAGCATTCTAAATGAGATGACTGATTATATCATTTCAGAAAAAGGCGAGGAAGTT
>CABXBH010000044.1 GCA_902510415.1 uncultured Bacteroidota bacterium | reverse complement strand
TCTACTCGAACATATATTGTTTGCTGATAAGCAACTATATTGTCATATTCTCCGATAATTGGGAATAGGTTATTCTCAGCGTCAGCTTGAGTTTCGTGGTAGCTGATTAATAAATTTGGTAATCCATTAGCAATTGCTTCATCAGACTCAGTAAGGTTAAACACTCCAAAGCCATCAGCATCTGCATCACAATACTCTAAGGCTGGAGGATTACTTACAGGAGGTGGGATTTGAACAATAAGTTCTAGAGTAGTATCTGAGTAACACCCAGTTATTTCAGTCATATCATCCTCAATTCTTACATAAAGAGTTTGTGGATTTTCAGTGTTTATATAAGCTGTTGTATCTTCTATAGCATTTATTCCTGCATTCATATCTTCTTCAGTTTCATGGTAGGTAACTACATTTTCTATAATACCAGCCATGATACCTTCAGTCTTAACAGAGATATCCATGGTTGTTATTCCATCAATATCATCATCATCACAAACAATCAGTGGAGTAGGTGCTGCAAAAACAGGTTTTGGTTCAACAGTTAAAGTAAAGTTTATGTTAGAAATAAAACAACCTGTTATAAAAGGATCACTGTTATCTATTTCAACACGAGCATAAATTGTTTCTTGCTCATTTACTGTATAAGGACTTTCCAGTGCATTAAATCCTGTATCTGCGTCTAATTGAGTACTGTGATAGGTTACTATATATAAATTAGGGTCTTGTGATCCTAACACTTGTGCGTCATATTCTGTAAGATCTATATCTATAACACCAGGAGTGTCTGTACATAAAATTTCATCAGGCACCTCATTATATTGCGGAACAGGTAGTACTTCTAATAGCATAGAATTGATTCCAAAACAGTCGTTGTCTCTTTCAACTCTGAGATATACTATTTGTGCATCTGGTACTTCACTTACATATTGATTAGGTAATTGATTCAATTCTAATAATGCATCTTGCTCACTAGCATAATATGCAATGGATAATTGACTAGCATCTGTTATATCGTTATTTGGATTTGCTACAATTAGGGATAAGACATACTCATCAGCATCACTTAGTGTAAACAATCCTAATCCATCATAATCGTTGCCGTTTCCTTCGCTATTATCACAAACAATCAACCCTGCATCTTCAGGAATAGGATTGAAAATAGTTTCTAAATAGAAGTAAGAAGTAGTGTAACAAGTTGTATTGATGTTTTCTACTCTACAATAGATGTTTTGCAAAGGTGTTAAGTTTACATATGCTGTAGGGTCCTCAATAGCATTTATTCCTGCATCCAGATCTCCTTGAGATAAATGGAAGGTAAGTACGTAATTGTTAGGATCATCTCCTATAACAAGGTTTTCAGCAGCTTCTTCTAGGTTGTAAATAGAGATACCATCTTGTACATCATCAATATCACATTGAACTAAGTCGGTATTTTCAATAACATTTGGCAATGGGTTTACAGTAACATTAAATGAGCCAAAACTAAGGCAACCCGTTGCATTTTGTTCCAATCTAATATAAATTGTCTCACTAGCAGAATTTGTATTAGAATAGTTTGTCAATGCCGCAGTAGAAAGAGCATTAATATTGTCTTGAGAGTCACTAAATGAAGCAAAATAAGATAAGCTAACATCTTGCCCGTTAATTATTTCATTGTCTTTAGTAGTTATGTCAAATACTTCTGTTAAATCTCCTGGATTTGTGTAATCGCATTGTTCGTAGTCTGTAACTTCTATAAGTCCAGGTATATTGACCACTATTCCTTGAATAGTAGTTGAATAACATCCGGTTACATCATCCTCTAAACGTACAACAAGTTCTTGTGTATTAGGGTTGCTGTTTTGATATTCAATAGGAAGAACATTCGTGGCATTATCTGCATCTTCTTGAGTTTCATAATAAGTTACACTAATTCCTGTTTGACCGTTTAAAATAGCAGCATCTAAAGAGCTTAAATCCATTGTGGTAACTCCGTCATAATTAGCATCACATAGCTCAAGAACAGCAGGGGTAATGATTTCAGGGATAGGATTAACTATAAGATCTAAGGTTGTTGTCGCAGCACAACCAGTTTCATTGTCCTCCAGTCTTACATGTATAGTTTGACTATCAGCAGTTGTATTTGTGTAAAGGTCTACAATACCGTTAGCATTGTTCTCTGCATCTTCAATAGTTTCATGATAAGAAACAATAATACCCGTTTGCCCATTTAAAACTTCATCAGTCTTCTGTGATAAATCAAAATATGAAACAATACCATCATAATCATCATCACACTCCTCCAACGGAGTAGGAACTATCAAATCGGGAGGATTAATAGTATCAATTAAGAAGCTGCTTACAGAGAAGCATGTTGGATTGGAATCTGGAACAATTCTTGTAAATATCGTTTGAGTGAATGCAATAGAATTATCATATGAACTTGGGTTGTCTATCACATTTACATTATTAGCAGCATCTTCTTCTGACTCATAATAAGTAATTGTAAACTGATCGGAAGTTAATTGATTAATTATATTAATGTTTTGTTCATTTAAATCGAAAACACCATCTCCATCAACAATAAAATTATCACAAGAATTTAGTGTGGGTAGATTGTTAACTTCTTCAGGAATAAAGAATTCAACTAAAATTTCATCTGTAGTAGTACAATTTTCTGAAATAATCACGTCTACCGAGTATGTGCCCATTTCTGAGATAACTAATGTTGAAGAATTTTCATCGTCAATGATAGCACCGTCTTTATACCAATTAAAGATTGTTTCTTCTAATGAGTCATCAATTTGTGTATCAAGTATTATATCATTCCCAACGCATTCTTCATTTCCTGAACCAATAAGAATATCATCTCCTAGATTCACTCCAAGATCAAAACTACCAGCTTCAAGAAAAACTGCGGAATCAAGCTGAGCATCTGATGCGTCCGCAACCGCTAACTTTATGTGATAGGTTTCCCCAATATTAACATTTGCTTGTGCTATGAAGGGAACAGTTCTTCCATCATATCCGATATCTGGTTCACCAACATCTGTATATCCGTGAAAATATTCAGGATTAGCTGCTTCACATGAGTCATTATCTGGGTGAATATTAGTTATGGCTATTGGGATATCGGTTTCTGGTAATACCGCTAAATTTGTCGTAACTCCATTTTGATCAGTCAATAAAAAGGCGAATACATCTGAATAATTACATTCAAAACTACCCATGTCATATTCCTCTGAAGCCATGATAAATCTAAAGCTTAATTTGTTTGAAATAGGAACAAAATCAAACTCAATCACTGATGCATTATTTGTACTATCATCTATTAATTCATCTAAATCAGAATCACCTGGCCAACCAAAATCTCCTGATGAAGCATCTCCCATTGATTCATTTGGACCAGTTGCTAAAAGAGCATTACCTGATGATAAGATAATACCTTCGCTGAACGGAAATCCACCACTTGGTTCTAAAAAATGACCAATACCATTAACATCTCCAAAATCATTTCCACTACTCCAAGTTATATTTGAAACGTTTGCACATAAATTATTAATCAATACATCAGTTACCAATTCTTCAACTGTATAGCATTCTTGGTCAACAGTGACATTAGGGTTGATAATTTCAGGAAATCCAGGTGTAATTGTTGCTTGAATTTCAATTCTATCATATGAGTCACATTCTCCGTTTTCAAAATTAGAGACCCAGTATGAATAATTTCCTGCTTCTAGCAAGCCAGGTTCAAATGAAGTTCCATAAAAAACAGAATCACCTCCATTTTCAGTCTCAAACCAATAAACTGAACCATCACCCTCATCTGATGATGCATTTAAAGATATTAGTGCACAATCAACTCCAACAAATGCTTCAACTGTTACTGTCGGCGGTGCTGATAAGCTTGTGCTGGATGACAGGTTTAATTCAGGGTCACCCGGCATACCTCCATACTCTACTACATAACCTTTAGGTTGATATGGTCCACTTGAAGCACCAGTATTTGTTAAATCATTCCATGAACCAACTAGTCCTATACTATCATCAGTAATGTGAGCATAATCTTCGTCCCCTGCCTGATT
>CABXBH010000043.1 GCA_902510415.1 uncultured Bacteroidota bacterium | reverse complement strand
ACCTTTTTTCAACATTTCCTGAGTTAAATAAGTTTTATATTTTAAAGAATCAGAGTGATTGAAACTGTAGGTAGTCATCGCGGGAATACCATAGATGCTAATATCTAAATTATGCTTGTGAGCAAGATTTTTCCAACCTTTTTGCATTTTTTTTCCAATTTCAGTTATTATTTTCCAGGATTCTATTTTCCTCATCAAAGCCAATGTAGCTAGAGCGGCCGAAGGACCAATTCTTTCAGTCCAAAAGGTGCTACTTATAAATGTATCTTGTGCATATTCCATCACAGATTCTTTTCCAACTACTGCTGTTATTGCATATCCATTACCTAAAGTTTTTCCAAACATTACCATATCAGGTTCGACTTTAAATTTTTGAAATATTCCTCCTAAGGTTTCTCTGAATCCTGACGAACATTCATCAAATATGAGTACTATGTTTTTCTTTGTAGCTAAATCTCTAACTTTTTGTAAAAAATTATCCTCAGGACCAAAATTTCTTAAAACTTCCATTTTTATAACACCAATATCATGTTTTTCGACTATATCTGATAATTCTTGAAAATTATTATAATGAAATGGGAATACAGAATTTTTTAAATTTTTTGGGACTCCTTTTGGGCTTAGGCCAGGAATTAGATGAGATGACAAATCATCACCACCGTTATGATTAGCAGATAAGTACCAATCATGCCAACCATGATATCCACATATAGCAATATTATCTTTTCCGCTTGCTGCCCTAGCAATTCGAATCGCAATTGAATTTGCTTCACCTCCGGACCTTGCATAGCGAACCATACCAGCCCAGGGATTAATTTCAATTAGTTTTTCTGCTAATAACACCTCTTCAGGACAATTTAGTGTACTCATATTCCCTTTACTTATTGTGTCAAGAACGGCTTTATCAACTTCATCGTTTCCATAACCAAGAGAATTAGTACCTACACCCATTATAGACATATCGATTAACTCTCTGCCATCTAAATCCCAAACTTTACATCCCTTGGATTTAGAAAAATATGAAGGCCAGTTTTCTGGCAAAAACATTTCTGGTCGTTTTGATAATAACATGGTACCACCTGGAATTAGCATTTTTGCTTTTTTATATAGTTCTTGTCCTTTACCCATAACTAATCTTTATTTAAGGATTTTAAATACCCTTCGTTTCTGGTAATTTTTTCGTTTATAAATGATAAATTATTTCTAATTATATATTCAGTGTAATCAAGCCAAGTCTTTTTTGTACCCAATTTTTCAATAAGAAATTTAATTAATTTGAAATCTTCTGGTTCATCAACTGTCATTCTAATCATAGAATAATTTTTATCACATTCGTAGTTCTTTATTCTAAATAAAGATTTCCCCAATCCAATCGCATTATTTCTAATGTATGGGGTTACATGCTCCAATTCTGAGTTTAATTTAGCATTTTTCCATGTAGTTTTCAAAACATTAAACTTAAAAACCTCAATATCCTGTCCATCGGGATAATTTTCAACCAAACAGTTGGATACATAATCATATTGATTTTTTTGAGTGTATTCAACTATTGAATCTATTAATTCAGGATCTATAAGTGGGCAATCTGATGTTACTCTTACTACCCATTCAACATTTTTATCTTTTAGTGAATTATAATAACGATCTAAGACATTCGTCTCTGAGCCTCTAAAGGAATGAAAACCCCATTCTATAGATTTCTTGTAAATAATCTCGTCCTTTTCATTTAAAGTTGTTGCAATAATGATATCTGAGATATTTTTACATTTTTTAATCCTATCTAAATGAATTTTTAAAAGTGGTATTCCGTTGACTTCTTTTAAAATTTTCTCTGGAAATCTTGTGCTACCCATTCTTGCTTGTGTTACTAAAATAGTTTTATTTACCATCTAGAGGGGTTTAATAAATTAGGATTATTAATCAATATTGATTCTATACTTTTAACCGTGTTGTCAGTGATTATTGTATTTTCAGATTCTATATTATGAATTAGTTGATCTAATGAATCTACCCCAACAATAACATTATCAATATTTTTTTGTTTTAAACAATAGCCTAGAGCCATTTTTAAAATCGAAATTTTATCTCTTAAAGATATTTTATTTATTAATTCAATTTCGTTTTTTAGGTTTTTTACAACTTTAGTGTTATCATTTATATTTTTGAAAAATAAACCTTGTAATAAAGCTGATCTTGAATGAATTATCTTTCCTTTAGACTTTGCTTTTTCTATAACATTCCCTCTCAAATTATTATTGTCAAGTAAATTAAAAGGCATTTGTATTATATCAATATTTTTATCAAGAATGGTTTTTTCAATTTCTTCATTTGTGTAAACTGAAACACCAATATACTTTATCTTACCAATTTTTTTTAATTTAATAATTGAGTTTAAATTATTTTTATTTTCTTCATAATTTGAGTAACTATGGAATAATATCGCGTATAATTTATTAATGTTTAATTCATTAAGATAAATGTCAATTTTAACATGTATGTTATCATCAGCTATATTGGGAAACTTTGTAATAACTTTAAATTTTTTGTGCGGATTATTTTTATGAAATTCTCCAATTACCGAATGAGCACTACCGTAAACTTTAGCAGTATCTAATGTTTTAATCCCATTATCAAAAGCATATTCTAAAATACTATGACTATCCTTATCAGTAATTTTACCAGTAGTGTTATTAATACCATAATTAATACCCATTTGAACAGTACCCAATATAATTTTACTTTCTGTAGCTTTTAACATTTAATGACATTCTTAGAGAATTACAAAATTTATTATTGTAAATACCTGCAGATTTTATTTCATCAATTTGAAATCCAATTTTTTTATATAGTTTGAAGGCTTTTATGTTTTCTTCAATAAGACCCAAAGTAATTTTTGATAATTTTAAATCGTTAAAACAAAAATCTAAAATTCTTATTGTAGATTCTTTTGCAAATCCTTGCCCCCAACTTCCCTTATCTCCAATCAATATACCATACTCACCTGTAGAAGTTTTAAAATCTATAGGGTCAATTTTAATATTACCGATATGTTTACCGTTATCTTTTCTTATTATTGCCCAAAAAAAAGCTTCATTTTTATAGAGCCTTTCAACATATAAACTTAATTTTTTTAGATTGTAATTTCCCCTAGTTTCTAGAAACATGTTAACTTCAACATCATTTAACCAGCTTACATAATCTTCTGAAACGTAGTTGTTAGATAATCTTCTGAAACTCAGTCTGTGAGATTCGATATCAATGTTTTTCATTCAGGAATTTATTTATATGAAATATAACATAATCTTGTTCTTCATCACTTAAATTTGGGAACATTGGTAAACTAAGACACTTTGAATAATAGTTTTCTGAGTTGCTTAAATCAGCTCCCTCATATCCAATTTTCTTGTAGTATGGCATGGTATGAATTGGAATATAATGTATTTGGGTGTAAATATTTTTGGTTTTTAAATAATTGTACAAATCTTTTCTATTGTCAACTTCAATAATAAAAAGATGATGAGCATTAAGTCTATTTTTTGGAAGATTTTGATATTTTATTCTGCCATCAAAGGCATCTTTATATTTTTGAGCTATTTTATTTCTTTTTTCCACCCCTTTCTTATTTTTAGCTAATTGAGTAATACCAAGTGCTGATTGAATATCAGTAAGCCTATAATTGTATCCCAAATCTTTCATTTCATAATACCATTCTCCTATGTTTTTTTGTACATTTTCTTTTGTTATTCCATGGGTTCTTAATAACATTAATTTTTTATATAATTCCTTTGAATTTGTTGTTATCATACCACCCTCACCACAAGCAATGTGTTTAACAGGGTGAAATGAAAAAACAGAAATATCTGAATAAACACAATTACCACAATAATTTTTTTTACCAAAGCTATCAGTAAAATAACCACCAGGTGCGTGACATGCATCTTCAATTATCCACATATCATTAGTATTTGCTATATTTCTAAATTCCTCCATATTAATTGGAAGTCCAGCAAAATCAACTGGAATAATACCTTTAAAAAAACCTTCTGGCTTACTATTAATTAATTTATTCACAGAAGTTATGTCTAGTAAATATGTATCTGG
>CABXBH010000042.1 GCA_902510415.1 uncultured Bacteroidota bacterium | reverse complement strand
TATGCTATTACAATTTTCTCTCTAGTTAATTACGGTAAATTTCCTTTAATCTCGGATGCTGCTTCTGAGCATGGTGAAAAGATAGATACTCTTATGATTTGGACTATGGTTCTAATATTTATTGTCCAAACTATAACTCAATTTTTATTATATTTTTTCGCTTATAAATATAAGGGTAGAAAGAATTCTAAAGCCTTATTTTACACTGATAATCACAAACTAGAATTACTCTGGACAGTTATTCCTGCTATTGTGTTAACTGGTTTTATTACTTACGGATTATTAACATGGTCTGATGTAATGAATATGAAAAAAAATGAAGACCCAATGGTTATTGAGCTTTATGCTCAACAATTTAATTGGAAGGCTAGATATGCTGGGAAGGATAATGTTTTGGGAAAATCAAATGTGCGACTTATCGATATAGATAGAGCTAATATTTTAGGTGTTGATGAAAATGATCCTAATGGTGAAGATGACGTAATTACTACCGAATTGCATTTACCTGTGGATAGACCTGTGTTGTTTGTAATGAGATCGCAAGATGTTCTTCATTCTGCTTATATGCCGCACTTTAGAGCACAAATGAATTGTGTTCCTGGAATGGTTACTAAGTTTACTTTTACTCCAACAATTACAACAGAGCAAATGAGACAAAATCCATCTATGATTGATAAAGTCATAAATATTAATAATATTAGGGTTAATAAAAGCGAAGAATTAGCTCTTAAAGGAGAAGAACCACTTGACCCATATGAGTTTGATTATTTATTGCTATGTAATAAAATTTGTGGTAAATCTCATTACAATATGCAAATGAAAATTATTGTTGAAACTCAACAAGAGTTTGATAATTGGTATAACCAGCAAACTGTATTTAAAAATTCGTTAATTGCTCAAAACTAAGACAATGGCAGAATATATAGAATTTGATAAAAATCATCACGCCCATCATCATAAAGAAACATTTATAACTAAATACATTTTTAGTCAAGATCATAAAATGATTGCTAAACAGTATTTATTTACGGGAGTATTTTTTATGGGTATCATAGGGATTTTAATGTCAGTCCTTATGAGAATGCAAATAGCCTGGCCAGAACAACCAAATATAATTTTTGATTTCCTGTTAGGAAAATGGGCTCCTGAGGGTGTTATGGATGCAGATATATATCTTGCACTTGTAACTATGCATGGAACAATAATGGTATTCTTTGTTTTAACAGCTGGTTTGAGTGGAACGTTTAGTAATTTGCTAATTCCATTACAATTAGGTGCTAGAGATATGGCGTCAGGGTTTCTTAATATGGTTGCTTATTGGTTGTTTTTTATCTCAACTGTTTTGATGGTTATTTCAATTTTTGTTGAAGCTGGTCCAGCAGCAGCAGGATGGACAATTTACCCTCCACTAAGTGCATTAGAAATGGCCCAACCAGGTTCAGGATTAGGGATGACTTTATGGCTAGTTTCAATGGCCTTTTTTATAGCATCTTCTTTATTAGGCTCTCTTAACTATATTGTTACAGTTTTAAATTTAAGGACTAAAGGAATGTCTCTTACCAGAATGCCATTGACTATTTGGGCATTTTTTGTGACGGCAATTATTGGTGTAATATCATTTCCTGTATTATTGTCAGCAGCTCTATTACTGATTATGGATAGAAGTTTTGGGACTTCTTTTTTCCTTTCAGATATTTTTATTCAAGGTGAAGTACTTCACTATCAGGGTGGATCGCCTGTATTATTTGAGCATTTATTTTGGTTCCTTGGACACCCTGAAGTTTACATTGTCCTTTTGCCTGCATTAGGAATTGCTTCAGAAGTTATTGCAACACATTCCAGGAAACCTATTTTCGGATATAAAGCTATGATTATTTCAATCCTAGCAATTGCATTTTTATCAACTATCGTTTGGGGTCATCACATGTTTGTAACCGGAATGAATCCATTTTTAGGTTCGGTTTTTACTTTTACAACACTTCTAATTGCAATCCCCTCAGCGGTAAAGGCATTCAATTATATAACGACACTTTGGAAAGGAAATATTCAATTTAATCCCCCTATGCTTTTTGCCATTGGTTTTGTGTCTACTTTTATAACAGGTGGTCTTACAGGAATTATACTTGGAGATAGTGCGCTTGATATAAATGTTCATGATACATATTTTGTAGTTGCTCACTTCCATTTAGTTATGGGTATTTCTGCCCTTTATGGAATGCTAGCTGGTATTTACCATTGGTTTCCAATGCTATTTGGAAAAATGATGAATAAGAATTTAGGATACATTCATTTTTGGGTTACTGCTATCTCTGCATACGGAGTGTTTTTTCCTATGCATTTTATAGGAATGGCGGGACTTCCAAGAAGATACTATACTAATTCTAATTTCCCTCTTTTTGATGATTTAGCAGATACTAATCAAATTATAACAATGTTTGCAATTATGGGTGCAGCAATTCAGTTAGTATTCTTATATAACTTTATCTACAGCATGTTCTATGGTAAAAAGGCACCTCAAAATCCTTGGCAGTCTACAACATTGGAATGGACAGCATCTCAAAAACATATTCATGGTAATTGGCAGGGTAAAATCCCTGAAGTTCACAGATGGCCTTATGATTATAGTAAGCCAGGATATAAAGATGACTTTGTTCCTCAACATATTCCGTTGAAAAAAGGAGAAGAAGAATATTAGAACATATTTAAAGTAATAAAGAAAAAGCCTTTCTAATTTAGAAGGGCTTTTTCTTTATATTTGTTTTATATGAATGAAAACTTAAATCCATCTTCTGAAAACCTTTCTTCAAATGATAAAGAGTTCGAAAATAATTTAAGACCATCTTCTTTTGAAGATTTTAAGGGGCAAGCTCATGTTATAGATAATTTAAAGATTTTTGTTGAAGCTGCAAATCAAAGAGGTGAAGCACTAGATCATACATTATTTCATGGACCACCAGGCTTGGGTAAAACTACCCTAGCAACTATATTAGCTAAAGAGCTTAATGTTGAGATAAAAGTTACATCTGGCCCTGTTTTAGATAAACCAGCTGATTTAGCTGGGCTTCTAACAAATTTACAAGAAAGAGATGTGCTATTCATTGATGAAATACATCGCTTAAGTCCTATTGTAGAAGAATATCTTTATTCCGCTATGGAAGATTATAAAATTGATATAATGATTGAGTCAGGTCCAAATGCAAGGTCTGTAGAATTAAATTTAAATCCTTTTACTTTAGTTGGTGCAACTACTAGGTCAGGATTACTTACTGCTCCTATGAGAGCTAGGTTTGGAATTAATAATAGATTAAAATATTACAATTCAGAATTATTATCTACCATTGTACAAAGAAGTGCTAAAATATTAAAGGTTGATATTACAATGGAAGCTGCAATTGAAATAGCTGGTAGAAGCAGAGGAACTCCACGAATTGCAAACTCACTATTAAGAAGAGTTAGAGATTTTGCGCAAATTAAAGGGGATGGTAAAATTGATATTAAGATTACTAAATCAAGCTTAAAAGCATTGAACGTTGATATTAGTGGTTTAGATGAAATGGACAACAAAATACTAACTACAATTATTGATAAGTTTGGAGGAGGACCTGTTGGAATAACAACTTTGGCTACTGCTGTTAGCGAAAACACAGAAACAATTGAAGAAGTATATGAGCCATTTTTAATTCAACAAGGTTTTATAATGAGAACTCCTAGAGGTCGAGAAGCAACAGAACTTGCATACAAACATCTTGATAAAGAATATAGACCATCATCACCAAAAGGATTTTTTTAAATCCCTTTCATGAATTATTAGATTATTTGCATTATTTTGCTAAAACAAACATTATAATAATTCTACAATAATGATTACTCACATAAAAGGTCGATTATCAGAAAAATCCCCAACAAATGTTGTCATCGATACAAACGGAATCGGCTATTGGATAAACATTTCTTTAACAACATTTTCTCAAATTCCGGATAAAGAAAATATTAAGCTATATACTCACCTTCAAATTAAAGAGGATTCACACTCTTTGTACGGTTTTTATACCCTAAAAGAAAGAGAAATATTCAGACTTTTAATATCTGTAAGTGGGGTCGGTACAAGTACAGCTAGAACTATGCTATCATCATTATCTCCAGA
>CABXBH010000041.1 GCA_902510415.1 uncultured Bacteroidota bacterium | reverse complement strand
TTCATTAATTTTTGATCAACCTGGCCTTGGAATTGTTTAACAAAATCAGCTCCTAATTTGTTCTTCATTTCCGTTACACTCTTTATAGTATCTTTTCCAAAAACTTTATCAAATAATTCTTGGTCTAAATCAGCTAGTTGTCTTTCGTTTATTTCCTCAATTTTTATAATTAAATCATTCTTAAATTCCTTTGCTTTATCTAATTCTATTTTTAAGCTTCTGGAAAGTTCTAATGCTTCCTTAAAAATTTTAGAACCATTTTCAGTCAACTCATCTCCTACCTTTAGTCCAATTAACTTTTTTACAAATGAAGGTTTTACGGATTCAACTTTAAACATGTTTGAATTGTTAATTTCGTCTGATTCTGAAATAAAAAGTGCTGTAACTTCAGATGTTTTATCAATTTTAGTTTTGGAAACTAATTTTCCATATTGAGATTGAATATTTTTAAGTTGATTATCAATCATCTTTTTATCAGCTTTACCTCATATTTAATTATTGATTTCTTTGGTTTTAAGTTGATTTTAAATTCAGGAGTATATCCTATTTCAAAATTAAAATTAATTGATTCTGAATCCCAATCAATCTCATTATCAGTGTTTGGAATTGGGCCTCCTAAAATATCTAATTTTTGATCCTGAATATATTTTTTTAGATTAGAGTCTAGTAGCTTATTAATCTGATCAACTTTAACTGCATTTCCGTACTGTTTCTTTACTAATCCCATTGGTACGAAACCTTTTCTAAATCCTGGTATTTTGGCAGTTTTAGTATAGTTTTTTAATACTTCATTAACCTTTCCTTCGTAATCCTTCTTTTCAATTGATACTGAAATTATTCCAGATAACTTATTTGCATTAGATATTGATATTTTCATTTAAAATAAAATTGGTCTGCGAAAGTACTCTTTTTTTTATAGGTCTCAAAAAGATTAAATGCTATTTAATCAGATTAGAGCTAATAATTTTGAGACAAATTCATCAGGTCTATCAGCATGAAGCCAATGACCAGCATTAGAAATACTAATTATGCTTGAATTTGGATAATAATTAAATATTAATTCATTATCAGAATCAAGAATATAATCAGATTTTTCTCCTTTGAAAAAAAACACCTCTTTGTAAAATTTTTTATCAGATTTTAATTCCTCACCAATTTTGTCAATGTTATCTGAAAGAGATTTTAAATTAAATCTAAAATCTAAAACACCTTCTTCTTTCCAGTAGATATTTTTCATGATAAAACTTATTAACCCTTCTTGTTTTATGCATTTTTCTAACTCTGATTTAATTTTTTTTCTAGTGTTTAAAAAGTTAAAATCAATTTTTTTGAGGGCATCTATTATATATTGATGATGAATAGGATAATATTTTGGAGAAGTGTCAACAACTATTAGTTTTAAAATTAATTTTGGATACTTTAAACTAAATTTCATAGCTGTTTTACCCCCCATTGAATGACCTATTAAAATCATATTTTTAATTTTATAATAACTTATATAATTCAACAAGTCATTACACATCAGTTCATAGTTAAATTCGTCTGAATGAAAACTTCTACCATGATTTCTTTGGTCAATCAAGTGTACTGAAAAATTATTTTCTGTTAATTTTCTTGCAATTGAAATCCAATTATCTCCTGAACCAAGAAACCCATGAAGAATTAATATATGTTTGTTTGAATTTCCTAATATTTTAGAGTGTAGAAGCATTATTTATAAAAGTAATTCAAGATATTTTTTTATTGTTTTCTCTAATCCTAAATACAAACTCTCACTTATTAGTGCATGACCTATTGAAACCTCAAGTAGGTTGTCAATATTATCTTTAAAATATTTAATATTTTTTAACGATAGATCGTGACCAGCATTAATTCCAATTCCTGAATTAGTTATCTCTTGAGCACATTTTCGATAGTCTTTAATTGCATTTAAATTGTTATTTGAATATTGTCTCGCAAACTCCTCTGTATATAATTCAACCCTATCTGGATTAATTTGACAAAGAGAATTTATAAACTTTAATTCAGGATCTAAAAATATTGATGTTCTTATGTCATGAGAACGAAATTCATCCACGATTTCCTTTAGCATTTCTTTATTATTATTTGTATCCCAGCCAGCATTAGAAGTAATAGCATCAATTTCATCTGGAACCAAAGTGACTTGAGTTGGTTTTATATCCGTAACTAACTTTATAAACTTATCTATAGGATTTCCTTCAATATTAAATTCTGTATAAATAACATCTTTTAAATCATATACATCAGAGTACTTAATATGCCGTTCATCAGGCCTAGGATGTACGGTGATTCCAGCTGCTCCAAAAGCCTGTATATCTTTAGCAAAATCACAAACATTTGGATAATCACCACCTCTAGAATTTCTTAGAGTTGCAATTTTATTAATGTTAACACTAAGCTTGGTCATATTGGAAATTATAAGTCTTTTAATTTATGCAAAACTAACTTATTTTTACTTAATTTTGAGCCTGTATAAGATGATAATTTTAGATTAAAATTTTGAAAGTTGCCCTATTTACAAAATTAGATATTTCAGAAAATAATGAACACATTTTTTCTGTTATAGATAGCCTTGCAAAAAATAAAATAGATTTTGAAATTGATGGTGAATCTTATGATTCTTTATCTTCTGTTAATAACAAAATTCAAAGTATAAATAGAATAAGTAAACTTAATAAAACTTATGATTTTGCTATTTCAATTGGTGGGGATGGAACGATACTTAGATGCGCAAAAGAAATTGGTGAACTATCAATTCCTATAATTGGTTTAAATAAAGGTAGGCTAGGGTTTTTAGCAAATTCAGCTGTGGAGCAAATTGATTTTATTTTAAAAAAAATAAGTAAATCTGACTTCAAAATTTCTGATAGAACTATAATTCAAGCTGAATTTGAAAAAAAAGTTAAGTATGCTTTAAACGAAATAACTGTTTCAAGAAAAAATACAACATCTTTAATTACAATAGATACAAAATTAAATGACCAGTATCTAAACACTTATTGGGCTGATGGACTAATTATATCTACTGCTACGGGTTCAACTGGTTACTCTCTCAGTTGTGGTGGTCCTATTATTATGCCAGACAGTAAAAATCTTGTTTTAACTCCTATTGCACCGCACAATTTAAATGCAAGACCCTTGGTTATTTCAGATGATAAGAAAATTGAAATTTCAATCATTAGCAGAGAAGATGAATATTTTATTTCTGCAGATTCAAATATATTTTCTGCATCTACAAAATCAAGCATTATTATTTCTAAAGCAGCACACACTCTTAAAATGGTTGAATTTGAAGATGACAGCTATATAAATACTTTAAGAGAAAAATTAATGTGGGGGAAAGATAAAAGAACAGAACAATAATTTGACCCAATTATAGTTTATGTTTAAAAGTAAATTTTTGACAAAAAATAAACGATATACAGTAATAATATTTGTTTTATTTACACAAATATGCTTATCTCAGATTTATGAGGTAGGAATTTCCTATGGTAAATCTAATTTTATTGGAGACGTTGGAAACACTTCCTTTATCAATCCTAAAGATGATATCTTTGGAGGTGTTTTAAAATGGAATAGAAGCCCTCGACATGCATATCGCATATCATTCTTGAGGTCTAAATTAAGTGGTTTTGATATTCATTCTCAAGATCCTAGGAGAATAGAAAGAGGTTTTAGTTTTGAAACTCCTATAAATGAATTTAGTATTGGTATGGAATTTAATTTTTTTGATTATGACTTACATGATTATAATGTTTTATTTACACCATATATTTTTAGCGGTTTAATGTACACTAAATTTGATGAGCAAATTCTTCAAAATGGTAATTTAATAAACACTAATAGTTCAAAATCAACATTTGGTATACCAATGATTATTGGATTAAAACATAGATTTTACGATAATATTATTTTATCCATCGAAATTGGAGCAAGATATACATTTACAGATAAAATTGATGGAAATAATTTAAACAACGAAAATTTAAGTTATAACTTTGGAAATATTAATAATAACGATTGGTATATGTTTTCAAATTTTAATATCACCTATACCTTTGGTAAAAAACCTTGTTATTGTAATATTGATTGATGGATTTAGCCAGTATAGATAAAAAAAACATACCTGAGCACATAGCAGTCATAATGGATGGCAATGGAAGATGGGCAAAAAAGAAAGGTATGCGTCGTGAATATGGACACAGAGCAGGAAGAAAAGCTGTTAAGAAAATTGTTGAATCATGTGTTGAGCTAAA
>CABXBH010000040.1 GCA_902510415.1 uncultured Bacteroidota bacterium | reverse complement strand
ATCATCACTGTCAACAAAATCCGCAAAAGTATCATCATCAGAGTTATCATTTGTTAAATCATAATCTCCATCAATATCCTCTAAATGTGAAGGGACATTATCAAAATCATGGTCGTTAACTTCAGATTGAAAAACCTTAAATTTAAATATCAGATTAGAATATACAGGAACTGTCCCTGCAGCAGCTGAATAATATCCTAAACCAGACGGCAGAAACATAATCCCTACACCTGGGTCATTATAATTAACAGTTCCATCAGAATTTACATTAAAATCTATTGCATTATTAAATTCAGGAAGAACTCTACCCCATCCAGCTATAGTTGAAGTTAAATCAAAATCAACCGGAGAAGCTGAGCTGTCAAAAATAGTATCATCCATAAGATTACCCTCATATGAAACTCTAACCTTGTCTGAAAAATTTGGAGATACTTCAGAACCACCTTGATTGATTTTTAACACATAATATTCATATTCAACTTCAAAATATGTAGTAGTATGTATTTCAACAATATCAATTAGTAAGGAATTTTCGTCTGGATTTGGAAGCTCACCATCCTCAGGTAGTTGATTGATTTCTATCTCCGATAGAGACATGTTAGGATTATTTAAAATTAAAAATTCATTAACATAATGTGTTTGTAGGTAACCTACTAATGAGTCGTTATCTATTACTTGTTGTTCGGTTCTATCAGCTTCGGGGACTTCTGTGATACCATCATCATCATCAGGATTACATGATATTCCTAAAATTAGAATCGTAAACAAAAAAATATGTATTTTTAATTTCATAGATTAACCTAACTTTGTGTGCAAAAATACAATTATATGGGATATAATTTATTTATTTAACATTCTTTTATGGACAAGAAAAAAATATTAAACAATCTACAGATTAAAAAAAAGATTAAAAGAATTTCACTACAAATTATAGAGTCAAATAACAGTGAAAAGGAAATTGTAATAGCAGGTATTGAAAAGAATGGATTTATAATTTCAAAGAAAATTTCCGATGAGATAAAAAACAACTCAGATATTAAAGTAAAACTGTGTAAAATTATAATTGACAAAAAGAATCCTAGAAAACAAATATGTACATCATTAAAAATAGAAGATTATCAAAATAAATCAATTGTTTTAATTGATGATGTTTTAAATTCAGGTTCTACATTGATTTATTCGGTTAAACATTTTTTAGATACAGATATAAAAAAAATTAAAACTGCAGTTTTAGTTGACAGAAATCATAAAAAATTCCCTATAAAAGCTGATTTTAAAGGATTATCACTTTCAACATCAATACAAAATCATGTTGAAGTAATATTTGATCAAAATAAAATAGAAGTTTTTTTAATTTAATTTTGATATAATTGATTTACAAACAGAATCGGAAGTCTCTTTATTACAATCTATCACATAAGATGCTTTAGAATAAAATATTTCCCTTTCAAAAAGATGCTTAGAGACAAATTCAATCAGTTTTTCTTCAGTTTTTATTTCAGAAATAACAGGTCTAAATTTCTTTTGGATAAATAATCTTTTTGAAAGCTGAATATTAGAGTTTTTTAAATAAAAAGATTGATTTTTAGAAGAAATAATAGTGTTCATGTTATCATTATAACAAGGTGTACCACCACCCAAGGATAAAACTATATTTTCATAATCATCAAGGATTTTGTTTAAATATATGGTTTCAATATTTCTAAAATATATATCTCCTTTGTCCCTAAAAATATTTGGAATAGATTGTTGTTCATTATCTTCTATAAAAGAATCTAAATCAATGAATTTAAGTCCAAGTTTAACGGCTAATTCATACCCAATAACTGACTTTCCACAACCCATATATCCTAACAAAATTATATTCATTAATTATTTATTAAAAGCATTGTAATATAAATTAAACATTTTATATTTGCAGCCTCATAAGTAATTAAATTTGACCTGGTAGCTCAGTTGGTAGAGCATCTCCCTTTTAAGGAGAGGGTCCTGGGTTCGAGCCCCAGCCAGGTCACTTTTTAAACCCCACTCTCCTATCGATACTTTATAATCAAATAATAGACTACACCTTTTGCCATACAAAAGAACTTTAATCGTTATTCTATATTAAAAATCGTTTATATATTTGTCAAAAATATATAATTTGTATTTTAAAATATTATCGTTTTTTGTTGGTTTATTTTTTGTATATCCCTTTTCAATATATTCGATTAATATTCAGCTTGACTCCACACAAACTGTACTAGACGAGATTATTATAACTGCAACAAAAACAGAAAGAGTTCTTTCATCTATTCCTCTAAATGTTTCTATCATAAAAAAAAATGAAATAGAAAAAACAAACGCAACCAGATTATCTGACGTTATTAACGAAGAATTAGGTTTAATAACTGTTTCTGATTTTGGTGGTAGTGAAGGAATCCAGATGCAAGGACTTGATTCAGAATATACATTAGTCCTTATTGATAATCAACCTCTGATAGGTAGATCAGCTGGTACTTTAGATTTAAATAGAATTTCTGTAGGAAATATAAAGCAAATAGAAATTGTTCGAGGACCATCATCCAGTCTTTATGGAAATAATGCATTTGCTGGTGTTATAAATATTATCACAGAAGAGCCAAAAAATGGATTAAAAGGAAATGTAACATCCTCTTATGAGACACACAACACTTTTGATAACAATATTCTCTTTAGCTACAAAAAGAAAAATTTTTATAGCTCAGTTTTTTTTAATAATTATTCCAGTGATGGATATGATTTAAATCCAAATGATGAATTAAATACAGTGAATAACTTCAACACAAACACTCTTCAAATTAAGTTAGGACAAAATTTAGGTGAAAGTTTAAAAATTAGAATTAATGCAAGATACTATACTCAACTAATTGATAACATAGCTGCCAACTCATTAAGTGGAGAAACTTTTACATCTGAGAATAATATAAATTTTATAATAAGTCACGAATCAGAGAAGATTAAAACTAATTTTGAAGTATATTTTACATCGTATTTTGGAGATGAATTTTTAGATGATGAACAAGGTGATAGATTCAGTGAAAGTTTTTATGATCATATATTATTAAAACCTGAAATCAAGACAGTTTATAAGATTAATAAGCAAAAAGAATTTGTATTTGGCTTAGGTAATGAATATGAAACTTTAAACAGAACATTTTTTGAAATAGAACCAAAACAAAACTCACCCTATATTTATTTTCAATACGATTATAATCCAAATGAAAAGATCAACTTAATCTTAGGTGGAAGATTTGACAAATACAAAGAATATAAATCTCAAATTAGTCCTAAATTTTCTGGTATCTATAAAATAAAAAACAATGAATCCATAAAGATTTCCACAGGATATGGTTATAAAACACCTGACTTTAGACAATTATATTTCAATTTCTCCAATTCGACAGTTGGATATTCCGTAATCGGATATAATGTTGTTGAAAATGTCCTAAATCAGCTGATTGACGAGGGTCAAATAGCAAATATTATTATCCCTATTGAGGAATTTGAAGACCCCCTAAGTCCAGAGAGTTCTTTTGGGGTAAATATTGGATATAATAGAGAAATAGATAGAAAAATTAGTTTATCCACTAATCTTTTTAGCAATTCAGCTAAAAACCTGATTGATTATCGTGTAATCGCAAATAAAACCAACGGTCAAAATGTTTTTTCATACTATAATGTAAATAATGTTTCAACTTTTGGTTTTGATATTAATACAAAATATAAAGCTGATAATTATTTTAGCTTTTCTATAGGTTATCAGCTATTATATGCATACGATTTAGACGCTATAAATGCATTTGAAAATGGTGAAGTATACGCAAGATTAACACCAACATCTCCTGCTTTTAGACTGAATAAAAAAGACTATTTTGGTTTATATAACAGATCAAGACACATGGGTGTATTTAAGATTAATTACAATGTTCTTAACAAAGAATTCAATGCAAACTTAAGAGTTAAATACAGAAGCAAGTATGGTTTATATGATAGTAATTCCAACAATTATTTAGATAAATATGACAAGTTTGTAAATGGACATATTACCGCAAATGTAAATATAAACAAGATTATAAGTTCGAAATTAACTGTTTCGGCAGGAATAGAAAATATTTTTAATTATTTAGATTCAGAAAATATTTCAAATTTAAGTGGAAGAATTTACTTTTGCCGAATTGGTTATAATATAAATTAATAATTATGAAAACAATCAAATTTTTTACGATCTCACTTATTTTATTATTCACTTTTAGCTGTGAAGATGATAATAACATTGGAATTGACACTGTAAGTATAACAGTTGAAGACCTTTATGCACCTCAAGAAGGAAGTCAAGGCCAATCAATTTCTGGACCATTCACAAAATTTAATTTTGAAGATGGCGCTCAGACAGAAAGTGAGACTAATTGGGATATTGGATTCAGAGGAACATCAATTATTGTTAATGGAGGCTTTTCGTTAGGAACAGATGACGAGCCAGAAAGAAATGGAAATGCAGCTGCC
>CABXBH010000039.1 GCA_902510415.1 uncultured Bacteroidota bacterium | reverse complement strand
TATTCATAATTCAAGGGATGGGCCTAATTAATTTAAAAAAAAATAAACGATATAGTTATTCAGGAAGATTTTCTGAAGATGTTAGTTATTTAGGTAAACATTCAGTTCCAAATAAAATTAATTCAAAATTTGATCAATTTAGAACAACGATTGGTGATGATAATAGTTTTAGAAATAAATTTAGAAATGCTATTGAAGATTATAAGAATGGTTCTGAAAAATCTGTAAGAAAAAGACTTATTTTTATTTTTATATCATTATCCACTTTATTCTTATTATTCTTTTTGATTTAAACACCTATTAATTAGTGAAAGATATAATTAATATACTTCCTGATAATGTTGCTAATCAGATTGCAGCTGGTGAGGTTGTTCAAAGACCTGCCTCAGTTGTCAAAGAGCTTCTTGAAAACGCAATTGATGCTAATGCAACGTTAATTAAAATTAATATAAAAGATGCAGGAAAGACATTAATTCAAGTAATTGATAATGGAATTGGAATGTCAAAAAATGATGCATCGATTTGTTTTGATAGACATACAACCTCTAAAATTTCAAAAGCTGATGATTTGTTCAATATTAAATCTAAAGGCTTTAGAGGAGAGGCATTAGCTAGTATTTCAGCTGTTTCACATGTTAATTTAATAACTAAACAGCCTGGAGTTGAATTAGCAACCGAAATAGAAGTTCATGGTAGTGATTTAAAGCATAATAAGTCGACTGTTAGTGAGATTGGAACTAAAATTTCTGTAAAAAATCTTTTTTTTAATATTCCCGCTAGAAGAAATTTCTTAAAATCAAACAATGTTGAGTTTAGACATATTGTTAATGAATTTATTAGAGTATCACTTGCTCATCCAGAAGTTAAATTCATTTTTATCAACGATGGCTCAGAAATTTATAACCTTCCAAATTCAAATTTTAAAAAGAGAATTGTTAATCTATTTGGGTTAAAAACATCTGAAAAGTTAGTTCCTGTTTCTGAAAATACTGAAATCTTAAAAATTGATGGATATATCTTTAAACCACAATATGCTAAAAAAACTAGAGGTGAACAGTTTTTTTTTGTTAATAATAGATTTATTAAGAGCCCATATTTAAATCATGCTATTAATTCAGCTTTTGAAGGTTTAATTGATTCAAAGTATAATCCTTCTTATTTTTTGAACTTAGATGTTGATACAAATACAATAGATATTAATATTCATCCAACTAAGACAGAAATAAAATTTGAAGATGAGCATTCAGTTTATGCTATCTTAAGATCATCAGTAAAACATAGTCTAGGACAATATAATATTTCTCCAGTTCTAGATTTTGACAGAGATAAATCGTTGGATGTTCCCTATAATTATAATGATAATAATCAACCAGCATCTGTTGGAATTGATGTAAATACTAATTATAATCCATTTGATGCTAAATATGTAAAGATTGACTCTTTTGAAAAACACATGAATTCATTAGAATTTTCATCAGAAAGTAATGAGTTAAAAGAATTTGATTTTGAAGATATTAATAAAGAAGTTTCTTTAAACCATACAATTCAATTAAACAGGAAATATATTATAAATAAAACCAAATCAGGTTTAATTATTGTAAATCAGGAAAGAGCTCATCAACGAATTTTATACGAAAAATATTTAAAATCCGTCACCTCCAATAATTTTAGTTCTCAGAAATTACTAAATCCTATAGAAATTCAGTTCAATAAACAAGAAATGGGTATCCTAATATCAAATAAAAATCTTTTAGTTCAATTTGGCCTGGAGTTTGATTCTGAATCAGATAAAATTATTATCAAAACAATTCCTTCATTTATAGATTATGAAAAATTAAAACTTTCTTTTGAAAATTTAATTTTCAATATTCAAAACGAAATTCCAGATAATAGTTTTAGCGAATCTGATTTAATATCTAAAATTATGTCTAAAACTTTGTCAATAAAGAATGGTAAATCATTAGATGTCAAAGAGCAGCAATATTTAATTAACGCATTATTTGCTTGTAAGGAGACAATGATATCTCCATTTAATAAGAAAACTTTTGTTAAAATTGATTTTTCTGAAATTGAAAATATGTTTAAATAAATGAATAGAATTTCACCAACAGTAAAACAGTTACTCATAATCAATATAATTTTTTATTTTGGTTCAGTTCTTTCTTTAAATACAGATTTTATTTATTCTATTTTTAGTTTACACTTTCCTGAAAATCCTGATTTTAAATTTTGGCAATTACTCACTCATATGTTTATGCATGGAGGTATAATGCATCTTGGATTTAATATGTTTGCGTTATGGATGTTTGGTTCTTCCATAGAATCAATTTTTGGATCTAAAAGATTTCTGTTTTTTTATTTAACGTGTGGGTTAGGTGCGGCTATTTCTCAAATTAGTTTTCTTTATTACTCTTTCTACTCAAATTTAGATTTGTTACTCAGTTCAGGATATGACGTCGAATCGGTTTTAAGTATATTGAGTGAGGGAAAATATAATACTAGTTGGGAAAGTGTTTTGGGGCCAGAAGGTTTATTTACTTTTAACACTTCTTTTTTATCAACAATGGTTGGTGCATCTGGGGCGATAATGGGGGTACTTGTAGCTTTTGGAATGTTTTTCCCCGAGAGTAAGTTAATGCTAATTTTTTTCCCAGTTCCGGTCAAAGCAAAATATTTTATACCAGCAATAATATTACTTGATTTATTTTCAGCGATAACTGGACAAGCTATTTTTAGCCCTAGTAATACAGCATATATAGCACATATTGGCGGAGCGCTTACAGGCTTTTTTATTATGTATTATTGGAAAAGAAATCAGTTTAACAGAAATAGGTGGTATTAATGAGTTTTACTGATAGACTTAATATTGATTTTAATAAACTTAATTTTTTTCAAAAAATTATTGGTGTCAATGTTATAGTATATATACTATATAAGCTTATGTTTATTTTTAAATATCAAAGTAAGTTTATTTCTCTTTTTTCTGTTGATTCTAATATTCTTACTAAACCTTGGTCAATAATAACTTATGCATTTATACATCAGGGATTATTTGAGCTAATTTTCATGATAATTCTGTTAAACTTTACTACTAATTCTATATCTAACTTATTAGGTAATAAGATTACAGTTAATTTATTTTTTACAGGAATTGTAACTGGCGCAGTATTTTACCTTTTTACCGGTTCTACTGGCTCGCTTATAGGTGCATCTGCAGGGATATCTTCATTATTGATATTTTTATTTCTTCTTTCTCCAAATATGCCTGTTAGAATTTTTAGATTTTCAATAGCTTACAAGTATATCATGGCATTTATTTTATTCACTGATTTTTTAAAAATTATATCACCAGGTCAATATGGGGTTTATTCTCATATTGGTGGTTATTTGATTGGTATATATTTCTATTATTCCATGTATGGTTTCCCCAAATTAAAAAATAAAAGTAAAACCAGTTCAAGACAAAAAAGTTTTCATAGAAAGCAGAGTAGAGTAGATAAAATTTTAGATAAAATTAGCAAAAGTGGATACGATAGTCTTAATGAAGAAGAAAAAGAGTTTCTTTTTAAACAGGGAGAAAATAAATGAAAAATTTAAGTGTTTTTGAGAAATTTCTTTATTTAATTAATTCAATAACAGCATTTTTATTTCTAATCTCGCTAATAATTCCATACATAAAACCTTCTTATTTACCTTATTTTTCGGTTTTAGGCTTGTTTTCTCCACTAATTATTTTAATTAATATTCTTTTTTTATTTTTTTGGATTGCTAAACTAAAAAAACACTTTTTATTGTCTCTTATTGTATTAATTATTGGCAACGACTCACTTAGGAGCTTTATTAATTTTACAAATAATTCTGAATATGTAGATGAGAATAAGCTTACACTAATTAGTTATAATGTTAGGTTGTTCAACATTTATAATTGGATTAATAATGACAAAATCTCTGAAAAAATTCAAAATTTTTTAATTAAAGAAAACTCTGATGTTATATGCTTACAGGAATATCAAAATTTTAATTTCAGTTTAAAAAATTACCCTTATAAGTATGAAAATTTAAGAGGTGAAAACTTAAAATATGGGCAGGCAATATTCTCTAAATATCCTATTATTAATAAGGGTTCTTTAAGATTTAGCAGTTCTTCTAATAATGCTATATTTTCTGATATAAAAATAAATAATGATACAATAAGAATTTATAATATTCATCTCGAATCATTTTCCTTAGAAAAAGACTTGGTGTTTTCTGAAATAAACTCTGATGATGATAAAATTTTTAATGATTTAGCTAAAACATTTATCAGTCAACAAGATCAAGTAGATATCTTAAAAAAAAGTATTTCAGAAAGCCCACATAAAGTTGTTATTTCGGGGGATTTTAATAATTCTCCATATTCATATATTTATAATGAATTATTAAAAAATACAAAAGATAGTTTTAAAGAAAAGGGTAATGGATTTGGAATAACTTTTAGCTATAATTTTATACCATTAAGAATTGATTTTATTTTGGTAGATAAAAAATTTAAAGTAAACGATTTTAAAACCTTTAAAATTAATTTTTCTGATCATGAGCCGATTTA
>CABXBH010000038.1 GCA_902510415.1 uncultured Bacteroidota bacterium | reverse complement strand
CTTTCCTTAAATTTTCTTATCCATGATACCCCAGAGGTTGTTGAGTTTTGTTGAATAATTGGAACTTGCTCTAAGAAGGATTGTTGGGTAAAATCAAAATCATCAGGCGCTTCGACCGAAAAATCATCAATTGCTCCTAATCCGATAAAATTGATTGAATTATAATCGTCTATTTTATGATTAATTTTCCATTGAAAATCCCAATAATTTGGTCTAATAGGAAGTCCAATAAGTTTGAATAAAAACTGAAGATAACTTTTTCTTGCAGAGAATATAAATGTAGTCTTATTGTCATCATTTTTTGAAAATGGACCTTCAATTGTAATTGCAGAATCACTTGCTCCAAATCTGAAGTTTCCGTTGACTTCCTTTGGATTACCATTCTTCTGGTTAAATTGTAAAACTCCACTTAGAGGATTATCATATTCTACTCCAAAAGCTGAAGTGCTTAAAGTTACCTCATCGATGAAAGAAATATTAATCATTCCTTGTGGTCCACCTGCGCTCCCTTGGGTACTAAAGTGGTTTATATTTGGGATTTCAATTTCATCTAAATAATAGACTGTTTCATTTGGGGCACCTCCTCTAATAATTATGTCATTTCTAAATCCTCCAACCGATGGAGAAAGTCCTGGCATACTTTGAACGACTTTCGTTACATCATTATCCGCTCCTGGATAACTTTCAATCTCTACTCTGGAAAATGTATTTATTGAAAGTGGTGTTTCAGGAGTTTTTTTAAAAGGACTTTCGTATAATAGAATTTCTTCAAGTTCTTCTAAAGACTCAACCAACAATATTTCTAAAGTTTGATTTCCTTTACTTTTGACAATAACATTAAATATTTTTTTTGACTGATATCCAACATAGCTAATAGATAAATTATATGTCTGAGGCTTTATACCTGAAATCTCAAAAAAACCATTTTGATCTGATATAGCACCTTTTTCGGTTCCTTCAATAATCACATTTGCACCCAAAAGAGGAAATTGACTTTTTGAATCGAAAATATATCCATTTAATGTGCCTTCAACTTGTGAAAAAGTAATAACAGGCAAAATATATAATATTAATAAAAGCTTTTTCAATTTAAAAATAGTTTGATATCTATATTCCCTCATCTTCATCGTCTTCAGCCCATAATCCTTGATTCTTGGCTTCAGAAAAAGAGATTTTTTCAAGATTTTTAATATAATTTAAAGCTTTGTCATAATCTTTCTCTTCAAAAGATTCAACTTGGTCAAAATCAGAAGCTTCAGCGGACTCAATAAATTCTGTAGGAACCTCAGTTATTATCTTATAACCTTTTTTATAGCCTAGATATATAACAAGAGAGTCTGAAAAAATCTCATCAAAGCCTTTATGTATATGATTATCGTAAACACCAGATTCATCATCGTCATATTCGTAATGATGAATATCTAAATAACCCACCGAGTTTGGAAGCCATAATTCATCGTAATTTTCGTCATAAATTGTTCTTTCTTCAAAAATTATTTCATATTTAATTTTACTCATTTTTATATTTTTATATTAAGCGAACTTAAAAGTTACAATATATATAAATCAAAAGGCAGAAACACCGGTGATATTTCGACCGGTAATTAATGTGTGTATTTCGTCGGTACCTTGATAAGTAATTAATGTTTCAAGATTTATCAAATGTCTCATAACTGGATATTCAGCTGTAATTCCCATACCTCCAAGAATTTGTCGGGCATTTCTTGCAACGTTATAAGCGACAGATACATTATTGCGTTTTGCCATTGAAATTTGTTCGAAAGTTGCTTCCCCATCATTCATCATCATCCCAAGTTTCCAATTTAGAAGTTGAGCTTTTGTGATTTCAGTAATCATGTCAACCAATTTTTTTTGGATTAATTGATTTGACGATATTTTTTTACCAAACTGAGATCTTTCATTGGAATATTTTAAAGCTACATCATAACATTCCATAGCAATACCAATTGAACCACATGCCACAGCGTAACGAGCAATATTTAGGCTGCTCAATGCGGATTGAATACTATCAGACTCAAATAATAAATATTTTTTGTGAACTTTACAATTATCAAAAATTAATTCACCTGTTTCAGATGCACGGAATGACCATTTTTTATCAATCTTTGAAGTCGAAAAACCAGGATCATCTCTATGTATAATAAAACATGAATATCTATTGTCTGCACCCTTTGACCATACTAATGCTATGTCACAAAAAGGAGCATTTCCAATCCACATTTTAGAGCCATTAATAATATAATAATCCCCATCAATCGTATGTCTTGTTTGCATTGAAGCTGGGTCAGAACCGTGCCCAGGTTCAGAAAGCCCAAAACTACCAATTAACTCTCCTTTGGAAAGTTTTAAAAGAAATTCTTGTTTATGAAAATCGTTTCCATGCTCATATATGTTATTCATTACTAATGAAGTTTGAATTGAACACATAACTCTAATTGATGAATCACCTCTTTCAAGTTCTTGCATCATTAAGCCATATGAAATTAAATCAAGTTCAGACCCTCCGTATTTAGCTGGAAGAATTGCTCCAAAACCTCCAATTTCTGCAATACCTTTAATTAATTCCTTTGGAAATACACCTTTAAGATTACAATCTTCGATAATAGGAGATACATATTCTTTAACCCATTGTCTAGTAGCATCTCTTACTAAAATTTGCTCCTCAGAAAAAAGTTTTTCAACCATATAGTAGTCAGGAGATTCAAATTGATCTTTTCTCATTATTTTTTTTTATAAATTTAATTATTTATAATGTGTCTAAATAGTATTTTTATAAAGAATTATCATAAACAAACACAATGACAACTTCAGACTTAATTAAGAATAGAAGAGCAATTTATCCTCAACAATTTGGAGATACCGATATTTCAGAAAATGATATAAAAGAAATTTTACAAAATGCAAATCATGCACCCTCCCATAAACTTACGCAACCATGGTTTTTTAAAGTTTATCAAAATGATTCTAAAATGGAATTAGCTAAATCTATGGTTCTTCATTATGAGCAAAATTCAAATTCAAAAAACATCGATTTTAAAGCAAAAAAAATTATTGATAAGTGTAAAAAATCAAATTGCATAATTGTAATTTTTATGAATCGTGATATTAACGAGTCAATTCCGGAGTGGGAAGAAATAGCATCAACAGCAATGGCTGTTCAAAATATGTGGCTTACTTGTGTTGATAAAAAAATTGGTTGTTATTGGAGTACACCTGGCTACATTAAAAACATGAAAGATTATTTTAAATTAAATAGTAATCAAAGGTGTTTGGGGTTCTTTTATATGGGACATTTTAATCATTCGGATAAAAATAAATCTGAAAGAAATAATGTTTTGGATAAAACAGAGTGGTTTAAATAAAATATATTATAGATTAGAGGTGTATTCCATCAAATAGGTACAAATCATTGCACCATAAGTGCCCACTACATATCCAAATACCGCTAGTAATACCCCAACTGTCGCAAGAGATGGATGAAATGCTGCAGCTACAACAGGTGCTGATGCTGCTCCACCTACATTGGCTTGACTTCCTACAGCTAAGAAAAAGTAAGGCGCTCTAATTATTTTTGCAACTACAATTAGAAGTATTGCATGAATTGCCATCCATATAATACCTATTAAAATTAGTTTAGGTTCATCGAAAATAGATCCTAAATCCATTTTCATTCCTATAGTAGCAACAAGGACATAGATAAAAATACTCCCTATTTTACTAGCACCAACACCTTCAAAATTTCTAGCTTTTGTAAATGATAAACCTATACCAATAAATGTAGCAATTGAAATCATCCAAAAGAACTTAGAAGCAAACGATGATAACCCAGAACTTTTATCAGCAACTGCTTCAAAATTTGAGCTTAGAAATTCTGAAATATATTCAGCTCCTAAATGAGAAAAGCCAACAGTTCCAAACGCAATTGCCAAAAGAATCATATAGTCTGATAGGTTTGGAATTCTTTTACTGCTATTTGAAAATAAGGTTACTTTTTCTTTTAATTCTTCAATTGCGGTTGTATCTGCTTTGAGCCATTTATTAATTGCGTTTTTTTTCCCAATACCAAATAATATCATGGCCATCCAAATATTAGCAACTACAATATCTACTAAAACCATACCTCCATATTTCTGTGGATTGTATTCAAATATTTCTAACATTGCTGCTTGATTTGCTCCGCCACCAATCCAGCTTCCTGCCAGTGTTGATAGACCCCTCCATATTACATCAGGCCCTGCTCCATTAAATAATTCTGGGAAAAATATTGACAAAATTAAAATTGATATTGGTCCTCCTATAATAATCCCAACAGTTCCAGTAAAAAACATAACCAAAGCTTTATAACCAAGGTTGTATATTGCCTTTAAATCTATACTCAATGTCATTAATAGAAGTGATGCAGGAAGTAAATATTCCTTAGCTATATAATAAGTTTGAGAATCTTGAGAAGAAATAATTCCTAGCGAATTAAATATTGCAGGAATAAAATAACACATAAGCAGCCCAGGAATTACTTTGTAAAATTTGAACCAGAATCCTTTTTTTAAAGATTCTGTGTAGAAAACAAAACCTAATGAAACCATTAAAATTCCAAAAACTATAGCATCATTTGTAAAAGGCATAATATATTATTTTATAATCTTAACAAAAATAGTATCATTTTTTAACTAGTTATTAATTCTTATATTTAATTTTAAAACATTGATAAAAATATGATAACAATTAAATTTTTTGAATCATCAGATGTTGATGAATATATTAACAATGCAAAAGCTGAAGTTGAAGACCTATTCCAAATGTATTATCCAGACTCAGAATGTGAATTAAAAGTAGACAAGAATGAAATACAGTTTGAAATTATTTTTAAAGATAATTGGTCTAGTCCTGAAGATATTGATGAAGATGTAATCAGAGATATTTGCCAATCTAACGAACTTTATTGTTGGATTTTGATTGATAACAAAATGAATAAAGGATATTTTTATGATGAAGACGACGAATTTGTATATAGATAATTAAAGATGAAAGAATTTATTACTATTGGTAAGATTTCGGAAAATTGTAAATCATTAATTATTTATTGTGGAGATTATACATCTGATGATACTACTGAGTGCACCTTTACTATTATCAATAATAAAATATCTGCATTTGACAGTGATTTTTCGTATAAGTCAGAAGAACAAATTTTCAAGCCTAACTCTAAGGCTTTAAATGAATTATCTAATAATAT
>CABXBH010000037.1 GCA_902510415.1 uncultured Bacteroidota bacterium | reverse complement strand
ATAAGAAATCTGCAGAAAGATTAGTCGACAAAATAATTAAGAATAATTTAGATATTACTGTGGAGGAAATAATCAAAGAGACTTTGAAAAATATTTAATTTATTAATGCTGTCTAATTTTAATTTTAAAAATTTATTATTTGTATTGCTTCCTTTAATGGTTGTACTAAATATTAATGCACAGGAAGCAGATTTAGGCCAAATTGATATTCCAAATCCATCTAGCTATGTTGAAAATTACGAATATGACCCTGTTAGTGATTTGTATTATTTTAATATAAAAGTTGGAGATTATGACATTAGTTATCCTATAATTTTATCTCCTGAAGAATATCAAAACTTAATTTTAAAAGAAGATTTAAAAAATTATTATAAATCTAAAATTGATGCAGCTGAAGGGAAAAAAGAAGGTTCTGAAGATGATCAAAAGAATTTAATTCCGGAGATTTATGTTAATTCACAATTGTTCGAATCTATTTTTGGGGGAAACACAATTCAAGTAGTTCCTCAAGGTTCACTTGAAGTTGATTTGGGAGTTTTATACACTAAACAAGACAACCCTTCTTTCTCACCTAGAAACAGAAGTAATTTAACATTTGATTTTGATCAAAGAATAGGGTTAAGTTTAGTAGGTAAGGTTGGAACAAGAGTACAAGTAAATGCTAATTTTGACACTCAATCTTCATTTGATTTCCAAAATTTAATGAAACTTGAATATGAGCCAACAGAAGATGATATAATTCAAAAAATTGAAGTAGGTAATGTGAGCATGCCATTAAATAGTTCACTTATTTCAGGTGCACAGAGTCTTTTTGGAGTAAAGACTGAATTAAAGTTTGGCAAGACACGAATTAATGCAATTTTTTCAGAACAAAAGTCTGAATCAAGATCTGTTGTTTCAGAAGGTGGAGGTACTGTTCAAGAATTTGAGTTTAGAGCATTAGATTATGATGAAAACAGACATTTCTTTTTAAGTCACTTTTTTAGAAATAAATATGACGAATCTCTTGAAAACTATCCATACATTAATTCAAACGTTCAAATTACTAGAGCTGAGGTTTGGGTTACAAACAGAAATAATCAACTTGAGGATGTTAGAAATATATTAGCTTTTCAAGATTTAGGCGAGTCAGCTAATGTTTCATCTGCAGTTAATATATTTTCATCACCAAACTCTTATCCAGACAATTCAAATAATGGATTTGACCCAACATCAATTGGAGATGCAGGTTCTCAAATAACAAATTTGGTAAGAGATGTTGCTTCTGTTCAATCAGGTATCCTCGTCCCCAATGTAAGCGAAGGAATTGATTACGGAAAATTAGAAAATGCTCAAAAGCTTAGAGAAAATATTGATTACCAAATTCATCCACAACTAGGATATATTTCTTTAACCCAAAAGCTAGACAATGATGAGATACTTGCAGTAGCTTTTCAATATACTGTCGGTAATGAAGTTTTTCAGGTTGGAGAATTTGCAAATGATGGTGTTCAAGCAACTGAAGTTTCTTTTGATAATAATAGTCAAGTTGTTAATTCTAATAATCTTATTTTGAAGTTATTAAAGAGTGCGGTTACAAATATTGATGAACCTATCTGGGATTTGATGATGAAAAATATCTATAATACCGGAGCATTTCAACTTGAAAGAGAAGATTTTAAGTTAAATATTTTTTATAAAGAGTCATCGGAACTAAATTATATTACTCCAGTTGATGGAACTCCATTCCCATCTCCTGTTTTGGGAAATCCATCAATACAAGAACAACCACTTTTAAGTTTTTTCAATTTTGACAGATTAAATTTCAACAATGATCCACAAATCAATGGAGATGGTTTTTTTGATTTTGTTCCTGAGATAACTGTTATTAAGCAAACAGGTAAAATAATTTTTACAAAAGTTGAGCCTTTTGGAGAGTATTTATTTGAATCTCTAAGATTAAATTTATCGGAAGACTATAATGGAGACGAAAATATTGTTGATGACTATAACTTAAATCAAAAAAAATATGTCTACCATACACTTTATAATTCTACTAAGACAGCTGCTGAGCAGGAAGCTGAAAAAAATAAATTTCTTGTAAAAGGAAAATATAAATCATCATCTGGAGGAGGCATTCCAATTGGAGCTTATAATGTACCTAGAGGGTCAGTAACAGTAACAGCTGGTGGAAGAGTGTTAGTTGAAGGAGTTGACTACACTGTAAATTATCAGCTTGGTACGGTACAAATATTAGATGCAGGATTACAAGCGTCTAACATACCAATTAATGTAAGTGTTGAAAACAATGCATTATTTGGACAACAAACTAAAAGATTTTCGGGAATAAATATTGAACATCAATTCAGCGATGATTTTATAGTTTCAGGAACTTTATTAAACCTGCACGAAAGACCTTTAACCCAGAAAGCCAACTTTGGAACTGAACCAATAAATAATACTATTATTGGTTTTGATGGTAATTTTTCAAAGGAAGTGCCTATACTAACAAGACTAGTAAACAAGCTTCCAAATATTGAAACTGATGTGCCTTCAAACTTTTCCTTAAGGGGTGAATTTGCATATTTAATGCCAGGTGCTCCAAAAGGAAATAATTTTAATGGAGAAGCAACTTCATATATAGATGATTTTGAAGGAACTCAAAATGTAATAGACCTTTTGGCTCCACAATCCTGGACTATTTCTAGTCGACCAAAAGACCTTGGAAATATATATACTGAGGGAGATGAAGATAATAATGGAATACAAAATGGTTACGACAGAGCACTTCTTAATTGGTATTCTATTGATCCTATTTTTTATAGTAGCCAAAGACCTTCAGAAATTTCTAACGAGGATTTATCAAATTTATACTCCAGAAGAATTTTTATTGATGAAATATTTCCGCAAATAGATTTAGTTCAAGGTCAAACAACAGTAATTAATTCACTTGACTTGAATTATTATCCTAATCTTAGAGGTCCATACAATATGGATCCTACTGTTTCAGACGGAATAATAGATGATGTAAATGATTCTTGGGCTGGAATTACTAGGTTGATTAATACAACTGATTTTGAACAGTCAAATGTTGAATACCTAGAATTTTGGTTGATGGACCCTTTTTTAAATAATGATCAAAATTCTGGAGGAAGACTAACATTTAATCTTGGTAATATTTCTGAAGATATAATTAAAGATGGAAGAAAACAGTATGAAAATGGGTTGCCAGAAGACGGGGATATAAGTCTTCTTCCTATTACCAATTGGGGTACGGTTGTACCTCAAAATCAGTCTTTAGTATATGCTTTTTCATCTCTAGGCGAATCAAGAACAAATCAAGATGTTGGTTTAGACGGTTACGATGACATCGAAGAGGCAGTTGTATTTAATTCTTTTGCTGATTTATCAGACCCTGCAAATGATAATTATGATTATTTTCTCAACAAATCAGGAAGTATCTTTGAAAGATATATGGAATATAACGGGTTGGATGGTAATTCGCCTGAAACAATATCTAATACTGATAGAGGTTCTTCAACATATCCTGATGTTGAAGATATTAACAGGGACAATACAATGAATACTATAGATAGTTATTTTGAATATGACTTAGAAATATCTCCAAATTCATTATCAGATTTAAATAATTCTTATATAATAGACAGAAAAGAAAAAAATGTAAATCTTCCTAATGGAACTTCTGAGCTAGTAAAGTGGTATCAATTTCGAATTCCAATCAATGAGCCAACTTCATCAGTAGGAGGAATTTCAGATTTTAGGTCTATTCGATTTATGAGAATGTATCTGACAGAATTTAGTCAAAATACAATTTTTAGATTTGGAACTCTGGAGTTAGTAAGAAGTGACTGGAGAAAATATCAGCTTAGTCTTGATGAAGAGATAGATAATAACAATGATACTACTGATTTTTCAGTTGGTGTAATTGGAATTCAAGAAAATGAAGAAAGTTATGTGTCTCCTCCTGGAGTTGAAAGAGAGCAATTCAACAATAATAATACCATTGTTAGACAAAATGAACAATCACTGGTTCTAAATGTATGTGAATTAGAGCCAGAGGATTCAAGAGGGGCATATAAAAACATTAGTGTTGATATGAGGCAATTCAACAGATTGAGAATGTTTTTACATGCTGAAGATGGACCTTCTCCTGGATTCACTGATGGAGATATTATTGGATTTATAAGGTTAGGTAACGATTTATCAGAAAATTATTATCAAATAGAAATTCCCTTACAGGAATCTTCTTCAGGCTCATTAGACCCTCAATCTGTTTGGCCTATTATAAATGAAATTAATCTTCCGATAAGCGCCTTAGAAACAATTAAGTCTCTTTCTATTTTAAATGGTTCACTTGGCTCGGACCAACCCATTTTTTATGATGTGGTCAACGAAGATGTTATTGATGAACCAGTAAATGAATTTTCTCCACTAGAAGTGGGTGAGCACAGGATTGCTATTAAAGGAAATCCAAATTTTGGTGATATTAGAACTTTAATGATAGGGGTTAAAAATCCTAGTCAGGATAACATGGACGTGTGTGCTGAAGTTTGGTTTAATGAATTGCGTCTTTCTGATATGGACAATGAAGGAGGGTGGGCAGCTACTTTGGCACTTGACACAAATATTGCAGATTTTATTAATATCTCAGCAACTGCTAGACAAAGTACTAGTGGCTTTGGAAATATTGAACAAGGGCCAAGTGAAAGAGATCAGATTGATAAGAAGCAATATGACTTAATATCAAATATTAATGTAGGTCAATTGTTCCCAGAAAAATGGGGGCTAAATATTCCGTTAAATTATGGTCAAGGAGAAGAATATATTACACCAGAATATGACCAGCAATATAGAGATATTACTCTTTCATCTAGAATTGATCAAGCTGAATCACAAGAAGATAAGGATGCTATCTTAAAACAATCTGAAGATTATACTAAGAGAAAGAGTATCAATTTAATTGGTGTAAACAAACAAAGAACAAATGATGATAAAACTCCTAGGTTTTACGACATGGAAAACCTTACTTTTAATTATTCTTATAATGAGGTTAATCATAGAGACTATGAAATAGAGAACATGTTAGATCAAAATGTACGGGCTGGAGTTAATTACAACTTTAATTTTAATTCTATTAAACTAGAACCATTAAAAAATAACGACTCAATTTTTAATAGCAAGTATTTAAAAATCTTGAAAGATTTTAATATTAATTTATTACCTGCTAGTATAAGTATAAATACCGACTATATCAGACAATTTAATAAGCAAAAATTTAGAGAAGTTGATTTGACACAGGATA
>CABXBH010000036.1 GCA_902510415.1 uncultured Bacteroidota bacterium | reverse complement strand
GACACAGTGCTAAATAATGATGACCAAGATATTGATGTATCTATCTCGTTAATTGAAGGTTCAAAATATACTTTTGGTAAAATTGATTACTTAGGAAACAGTGTTTATACCGACCAACAACTAAATCAAATTTTAAAAATTAAAGAAGGAGACACATATAATGGAGTTGAACTTGAAAAAAGAATTGCTGATAGATCAGACCCAGATGCTGATGATTTAAGTAACCTTTATCAAAATAATGGATACCTATTTTCTTCAATAACTCCAGTTGAAGTAAATGCAGATGGAAATATTATTGATTTAGAAATAAGAATTAACGAAGGTAAGCCAGCTTACTTTAATAAAATTACTGTTGTTGGTAATAACAAAACAAATGATCATGTTATTTATAGGGAAATTAGGACTAGACCTGGTCAACTATACAGTAAAGCTAACGTGTTTAGATCTTTGAGAGAACTTGGACAATTAGGATTTTTTGACCCACAACTAATTTCTCCTGATTTTAAAAATATTAATCCAAATGATGGTACAGTAGACTTAGAGTATACTTTAGTTGAAACTGGTTCAAGCCAAATTGAGCTTCAAGGTGGATATGGAGGTGGTGGTTTTATCGGAACTATCGGTCTTTCATTTAATAATTTTTCAATAAAAGATATCTTCAAAAAGGAGGCTTATAATCCCATTCCTATGGGTGATGGACAAAGACTAGCATTGAGACTTCAAGCAAGTAGATTTTATACCGTTAATAGTTTTAACTTTACCGAGCCTTGGCTTGGAGGGAAAAGACCTGTTCAATTTTCGGTTCAATTATCTCAAACAAAACAGTTTATGTTTAATCCATACAACTATACAGCTGATAAATCTAAATACTTTAACATTTCTGGGGTTTCTGTTGGTTTAGCTAAAAGACTTACTGTTCCTGATGATTATTTTACTCTTTCTCAATTTATTGGATACCAATACTATGATTTAAACGAGTATAATACTGGGCTGTTTACATTTGGTAATGGATCTTCAAATAACTTATCATACACCGTGGCATTAAGCAGAAATAACACATATACAGATCCTATTTATCCAACAGGTGGTTCTAATTTCACTCTTTCTGCGAAACTTACATTTCCTTATTCTGCTTTTAACGATGTTGACTACAAAGCTCTTAAGGATGAGAGAAATGATTTAGTAGACCAATTAGCGATTGACCCCTCAGATATTTCTGCTGGTGATAGAATAGCTGAAATCGATCAAGAAAGATATAAATGGCTAGAGTTTTATAAAATAAAATTTAAAGGAGAGTGGTTTACCGCACTGACCAAAAAACTTGTTTTGAGACCTGCTTTTGAATTTGGATTTTTAGGAGCATATAATAATGATAGAGGCGTTATTCCTTTTGAAAGATTTTTTCTAGGAGGTGATGGAATGGGAATGTATAATTTAGATGGTAGAGAAAATATTCCTCTTAGAGGATACCCAAATCAATCCCTTTCAGCTCAAGACGGTGGATCAATTTATAATAAATATTCGCTAGAACTGAGATATCCTATTAGTTTGGGTGAGCAGGCTAAAATATTTGCTCTTACATTTGTTGAAGGCGGTGCATCATATAATAGCTTTAGAGACTTTGATCCGTTCTTACTTAAGAGGTCTGCAGGTATAGGTGTTAGACTATTTATGCCACAATTTGGATTACTTGGTATTGACTTTGGTCATGGGTTTGATCCTGTACCAGGCCAGTCTACCAAGCATGGCTGGGAAACACATTTTATCTTTGGACAAAACTTTTAATAAAATATTTGAACGATTTTTACGTTCTAATTTATCATGAAAAAGACCTATATTTTTATTCTATTGTTATTAATAACAACTTTTATGAATGCTCAGAGAGGAGTAAAAATAGGTTATATTGACACTGAATACATTCTAGAAAATCTTCAAGAATATAAACAAGTATCTACAAGATTAGAGGAAAAGGCAAAAGATTGGAAAAAAGAGATTGAAGATAGGGCCAGAAAAATTGAACAAAAAAAAGAAGCTCTCAACTCAGAAAGAATTTTATTAACCAGTGAAATGATTGAAGAAATTGAAGAAGAAATAAGCTTTGATGAGGAAGAACTAAATGAATATCAACAAAAAAGATTTGGCCCCAGAGGTGATTTAATCATACAAAAACAACAATTAATACAACCTATTCAAGATCAAATATTTAATGCAATCAAAGAATTAGCAAAATCTAAAAATTATGATTTTATATTTGATAAGTCTGCTGATATTGTCATGCTTTACTCAGACCGAAGATATGATATTAGTGATCAAATCTTAAGAACTATCTCAAGGGCTAATAACAGAAGGAAGCTAGACTCAAGAAAAGATAAAAGGGAGGTGGAAAATGAAAGTCTTATAGACGATTCTATCGATGTGACTGAAGTTATAGATGATAATAAGAATGATATTGAAGATAAAGAAGATACTAAAGCAAAATCAACTGAACCTAAAAAAAAGTTAACTGTTAAAGAACTATTGGAGCAAAGAAAACAAAAAAATAGTAACAAAAGAAAAGTAAAAGATTAGTACCTTTACTTAATTAAATTTATAAACTCAAAATATTGATTATGAAACAGATTAGAATATCACTAGTAATTTTATTTTTTGCAATTAGTTTTTCAACAATTGCTCAATCTAAAATTGCACATATTAATACCACTGAACTCGTTGCATCAATGCCTGAAATGAATGATGCTAAATCTGAACTAGAAAAACTTGCAAAAACTTATGAGACTGATATCCAAACTATGGCTGCTGAACTTCAAAGTAAAGTAAAACAGTATGACACTGAAGCTGCAGCTCAAACTGATGAAGAAAATGCGAAAAGACTTCAGGAAGTTCAAGGGATGGAACAAAGTATAAGACAATACCAAGCACAAGCACAGCAAGAGTTACAAAAAAAAGAATTTGATTTATTAAAGCCTATCACTGAAAAAGCTCAGGCTGCAATTAATAAAATAGCTAATTCTTTAGGTTTTGATTATGTATTAGACTCAACTCAAGGTCAGGGAGTTATTGTTGCCAATGGTACTGATTTGATGGAAGAAGTAAAAAAAGAACTAGGTTTCTAAATGAATATTTAAGTAACATTAAAAAAGCTGTCTATAATAGGCGGCTTTTTTTGTATATAGACTATGAATAATCCTATTGGAATTTTTGATTCAGGGATAGGTGGAATATCAATTTTAGAAAAATTAGAGAATGTTCTACCATTTGAAAACTTTATCTATTTGGCAGATAATGATAACTGTCCTTATGGTAATAAATCAAAAGAGGAAATAATTAAGTTTAGTTTTAAAAACTGTGAAAAGTTAATTGAACTTAATTGTAAAATTATAATTGTTGCATGTAATACCGCTACAACTAACTCCATTAATTTTTTAAGGAGTAAAATTTCTATTCCAATAATCGGAATTGAACCTGGATTGAAACCAGCGATAATCCACACTAAAACAAAAAATATTGGTGTATTGGCAACAGAACAAACTTTAGATAGTAATCTGTTTTTTGAAACTTTAGCTAAAAATAAAATTGAAGATATTAAAATACATGAGCAGGTAGGTTTCGATCTTGTTAAAATGATTGAAAATGGAGAAACTGATGAAAATAAGCTATACAATATCCTACAAAACTATTTAAGTCCGATGATTAATAAAAACATTGATTGTTTAGTTTTAGGCTGTACACATTACCATTACATATTTGACACAATTCAAAAAATTATTCCTAAAAATATACAACTAATAGACACTATTACACCTGTGACAAATCATACGATTAATATACTTAAGCTAAATAATCTTATAAATATATCAAATGAAAAAAGATACGTTAAAGTATTTTTTAACGGCAACAATTTATCCAGAAAATTTATCGGAGACGACTATAAAATAAGATATTTGAAATTTTAAATTATTTCAGCCAAGGGCATTCACAATTATACCTTTTTTTCCTGCATCCAAAGTTAAAACCAAGAGTTATTTGATGATAGCCTCCGTTGTCAAAAACTACAGAATTAGACTGGTATGAATAGTTGTAGGCAAAAACAAAACCGTTTAATTCTAATCCCAATAGTGGGGTAATATATTGAAGTTTTTGAGTTTTAATTTGATCTTGAGAATTTAAATATTCTGCTCCGTCAAAACTGTTTCTGTAAGAAAGCCCAGCCCATAACCTTCCGAAATCGGTTTCTTTGTATACTTTAAAATTAACATCTGCAAATGTTTCTTTAGTTGCATCTTTATGAGCAAACATTAGAGAAGGTTCAAAATTCCAATTGTTAGATGAATCTGAAAATAAATATCCAGTAGAAAAAAGATATGTTCTTAAATTATTATAGCTTAAACCTTGTTCATTGAAATTTATACCATCATTATTTAGTAGGTTTTTAATCGATGCGTGTGCATAAAAGTCTAAATATTGATAAGAAAAACCAAAGTCAATATTGAAATCTGTTGCACTTTGTTCAAAACCAGAAATAAGGGGATCAAAACCACCCGCAAGAAAGGATGATTCATCTAGTTTGTATTGTATCAATCCAGCACTCAGACCAAAGGACAACATATCTAAATCTAATTCACTTCTTGAAAACATAATGTGATGTGCATATGTCACATAAGCTCCCGACTGAGAATGATAACCATTTTGATCTTTGAAAGCAATTGTTCCTAATGCTGACCTTGAATCACCAATTCTTCCATTTATGCTAACTGTTTGAAGATTAGGCGCCTCATCTTGATCCATCCATTGTTTTCTTCCAGTGAATCTAACCTTTGTACAGTTTGATGCTCCGGCCATAGAAGGAAATAATAAATAAAAATTATCCGTTAAATAATCAGAGTAGATAGGTAAGCCTTCTTGCGAATAAGAATTTGTATTAAATAACAGTAATACAAAAAATGATAAAATAATCTGATTAGCTTTCATTTTACATTTATTAAAACATCAATAACTATACCGTTAAAATGTAAGTCGGTCAAATATATAAATTTTAATAGACATATCTATTTTTTTATTTCTGCAAAGCCTCATATTTACTATTTTTGTATTAATAATATGAATTATGGAGTTTTTAGTAAAAATAGAACGAACACAAAATAAGTTTATAAATAAATTTGAGATTAATAAGTTTATTACAAATCATTTAAACTATGAATTTAACAATATAGATGAAGCAAAAAACTCTCAATTAGCTCAGGAATTATTTTATTTACCGTTTGTAAAAAAGGTATACATTACTCCCTCATTTATTTCAATTGAGAGGTTTAATATAGTTGAATGGGGAGATGTTGAAGAAGAGGTTAAAAATTTAATAGAAAATTATCTTAATAGCAATCAAGAAGTTGTAAGTGAATCTAAAAAAGAAAAAAATAATCCCATTTCGATTTACTCAGAAAGCACTCCTAACCCTGGTGTATTAAAATTTGTTTCAAATAAATTAATTGTGGATGACAGTTTTGAATTTAATAACATTGACGAAGCCCAACAAATGGAATTTGCAAAAAAATTATTTGAGCTCCCATATGTAAAGAGTCTTTATATCTCTAAAAACTTTGTTTCTATAACAAAATATGATATTAAAGAATGGGATGAAATCACGAATGAATTAAGAAACTTTATTAAAAATTATTTAGAAAATAATGAAATAAATTTCTCAAAAGAAAAAAAGGAAAAGAAAGAAATAAGCTTAGATGAAACCTCAAAACAAATAGTTTCTATTCTTGATGAATATATAAAACCTGCTGTAGCCTCTGATGGTGGAAATATTTTGTTTGAATCATACGATTCTGATAGAAAAATAGTTAAAGTAATTCTTCAGGGTGCATGCAGTGGATGCCCATCATCAACTATAACATTAAAAAA
>CABXBH010000035.1 GCA_902510415.1 uncultured Bacteroidota bacterium | reverse complement strand
TCATGTTGATATTTATTAATTAAGAATATACAATTTGGCATTCCAATAACAATAATTAAAGGAGGAATAATAGCTGTTAGTACTGTTAATTCATACTCTAGTAGGCCAACTATTCCAAGGGTCCACATTACCCCAATACATACGGTAAAAATTGAAATAATAGTTGCTCTAAATGATCTAAAAAATAAAAAGAAAATGACCGAGGTTACGAGTATTGCTAAAATTATAAATTTACCTAATTCGGCCTTAATAGTTTGAGAGTATTTTGTTCTTACATATGGCATTCCAGAAATCCGAACATTGAGATTATATTTTTTTTCAAATTCTGCAACCCTAGGTTCTAGTATCTTTGTAACAAACTCTTCTCTTTTTACTGTATTAACAACTTCTGTTTTAAGGTTAATGGCAGTTCTAACAGCTTGTGTCTCAGAATTAATTAGAAACTTATCATAAAAGGGAGATTTATTAAAAATCTCATCTTTAAGTAGATTTAGCTGCGATTCATTTGAAATGGAATCTACAATAAAAGGCTCAATATAAAATTGTCTAGATGTCTTATTCTTTTTAAGTTTTTGCAAATCACCAAACGCAATAACTGTTGCAACATCTTGATGATCTTTAAAACTGTGAGAAAGATTATTCCAAGCATTTAATTTATCAATTGTAAATAGGGTAGTGTCTTTCACAGAAATAACAATAAGATTACCTTCTTCCCCGAACTTGTCTGTAAATGCTTTATATTTTATATTCTCTGGATGAGTAGCAGGCAGTAAATTTGCTTCAGTATATGTAAATCTAATTTTATCCCAATGAGTGGAAAATGAATATGTAATAAGGATTAATGATAATATTATAAGAATTCTATTTCCTAATATAAGCCTGGAAGTTTTTTCCCAGAATCCAGAAAAAATATTCTTTAACATATTTTTAAATTACAGATTATAAAGATACTAATAACTAATTGTCAAATAATGAAAAACTAAAAATTTATAAAGTCATTATTTCTTCCTGCTTTTCATTAAATATTATATCCACCTTTTTTATACTGCCGTCTGTAATTTCTTGTATATCAAGTTCTGAGTTTTTCTTTAAATCTTCAGAAAATTCGTTTGACTTCTTAATTTCATTATTAGCTTCTTTACGGGCATTTCTTATAGCAATTTTAGCTTCTTCTACTTCATTTTTTGCTTGTTTAACAAGCTCCCTTCTTCTTTCTTCTGTTAGTACAGGTACATTAATGATTATGTTCTCACCATTATTCATAGGATTAAATCCTAGATTGGCAACTTCTATTCCTTTTTCAATTTCAGGGAGCATACTTTTATCCCATGGCTGAATAATTAATGTTCTTCCATCTGGCGTGTTAATATTTGCTGTTTGAGATATTGGCGTGCTTGTTCCATAATAATCAACAAATACATTTGTTAGCATATTTGGATTTGCCTTTCCTGCCCTAATATTTAAAAGTTTTTTTTCTAGGTGCGATATAGCATTTGACATTGAGTCTTTTGCTAAATCTAAAATAATTTCTAAATCTTCATTCATAGCCAATTATAAATTTACTAGTGTTCCAATATTTTCACCGTTTAATACTCTTATCAAATTATTTTCTTGATTCATATCAAATACAATAATCGGAAGATTATTTTCATGACTTAGAGTAAATGCAGTGGTATCCATAATTTTTAATCCCTTGTTAATTGCCTCGTTAAAAGTAATCTTTTCGAATTTGAATGCTTTTGAGTTTTTATTAGGGTCATCATTATAAATACCATCAACTCGCGTACCTTTTAAAATAACATCAGCTTCAATTTCAATAGCTCTTAAAACTGCTGCTGAATCTGTTGTAAAATATGGGTTTCCTGTTCCTGCGCTAAAAATTACAATCCTTTTTTTATCCAGATGTCTTATAGCTTTTCTTTTAATATAAGGTTCAGCTACCTTGTTTACATTTATTGCACTTTGTAGCCTTGTAGGAATTCCAATATTTTCGAGAGTATTTTGTAGGGCTAACCCATTTATTAATGTTGCCAACATTCCCATATAGTCACCTTGAACCCTGTCAATTTTATATTCATTATTAAAACCCCTGTAGATATTTCCACCTCCGATTACAATTGCAATTTCAACAGCTTTATCATAGGCTTTTTTAATTTCATTTGAATATTTTATGAGGATTTCGGGATCAATACCACTTCCTTTTTCACCTACTAAGGCTTCGCCAGAAAGTTTTAGAAGAATTCTTTTGTACTTCATTTGAAAACATAGTTTCAAACAAATATACTACACATTTGTTGTGAAAAAAAATAACAATATCAATTAGCCTATGGCAACTCTTTTGAAAGAAGTAATTTTGGCTTCATTACTAAAAGATGAAAGGTATTGAGACACACTAAGTTTACTATCTTTTATAAATGATTGATGAATTAAAGTGTTGTCTTTAAAAAATCTTTTAAGTTTACCTTGAGCAATTTTATCAAGCATATCTTCAGGCTTACCTTCTGCTCTTAGTTGATCTTTCGCAATTTCAATTTCTTTTTCAACTACGTTAGAATCAACACTGTTTTCATCCAATGCAATAGGATTCATTGCTGCAACTTGCATTGATATATCTTTTCCTGCAACTTCAATATTTTCACATTTTTCAGAAAATCCAACTAATGAAGAAATCTTATTTCCAGCATGGATATAGGTGCCAACATATCTAGCATTAATTTTTGTAAAATCATTTATCTGTATTTTTTCTCCAATTACACCAGTTTGCTCAAGAAGTTTTTCTTCAATTGTCATATTATCAAGACTTGATTTCAACAACTCTTCTTTAGAGTTACAATTTAATCCTACTTCAGCAATTTGGTGTGCTAAGTCAATAAAGTCTGCATTTTTACCAACAAAATCAGTTTCACATGCTAGAACTATCCCAACAGCAGATGTATTATCTTCATTTGAGATTGCAATAGCAACTCCCTCAGAAGATTCTCTATCAGCTCTTTTAGCTGCAACTTTTTGCCCTTTTTTTCTTAAAATTTCGATAGCTGATTCAAAATCTCCATTAGCTTCAACAAGAGCTTTTTTACAATCCATCATTCCAGCACCTGTAGTTTTCCTTAACTTATTTACCTCAGCAGCAGTTACTTTTACCATGATAATTTTTTATTTTTTAGTTTTTTTCTTGGTCTTTTTTTTCTCAGCAGTTTCTTCAACAGCAGTTTCTTCAACAGCAGTTTCTTCAACAGTAGCAGTTTCTTCAACAGCAGTTTCTTCAACAGCAGTTTCTTCTACAGTAGCAGTTTCTTCTACAGCAGTTTCTTCAACAGCAGTTTCTTCTTTGTCTTTACCTGAATTCCTTTCCTCTAGACCTTCATGAATAGCACCACCTACATGTTCTAAAATTTTAGAAATAGATTTAGACGCATCATCATTAGCTGGAATAACATAATCTATTCCACGAGGATCAGAATTTGTATCAACCATAGCAAAAATTGGTATGTTAAGTTTTTGAGCTTCTTTTACAGCGATTTTTTCTCTTATTATGTCTACAATAAAAATTGCTCCAGGCAATCTTGTCATATTTGATATTGATCCTAGATTTTTCTCTAGTTTTTCTCTTAATCTTCCTATTTGAAGTTTTTCTTTTTTAGAAAGAGAGTTAAAAGTTCCATCCTGTTTCATTCTGTCTATAGAAGACATTTTTTTAACAGCTTTTCTTATTGTTACAAAATTGGTCAACATTCCTCCAGGCCATCTTTCAGTTATATATGGCATATTAATCTTCTTGGATGACTCTGAAACAATATCTTTAGCTTGCTTTTTAGTTGCTACAAATAAAATTTTTCTTCCTGATGAAGCTATTTTCTTTAATGCGTTAGAAGCATCTTCTAATTTTGCTACTGTTTTGTATAAGTTAATAATATGAATTCCATTCCTTTCCATATAAATGTATGGAGACATGTTTGGATTCCATTTTCTTGTTAGGTGACCAAAATGCACACCTGCTTTAATTAATTCTGATACTTGTGATTTTTTCATTTTTTTAGTTTACGTTCTTATTTATTAGCAATACTTAAGTGGTATAAATTAAATTTAAGCCTTAAGCATTTAGATGCTAAACTAATTTTAGTTTTTATCTCTTAGAGAATTGGAATTTTTTTCTTGCTTTTTTCTGACCAAATTTCTTTCTTTCAACCATTCTAGGGTCACGAGTAAGTAAACCCAGAGGTTTAAGTAGCTCACGATTTTTTTCGTCGACTTCACACAAAGCTCTTGAAATAGCAAGACGAATCGCTTCTACTTGACCGGTCATTCCTCCTCCATAAACATTTACAGTCATATCAAACTTGTTGGTCAAGTCACAAACATTAAAAGGTTGGTTTACTTTAAATTGATGAGCAGCAGTTGGAAAGTATTCTTTCCATCCCTTTGTATTAACACTAAAGTTACCTTTACCTTTTTTTAAATAAATCCTTGCAACAGAAGTTTTTCTTCTTCCAATTTTGTGTATCGTATCCATTAATTTACTTTGTTTAAGTCTATTTTGGTTGGCTTTTGAGCTTCAAATTTGTGCTCAGAATCCGAAAAAACATGCAAATTTCTAAAAAGATTTGCGCCTAATTTATTTTTCGGAAGCATTCCTTTAACCGATTTTTCGATAATTGAATTAGGGTTCTTTTCAAATTGTTCTAAAGCATTTAAAGATCTTTGTCCACCAGGATATCCGGTATATCTAATATATTTTTTCTGTTCCCACTTGTTACCAGAAAGTTTTATTTTCTTAGAGTTAATTACAATAACATTATCACCACAGTCAACATGTGGAGTAAAGTTAGGCTTATGTTTTCCTCGAAGTAAAATAGCAACTTTAGATGCTAGTCTACCAAGATTTTGACCATCAGCATCAACAACAACCCACTTTTTATCGACTGTGTTTTTATTTGCTGAAATTGTTTTAAAACTTATTGTATCCAAAATTCAATTTTTTAAATTTCCATCTCTTAAAAGAGCATGCAAATCTACAATTATATATTTTATTAGCAAACAGATAAAGAATTTTTTTTTCTTGAAGGATTTATAGAAGATATTAGTGTGCTTCAAGCCAATTTAACCCATAATTTATATCTACTGTCAAAGGCACCTTAATTTCATAAGCCTTTTCCATTTCATTTTTCACCAACTCAATTATGTCATTTAACTCTGGCTTAAAAACATCAAACACTAATTCATCATGTACTTGTAATAGCATTTTACTTTTGTAATTGCCATTGTTAAGTCTATTTTGAATGTTAATCATTGCTATTTTTATAATATCTGCAGCACTTCCTTGAACAGGTGCATTTATTGCATTTCTTTCCGCAGCGCCCCTGACTACTCCATTTCTAGAATTGATATCCTTTAGATACCTTCTTCTACCTAAAACTGTTTCAACATATTCATTTGTCCTTGCAAAAGAAATTTGTTCATTTATGTATTGTTTTAATTTGGGATATTTTTCATAGTATTTTTCAATAAGTTCTTTTGACTCTTTTCTATTTAAGCTTGTTTGATTACTTAATCCAAATGCTGAAACTCCATAAATAATTCCAAAATTTACAACCTTTGCATTGGATCTTTGCTCTTTGCTAACCTCTTTTAGAGGAACATTAAAAACAGCAGATGCTGTAGATGCATGAATATCTTCATTATTTTTAAATGCATTCATCATATTTTCTTCTTCACTAAGTGAAGCAATAATTCTTAATTCAATTTGTGAATAGTCTGCAGCCATTATAAAGTAATCTTTATTTTTTGCTGTAAATGCTTTTCTAATTTCTCTACCCCTATTAGTCCTAATCGGTATGTTTTGAAGATTAGGATTAATACTGCTTAATCTACCTGTTGATGCAACAGTTTGAACATATTCAGTATGAATCCTATGGGTAGACTTAGATATCTGTTTTGGCAGTGAGTTAATATAGGTATTCAATAATTTAGAAATGCTCCTATATTCAAGAATTAATTTTACAAAATCATTATTTGCTGATAGATATGTTAAAACTTCTTCAGAAGTAGAGTACTGACCGGTTTTGGTTTTTTTTGGGTTACTGCTTATTTTCATTTTATCAAATAAAATCTCACCTAATTGTTTAGGAGACGAAATATTAAATTCAGTACCTGCTTCAGTATATATCTTTTGAGAAATATTATCTAATTCTTCCGTTGTTTTTACCGATAATTTTTTTAAAAAGTTAGTATTTAAATTAATTCCCTCAATTTCCATCTGAGCAAGCGTATATAAAAGAGGAATTTCAATTTCCTTATATAATTTTAATTGATTAAAAGTTTCTAAATCAGATTTTAGAAGTGGTTTTAGTTGTAATACTAGGTTTGAAATTTCATAACCATTCAAATCTTTCAATTCTTTTTCGAGTTGGAGATTTAAATAATTTTTAGACATGCTTATTAAATCATGACTTATATCAGGGTTGATTAAGTAATGAGCAAGTTTAATATCAAAAATATTTCCATTTATTTTAATATTTTTCTTGTGTAAAACTTTTATATCAAACTTTAAATCATTAGAAATTTTTGATATTTTTTCATTTTCAAAAAAGGATTTTAATATGATTTCAAAATTCTTACAATCTTTGTTGACTATGTATACTAAATTTTTTTCCCAGCAAAATGAAGCAGATTTCAAAATAATTTCTGAAACAGCAATTTCTTCTGTAGTTAAATGATAACTAACATTTTTTTGAAAACTTAATCTTTGTAAAAATAATTTTGAAGAAATTTCAGACTCAATATATTGATAAATTAGAGATGTTTTTTTCTTAATATTATTCTGTTCAATGTTTTCAAATAGATTATACTGCCCTAAGCCAGGATTGATATCAATTTGCTCTTGTTTGATTTCTTTTTTGCCAGAAATATTTTTTTCAAAACTAAAAATAGAATCTAGGGATTTGCTTAGTCTTCTAAATTCTAAATCTTCAAAAATTCTCTTAGTTTCTTGAATTTCATTTACGTTTAACCGTAAATCTTCAATTTCAAAATCTACAGGAACATCTGTTATTATTGTTGCAAGTTTTTTTGATAGAATTCCTAATTCTTTATTAAGTTCAATTTTCTCTTTTATTTTTCCTTTTAATTCGGATGTGTTTTCAAGTAAACCTTCAATTGAGCCAAATTCTTTTAAAAACTTTTTTGCAGTTTTATCGCCA
>CABXBH010000034.1 GCA_902510415.1 uncultured Bacteroidota bacterium | reverse complement strand
AAAGAGTAAATATTTTACCACCTAATTTAAAATTATAAATTATGCCAAGATCAGTAAATTCAGTTGCTAAAAGAGCAAGGAGAAAAAAAGTACTTAAACAAGCAAAAGGTTACTTTGGAAGAAGAAAAAATGTTTGGACTGTAGCTAAAAATGCAGTAGAAAAAGGTTTACAATATGCTTACAGAGACAGAAGAGCTAAAAAAAGAAATTTCAGAGCTCTTTGGATTATGAGAATTAATGCTGCCGCAAGACTTCACGGACTAACCTATTCGCAATTAATCAATAAACTAAAATCAAACAATATTGATATAAACAGAAAGGTTTTAGCTGACTTAGCTGTAAATAATCCTGAAGGATTTAAAGAAATTGTAGATAAAGTTAAATAATTTTAGAAAGGTAAATCACTTTCCTCATCTGATTGATTTATATTATCCGGGTCAGATTTAAATGTATCATCATTAGCAGCTGCATTCATCTTTGAATGAAATTCATAAGGAGAATCATAGTGTTCTATATCTTCAAATTTAGCTAGTTGTGAAATAAATCTTAATCTAATATTTCCTAAACCTCCGTTTCTGTGTTTTGACACAATAAACTCTGCTTCTCCCTCTGTAGAAGATCTTTCATTATCATCCCATTGATCAATTTTATAATATTCTGGTCTGTATATAAATGATACAATATCAGCATCTTGCTCAATAGCCCCTGACTCTCTTAAATCAGACAATAAAGGACGCTTTGATGTTCTTCCTTCAACCATTCTTGAAAGTTGTGAGAGAGCTATAACGGGAATCTTTAATTCTTTAGCTAAAGCCTTTAAATTTCTAGAAATTGTAGATATTTCTTGTTCTCTATTTCCAGTTTTAATATTTGCACCTGCTGTCATTAATTGCAGATAATCAACGATTATAATTTTTACTCCTTTTTGTGAAACAAGTCTTCGAGCCTTTGCTCTAAGATCAAAAATAGAAAGTGAAGGAGTATCATCTATATATAAAGGAGCATTTTCTAAATTTTTAACTCTTACATTTAACTGTTCCCATTCGTGTTTTTCTAACTTTCCAGTTCTTAACTTATTTGCATCTAAACCAGTTTCAGATGAAATCATCCTTGTTATTAGCTGAATTGATGACATTTCAAGGGAGAAAAAAGCAAGTGGTATTTTACCATTTATAGCAATATTACTTGCCATAGATAAGGATAATGCAGTTTTACCCATACCAGGTCTTGCAGCAATAATAACCAAATCACTTTCTTGCCAACCAGCAGTAAGTTTATCAATCTTATTAAACCCTGAAGCTACCCCACTTAATCCCTCTTTATTGGAAACGGCCTCGATTTTATTTTTTGCCTGAATAACTAATGTTTGAGCAGATTCTGATGATTTTTTTATATTACCTTGTGTAACGTCATATAATTTTGATTCCGCATTATCAAGTAAATCAAAAACATCCTTAGACTCATCATACGAATCAGTAATAATTTCATTTGATATTTTAATAAGACTTCGCTGAATATACTTTTGGAGAATAATTCTAGCGTGAAATTCAATATGTGCTGAAGATGACACCTTTTGAGTTAGGGAAATCAAATAAAAATCCCCTCCTACTCTTTCATGATTTTCATCTTTTTTTAACTGATTAGAAACGGTTAATAAATCAATTGGTTCACTTTTTTGAAATAGCTTAAAAATTGATTCAAAAATTAATTGATTTGTCTCTTTATAAAAAGCTTCAGCAGTTAATATATCTATCACTTCATCAACACCTTTCTTATCAATCATCATAGCACCCAAGACTACTTCTTCTAACTCAATAGCTTGAGGTGGAAGTTTACCTTTTTCAAGATTAATAATAGAGTTTTTGTCAATATTTAAACCCTGGAAAGATGCAGATTGTTTCATAGTTGACTAAATTAATTAATTAAGATTGATTAACAAGATTTATGTTTTTTAGTAATCAACATAGAATATGTTAATAAACTAAGTAAAAATGTTAATAGAGGTAAATTAAGATGAATAAACACCCATTTTAGAGTATTTATCCATTCTCGTTGAAACTAATTTATCAGATTTAAGATTTTTTAAATCGTTATAGGATGATAATATATTAGATCTTACTATCTCAAAAGTCTTTTCCTTATTTCTGTGAGCACCACCCTCAGGTTCTTTAATAACCTTATCTACAAGACTCATTTTTTTCATATCTTTTGCAGTAAGCTTCAAGGCTGAAGCTGCTACTTCCTTATATTCCCAACTTCTCCATAAAATTGATGAACAAGATTCTGGTGAAATTACAGAATACCAAGTATTTTCTAACATCAAAACTTTATCACCTACACCAATCCCTAATGCTCCACCTGATGCTCCTTCTCCAATGATTACAGTGATAATTGGAACTTTCAACCTAGTCATTTCTAAAATATTTCTTGCAATTGCTTCACCTTGACCTCTTTCTTCAGCTTCTAATCCAGGATATGCACCGGGAGTATCAATAAGTGTAACTACAGGAATATTGAATTTCTCAGCCATTTTCATTAACCTAAAAGCCTTTCTATAACCTTCAGGGTTTGCCATTCCAAAATTCCTATACTGTCTATCTTTGGTATTGTGACCTTTTTGCTGTCCAATAAACATAAAAGTCTGATCCTCGATTTTTCCTAACCCACCTACCATAGCTTTATCATCTTTAAAGTTTCTGTCACCATGTAATTCTAAAAAAGTATTACCAAGAATATTATCAATATAGTCTAAGGTGTAAGGACGATCTGGATGTCTAGAAATCTGAACTTTTTGCCAAGGAGTTAAGTTTCCATATATATCTTTGATAGTCTCCTTTAATTTTAGACGAATTTTATTAGATGTTTCAGTGACATCAATATCAGATTTTTGACCCAACTCAAGACACTCAGCAAGCTGTTTATCAAGTTCTTTAATAGGTTCTTCAAAATCCAGGTAATTCATACTAAAATATTTATTATAAAGATAAAAAAGTTAGAATTTATTAATCGTTATTATTTATTTTTTTTACATACATATTTATAATAACAGATGCTAAAATTAAAAATAAACCTAAATAAAATGAAAAGCTCATTTTTTCAGCATTACCAAAAAATATTAAAGCTAGAATAATTCCATATATAGGTTCAAGATTATAGGTCAGAACTACCGAATATGGTGATATAAATTTTAAAAGATAGACCGAAGCAATAAAGGCATATGCAGTGCAAATAGTTCCTAGTAAAAATATATATAAATAGTTTAAAGAGAGGAAATCATCAATGTATAAATCAGATAAATCAGATGAGAAAAAAATATAAATTGTAATAAAAATAACTCCTGAAATAAATTCGTAAAAAGATATCTTTATAGCATTATCATTTTTAATCATAATACCGTTTAATACTGAAAATAATGAAGCAAAAAGAGCCGAAAAAATTCCCAAAATAATTCCATATAAATATTTAAATTCAGCGTTAAATATAATTGATACCCCAGCAATAACTACAAAACCTAAAACAACCTCGTAAATAATTACTTTTCTCTTGAACAAAAGAGGTTCTAATATTGAAGTAAAAAATGCTGCCGTAGAAAACATAGCCAATGTTAATGAAATATTAGATTGTTCAATAGCCTCAAAAAAGGTAATCCAATGTAAAGCTATTATAAGGCCTAAAACTGAATATTTTAAAAGTAATTTTAGATTTATTTTAAAACTTCTTTTAGTGATTAACATAAAAAATGCAGTTAAAATTGAGGCTATTAACATCCTATGCCATACAATTATTTCTGATGGATTAACTATTAATTCTCCAAGAATTGCTGTAAAGCCAGCAATAAATACTAAAAAATGGAGGTGAATAAAGTGTATTGAATTATTTTTTTGCATTTGAAACTAAATAGATTGCTAAAATTCCAAATAAAATATTTGGAAGCCATACTGCAATAAGAGGAGATAACTCAGATTGTTGAGCTAGTACTCCAAATATCTTATCAAAAAATACATAAATCATCGCCACACAAATTCCAAATGCTAAATTAACTCCAGTACCCCCTCTTCTTTTCTCTGCGGATACAGAAAAACCAATTAATGTCAAAATAAAAATTGAAAAGGGTATGCTCCATTTTTTATATTTAACTACGAGATATCTTTCAATATTAGTAGAACCTCTGCTTTTTTCAATTGCAATAAAATTAATTAGCTCATTATAATTAAGTGACTCCGCAACATAATTGAGAGGGGTTAAATCGTCTACTTTGAATGAAAATATTGTATCAAATGTTCTTCTATTTTCAATTATATCAATGGAATCCGTTACAGTTCTTCTTGTGTAATTATTCAGTCTAAATTTTTCAATATCAGGAATATATCTAATACTAGTAGAACTAATCTTAAAATTTAATTTTTCACCTATAAAATTCTCTAATGTAAAATTTGTACCAACTTTATTTTTTTGATTAAACTGGGTTAAAAAAATATATTCATTTTCATTAATTTTCCTAAATATATTTTTGTTATCGACAGCCTTTCGGTTACCTTTTAAATATTTATAAGAGAAGTCATTATATTTTTTTGTGGATTCTGGGACTATAAACATTCCTGTTAACAATGAAAACAAAGCAATAATAAGTGAACCAAACATATAAGGTTTTAGTATCCTTCTAATAGAAACACCTGAAGAATATAACGCAATTATTTCTGAATTTGATGACAACTTAGAAGTAAACCAAGTAATCGCAAGAAATAAAAATAAGGGGAGTAAACTAGAAGAAAAATAAATACTAAAATTATAATAATGTTCTAAGATTTCATTTAAGGGTACTTTTTTAGCTAATAACTTATCAATATTGTCGGCAAGATTTACAACAATTGCAATTGGAACAAATAATGCCTGAATTAAAATATAAGTTACAAGAAACTTTTTGAGTATGTATTTATCAATCTTATTCAACTACAATCTATTAATTAATTTTTTTACCATTTTATTTTTCCAATTTATAAAATCTCCTTGAATTATTCTCTCTCTCGCATTATTCATTAAATTACAATAAAACCCTAAGTTATGAATTGAGGCAATTTGTCTACCCAACATTTCGTTAACCGAAAAAAGATGTCTTAAATAAGATTTAGAATATGTTTTATCCACCCAAGTGGTACCGTTAACATCAATTAATGAGTAATCAAACTCCCATTTTTTATTTTTTATATTAATCACACCTTCAGATGTAAATAACATACCATTACGGCCATTTCTTGTTGGCATCACACAATCAAACATGTCTATACCTAATGCAATATTTTCAAGCAAGTTTGCTGGTGTACCTACACCCATTAAATACCTTGGTTTTTCGTTTGGTAAAATATCACATACTATCTCAGTCATTTCATACATCTCATCATGGGGCTCACCTACCGAAAGACCACCAATTGCATTTCCAAAACAATTTTTTGAAGAAATATATTCTGCTGATTGTTTTCTTAAATCTTTATAAGTACTTCCTTGTAGTATAGGAAAAAATAACTGCTCATAATTATATAAAGGTTGAGTATTATTAAATCTATCTACACAACGATCAAGCCATCTGTGAGTAAGGTGCATAGAATTTTTTGCATAACTATAATCACAAGGATATGGAGGACATTCGTCAAAAGCCATAATAATATCTGCTCCTATAGACCTTTGAATATCAATAGCATTTTCAGGCGAAAAGAAATGCTTACTACCGTCAATATGACTTTTAAATTGAACACCTTGTTCGCTAATCTTTCTATTTGATGAAAGTGAATACACTTGATATCCACCCGAATCGGTTAATATATTTTTTTTCCAATTTATAAATTTATGAATACCTCCTGCTTTTTCGATTATTTCAATACCAGGCTTCAAGTATAAATGATATGTATTACCCAAAATGATATCTGCCTTAACTTCATTCTCTAACTCGCTTTGATGTAGACCTTTTACTGTTCCCTGAGTACCAACAGGCATAAAAACAGGTGTTTTTATTTCACCATGGTCAGTTATGATTTTTCCTGCCCTAGCTTTTGTAGAATTGTCTTGATAATCTAAAGTAAATATTGGCATCATACAATGGCAAATATAATTAAGATAAAGCCATAAATAATTCTTGTTACTAAAAAAGTATAATTGTTAATAAATGGCTATATAATTATTTCTAAAATGAATCGCATTAAATTAACTTGCAATTGGACTTAATTAATCTAAAATGACAGATACCAATACCTTAGAAAAAATCACTACACAAACCAGAAGAGATATATTAAGAATGGTTCATAAAGTTAATTCAGGTCATCCGGGTGGTTCACTTGGATGTGCTGAATTTTTGGTAACACTTTTTCATTCTCAAATGAATAGAAATGAAAAATTTTCTATGGACGGTTATAATGAAGACTTATTTTTTTTAAGTAATGGACATATATCACCTGTTTTTTACAGTGTCTTAGCTAGATGTGGTTATTTTAACGTAGATGAATTAAATACTTTCAGGTTAATCGATTCAAGGCTACAAGGACATCCAACTACACATGAAGGACTTCCTGGTGTTCGTATTGCGTCCGGATCTTTAGGTCAAGGACTTTCTGTTGCAATAGGTGCAGCTTTGAGTAAGAAAATTAACAATGACAGTAATCTGATTTATTGTCTAATGGGTGACGGTGAGCTACAGGAAGGACAGAACTGGGAAGCAATCATGTATGCCGCATCTAACAAAGTAGATAATCTAATTGCAACAATTGATTTAAATGGGCAACAAATAGACGGATCCACAAATGATGTATTAAACCTAGGAAATATTAAAAGTAAATTTGAAGCTTTTGGATGGGAAGTTTTAGAATGTGAAAATGGAAACGATATTGAACAAATTAAAGGAATATTAAAGTCTGCAAAAAACAAATGCAATAATAAGAAACCAATATGTATTCTTTTAAAAACAATAATGGGAAATGGAGTAGATTTTATGATGCATACTCATGAATGGCATGGAAAAGCACCAAATGATGAACAATTAGAAATCGGATTAAAACAAAATCCAGTAACATTAGGAGATTATTAATATGAAGAATTATACATATTCAGAAAAAAAGGACACTCGAAGTGGTTTTGGAGATGGTCTAACAGAATTAGGACTGAAAAATGAAAATGTAGTTGCTTTGTGTGCTGACTTAACAGGTTCATTAAAAATGAATGAGTTTAAAAAAAATCACCCTGAAAGATTTTTTCAAGTTGGAATTGCGGAAGCTAACATGATGGGTATCGCTGCAGGGTTAACAATTGGAGGAAAAATTCCTTTTACAGGAACATTTGCAAATTTTTCAACTGGGAGAGTTTATGATCAAATTAGACAATCAATTGCATATTCGGGTAAAAATGTGAAAATTTGCGCTTCACATGCAGGTATTACACTTGGTGAAGATGGAGCAACTCATCAAATACTTGAAGATATTGGAATGATGAAAATGCTTCCAGGTATGACCGTAATAAATACATGTGATTATAATCAGACAAAATCTGCAACTATAGCAATTGCTAAATATAAGGGACCCGTATATTTAAGATTTGGAAGGCCGAAAGTTCCTGTATTTACAGACCCAAATCAAGAATTTATAATAGGAAAAGGAATCAAATTTACAGAAGGAAATGATGTAACTATAGTTTCTACTGGCCATCTTGTATGGGAGTCTTTAGAAGCTGCTAAAATCTTGCATAATTCTGGTATTAACGCTGAAGTAATTAATATTCATACCATAAAACCATTGGATGAAAAATTAATATTAGAATCTATTTCAAAAACAAAATGTGTAGTTTCGGCTGAAGAACATAATTTTCTTGGTGGATTAGGAGAAAGTATTTCTAGGGTATTAGCAAAAAATTTGCCTGTACCACAAGAATATGTAGCAACTCAAGATACCTTTGGCGAATCTGGCACACCAGCTCAATTAATGAAGAAATACGGTTTAGATGCAGCTTCGATTGTAGAAAAAGCTAAAAAAGTTA
>CABXBH010000033.1 GCA_902510415.1 uncultured Bacteroidota bacterium | reverse complement strand
AACGAAGAAAGATTAACACTATCTGTTCTCATATAAGTTATATGACCTGACTCATATAATCTTTGAGCAACACTCATTGTTTTTGAAACAGGGAATGATAATTTTCTTGATGCTTCTTGTTGAAGTGTTGACGTTGTAAATGGTGCTGGAGCAGATTTTTTAAGTGGTTTTTTTATTATCTCCGAAACACTAAATACTGCACCAGTTGTCTTATTTAAAAAATCTATAGCATCTTCTTTTGATTTAAATTCATCAGATAATTTTGCTGTAAATTCTTTGTCATTAGTGTTTTTAAAGAGTCCTTCAACTCTAAAAGTAGATGTAGATGTGTAATTTCCAATTTCCCTCTCTTTTTCAACTAATAGTCGTACTGCAACTGATTGTACTCTTCCAGCAGATAATCCACCCTTAACTTTCCTCCATAATACAGGTGATAGTTCGTAACCTACAATTCTGTCCAACACTCTCCTTGCTTGCTGTGCATCAACTAAATTATAGTTAATAGTACGAGGGTTGTTAATAGCGTTTGTTATAGCAGATTTAGTAATTTCATTAAAGACAATTCTTTTTGTGTTTTCTTTATCAAGTTTTAGTGTTCTAAATAAATGCCACGCGATTGCTTCTCCTTCACGATCTTCATCACTTGCTAGCCAAACAGTTTTTGCTTTTTTAACCAAATCCTTTAAAGTTTTGACAATTGTTTTCTTGTCTGATGAAACTTCATACTTTGGCTTAAAATCATTATCTACATCAATTCCTAAATTCTTAGAAGGTAGGTCAGAAATATGACCAAAACTAGATGCAACCTTATAATCGCTTCCTAAATATTTTTCAATTGTTTTTGCTTTTGCCGGAGACTCAACTATTACTAAATTATCTGCCATTTTTGATTTTTAAGAGTACAAATGTAGATTATTTTTTCATAATGTTATGTTTCAAATATCAAGCCACAAATAAAAACTTAAAATATATAACATGACAAATTGTCGTATTTTTAATATATTTGCAGGATTAAAAGGACAATAAATAATGAGTGAGAAAAATCCATATAAATATAATGGTGACACATTAGTTATTAATGAAGAAACAAATAGTAATGCAACTAAATCTGTGTATATAGAAAGTTACGGCTGTGCTATGAATTTTAGCGACACCGAGATTGTTGCATCTATTCTTTCTGAAAATGGATACAAAACTTCCAATGACATGTATGAAGCTGATTTGATATTGGTTAATACCTGTTCTATTAGAGAAAAAGCTGAACTAACGGTTCGAAAAAGGCTTCAAAAATTTAATAAGGTTAGAAAAGTAAACGGAAATTTAAAAGTTGGTGTATTAGGTTGTATGGCTGAAAGATTAAAACACAAATTTCTGGAAGAAGAAAAAATTGTTGATATGGTTGTTGGGCCAGACGCATATAAAGATCTTCCTAATTTACTGCAAGAAATTGAAGATGGTAGATCTGCTGTAAATGTAATATTATCCAAAGATGAAACATATGGAGATATAACTCCAACAAGAATTAATTCTAACGGAATAAATGCTTTTATTTCTATTACCCGTGGGTGTGACAACATGTGCACTTTTTGTGTTGTACCATTTACTAGAGGACGGGAAAGAAGCAGGGATCCTCAATCAATTATCGAAGAACTTAATGACCTAAACAGTAAAGGTTATAGAGAAATTACATTGCTGGGGCAAAATGTTGACAGCTACCTTTGGTATGGAGGAGGGCTTAAAAAAGATTATTCTAAAGCAAGTGAAATACAGAAAGCATCTTCAATTAATTTTGCAAAATTATTAGAAATGTGTGCTTTGACTCAACCAAAAATTAGAATTAGGTTTTCAACTTCGAATCCTCAAGACATGTCTCTAGATGTTATAAAAATTATGGCTAAATATGAAAATATTTGCAACTATATACATTTGCCCGTTCAAAGTGGAAGTAATAGTATTCTAAAAGCTATGAATAGACAACATACTCGGGAAGAATATATCACTCTAATTGAAAATATATATAAAATTATTCCAGATTGTAGTATAAGTCATGATATGATTTCTGGATTTCCAAATGAATCTGAAGAAGACCATAAAGACACACTGTCTTTGATGGAAAAGGTAAAATACTCATTCGGTTATATGTTTAAGTATTCTGAAAGACCAGGAACACCAGCTGCTAAAAAACTAGACGATAATATAGACGAAATAATAAAAAGTAAAAGACTTAGTGAAATTGTTGAGCTTCAACAAAAACATAGTCTATACAGAAGTAAGCAGTTTATCGGGAAAACTGTTGAAGTTTTAATAGAAAAAGAATCAAAAAAATCAAACTTAAATTGGGCAGGCCGTAATCAACAGAATACTACCGTTGTATTCCCCAAGAAAAACTATAAAATTGGGGATTTTGTAAATGTAAAAATTAATGATTGTACTAGTGCTACTTTAGTTGGACTAGCTACAGGTTATTCAAAAAATAATTAATATATGATTTCATTACAAGCATTAAAACAAAGATTTCAAATAATTGGTAATAGTACTGGACTTAACAGAGCATTAGAAAAGTCAATTCAAGTTGCACCAACCGATATTTCTGTTTTAGTTACAGGGGAAAGCGGAGTTGGTAAAGAGGTTATTCCTAAAATTGCTCACCAACTATCACATAGAAAACATTCTAAATTTATTGCAGTGAATTGTGGAGCGATACCAGAAGGAACAATCGATAGTGAATTATTTGGTCACGAAAAAGGTGCATTTACCGGTGCAACCCAAACAAGAGCTGGATATTTTGAAGTTGCTGATGGAGGTACAATTTTTTTAGATGAAGTTGGAGAGTTACCACTTACTACTCAGGTAAGACTCTTAAGAGTTTTGGAAAATGGTGAATTTATAAAAGTAGGCTCAAGTAAAGTTCAAAAAACTGATGTAAGGATTGTTGCTGCTACAAATGTTAATATGCAAGAAGCTATTAGAAAAAGCAAGTTTAGAGAAGATCTTTATTACCGACTAAGTACTGTTGAAATAAATTTACCTCCACTAAGGGAAAGAACTGATGATATACACTTGCTTTTTAGAAAATTCTGCTCTGACTTTGCTCAAAAATATAACATGCCTACGATAAAATTAGAAGATGAAGCAGTAAATACATTAATTAATTACAACTGGTCTGGAAATATTAGACAATTAAAAAATATAGCCGAACAGTTATCGGTATTAGAAGAAAACAGAAAAATTAGTAAAACAGTTCTTGAAGATTATTTGCCAAACTCAGTTGATAATTTACCAGCTATTATCTCTAATAAATCAAAAAAATCTGAGTTTAATAATGAAAGAGAAATTTTATACAAAGTTCTCTTTGATATGAAAGGTGATTTAAATGATTTGAAAAAATTAACATTAGAGTTAATGCAAACATCAAATATTAATGAATTTAAAAAGAATAATGAACAGCTTATAAATAAAGTATATAAAGAAGATAATTTTTCTAATGAAGATAACATTGAAATAGTTGAATTAGAAAACAATAAATCTAATAAGAATAATAAAGATTTTAATGACGAATTTGACTATATTCAAGAGGTAAAAGCAATTGAATCATTATCAATTCAGGAAAAAGAACTTGAATTAATAAAAAAATCACTTGAGAAACACGATGGCAAAAGAAAATTGGCTGCCAAAGAACTTGGAATAAGCGAAAGAACATTATATAGAAAAATCAAACAATTTAATTTATAGAATATGAACATATTAAGAATTATTTTCATAATGCTTTTTCTTAGTAGTTGTAATGTAAAATACAGTCTTACAGGTGCTTCAATTTCGCCTGAGACAAAAACATTTCAGGTTAATTATTTTCAAAATAATGCTCCGCTTATTGAACCTGGTATTGAACGTGATTTTACAAATCAATTAATTGATCTACTGATAAATCAAACAAGCCTAGAATTAGTAAAATCAAACGGAGATTTGATTTACGAAGGGGAAATTGTAGAATATAGAATATCACCAACCACAGCAACAGCTAACAACACTGCTGCTCAAAATAGATTAACCGTTGGTGTCAATATTAGGTTTTTTGACAAAAATGATTCAGAAGCTGATTTTGAAAAAAGATTTTCATTCTATTATGATTATCCTGGAAATTCTCAGCTAATCGGTAGTCAAAAAGACACTGCTATGGAAGAAATTTTTGAAAGAATCACACAAGATGTTTTTAATGCATCTTTAGCTAAATGGTAAAATGAATAAAAAAAGTTTTCTAAAAATATTACAAGCGCCTGATAATTTATCTGAAAATGAGTTATCATTCATAAAAGAAATAAATCAAGATTTTCCTTATTTTCAAGTTAGTAAAGCTATATATCTAAAATCACTAAAAGAAACAGAAGATTTAAAATTTGGAAAATATTTAAAATTAACAGCAGCTCATACAAGGAATAGAAAAACGCTATTTGATTTTATAAATAATAGTCAAAATCAAAATGAAAAAGTTTTCTTCAATAAAAATGAAATTAAAACCATTCTCGCAGAAAATAAAACTACAAATAATCAGGATACGATGGAGCATAACAGTTTTGTCGAATGGTTAGAAATTTCAAATATTAAACCAATTGACAGAAATAATCAGAATGATATTGTAGATAAGTTTATAAGTGAAAAACCTAAAATTAATATTAAGACTAATGAAGAAGAATTAGATAAAAATTCAAAAGAAGATTTAGTAGCTGATGCAAGATATATGACAGAGACATTAGCTAAACTTTATCTAAATCAAAAAAATTATGATAAAGCTATTCAATCTTATAAGATATTAATTTTGAAATTTCCAGAAAAAAACAGTTACTTTGCAGACCAAATTAAAAAAATTAAAAGCCTAAAAAAATGAGTTCATATTCGATTTTTCTAATTCTGATAGTGATAGTTGCATTTCTTCTTGTTGTAGTGATTATGGTTCAAAATCCAAAAGGTGGTGGATTATCATCTTCATTTGGTGGTGGAGGTACTCAGCAATTAGGAGGAGTAAAACAAACAACAGACTTCTTAGATAAAAGCACATGGTATCTTGCAGCCACTTTGATTGGATTAATTCTTCTATCAAACATTACTTTTACTCAGTCTGATGTAATTTCAGAGTCTAAAGCTTTAAACAGTGAAGAAGTTATTACTGAACCACTTCCTATTCTTCAATCTGAAGAAGCTTTGCCGGAAGATTTAGAATAAATATCATCATTACATGTAAATTTGTCAGTATTTTTTTGATGGCATGATTTGTGAAAAATCTAAATAAAATAATTTATTATGAAAGTAAATATTAAACCACTTGCTGATAGAGTTCTTGTTGAGCCTATGAAAGCAGAAACAAAAACAGCATCTGGGATAATAATTCCAGACAATGCAAAAGAAAAACCCCAAAAGGCAACAGTAGTTGCAGTTGGAAATGGAACTAAAGATCATTCTATGACGGTTAAAGTTGGCGATACAGTCTTGTATGGCAAATACTCTGGAACTGAACTTAAGTTTGAAGGAAAAGACTATTTAATAATGTCAGAAAAAGATATTCTGGCAATTGTTTAATTTAAAATATTTGATATGGCAAAAGATATAAAATTTGATATAGAAGCTAGAGATGGACTTAAAAGAGGTGTTGATGCTTTGGCTAATTCAGTAAAGGTAACATTAGGACCGAAAGGAAGAAATGTCATTATTAGTAAATCCTTTGGTGGACCACAGGTTACAAAAGATGGAGTAACAGTGGCTAAAGAAATTGAACTTGAAAATGAATTGGAAAATATGGGTGCTCAAATGGTAAAAGAAGTTGCATCTAAAACCAATGACCTAGCTGGAGATGGGACAACAACTGCAACAGTTCTAGCACAAGCAATTGTAAAAGAAGGGCTGAAAAATGTTGCTTCTGGTGCAAATCCTATGGATTTAAAAAGAGGTATTGATAAAGCTGTTTCTTGTATTACTGATGAATTAAATAAACAAGCAAAGCAGGTTGGAAATTCATCTGAGAAAATCCAACAAGTTGCTAGTATTTCTGCTAATAACGATTCTACAGTTGGTAATCTAATTGCTACTGCTTTTGAAAAAGTAGGTAAAGAAGGCGTTATAACAGTTGAAGAAGCAAAAGGAACTGATACATATGTTGACGTGGTTGAAGGTATGCAATTTGATAGAGGTTATTTATCCCCTTATTTTGTTACAAATGCGGATAAAATGATAACTGAACTTGAAAATCCCTATATTTTACTTTTTGATAAGAAAATTTCTAATTTACAAGAAATTTTACCAATACTTGAGCCTGTTTCTCAATCAGGAAGAGCGTTATTAATTATCGCCGAAGATGTAGAAGGTCAAGCACTTGCTACACTTGTTGTAAATAAGCTTAGAGGTGGTTTGAAAATTGCTGCTGTTAAAGCTCCTGGATTTGGTGATAGAAGAAAAGCAATGATTGAAGATATTGCAATTCTAACTGGGGGGACAGTTGTTTCTGAAGAAAGAGGGTTTTCGCTAGAAAACGCTGATTTATCTATGTTAGGTACAGCTGAAACCATTACTATAGATAAAGACAATACAACAATTGTAAACGGTGCAGGTAAAGCATCAGAAATTAAAGCTAGAGTTAATCAAATAAAGGCTCAAATTGAAACAACAACAAGCGACTATGATAAAGAAAAACTTCAAGAAAGACTTGCTAAACTTGCTGGAGGAGTTGCTGTACTTTATGTCGGGGCAGCCAGTGAAGTTGAAATGAAAGAAAAGAAAGATAGAGTTGATGATGCTTTACATGCAACCAGAGCTGCAGTAGAAGAAGGTATTGTTGCTGGTGGTGGAGTTGCTCTAATTAGAACAAAAGACAAACTGGCAAAACTTAAATCTGAAAATTCAGATGAAAATACTGGTATTCAAATAGTTGATAAAGCGATAGAGTCCCCAATAAGAACAATTGTTGAAAATGCTGGTGGTGAAGGAAGTATCGTGATTTCAAAAGTTCTTGGAAGTAAGGATAGTATTGGTTATGATGCAAAAAATGAAGAATATGTTGATATGCTTAAAGCAGGTATTATTGACCCTAAAAAAGTAACAAGAATTGCATTAGAAAATGCTGCTTCAGTTGCTGGAATGATTCTGACAACAGAATGCGCAGTAATTGATATTAAAGAAGATTCACCTGCTCCAATGCCTCCAATGGGCGGCGGCGGTATGCCAGGAATGATGTAAAATAAACTTACTTAAAGTTATCAAAAGAGCAATATTTTTTATTGCTCTTTTTTGTTTGTAGAATAAATTGGATTTCTATCAAGCCCATGGTCTTTAATAACCTGTATATCTCGATATTGACAGCAAGGATCTAATAATTTATAAGCGTCATCAGAAGCTTTTTCGGCCTCAGTATCATGACCAATAGATGCAATAAACTTATGAATCTCATCCATCGAAATTTTCTTCTCATTATAAACTAACTTTAATGTTCTATTTTCCAAATTCCAATCAGCTAACTTAATGCCTTTTTCATTGATTGTTTTTTTCTCAATTCTGTTTTCACACATCATACAAACTCCGTCTACAACAATTGTAACAGATTTAGTTTGAGTATAACTATTTATTGAAAATAAGCAAACAATTACAAAGAATAAATTTCTGTTATTTTTCATAAATCTCTTATTTATTTTATTAAATATCTAAGTCCAAGATACGACATTCTTCCAGAAACTGGACCATATATCATTGTAGCATCAAAATACTGACTAAAAGGATTTCCGTAAGAGATTATGCTCTCACTTTGTTTGTAATTTGTTAAATTTTCAACTCCTGAATAAATTTCAAAAGAGTTGGAAAAAACCCTTGTAATTTGGAAATTAATCAAGTCCAGCTTAGTTGAGTAAGCGTCCATCCTAAATATCTCCGGATTCTGAATAGTTGATGGCAGCCTCTGTCTACCTAAATGATTGTATGTAAAATCAAATTTCCATTTTCTGAATTTATCATTCAAAGGACCATCATATGAAAAATTTACAAAAAATCTATCTGAAGGTGTTAAAGGATTTTTTAATCTACCAGAAATAAAATCTGTTTTAGCATCTGTATTTTTATAAGCTAACAATAAATCAATACTATTTGATAAAGAATAAGAAAATTGTGCTTGAAAACTTTTTGCATAACTTCTCCCAGATAAATTATAAAATAAAATATTGGTTGGTCTTTCCCAGTCAACAACAACTTTATTTTCAAAATCAGTAATGTAATAATCAATGATAAATTGAGAATCGTTTCCAAAAAGTTTAAAACTATTAATTATTGATGTCCCATAATTCCAAGCAACTTCTGGATTCATATCAAAGTAATCATAAGATATGAATTCGTCAGAGGCATTAGCACTGTAAAATATAATTTGTCTGGAACTATAAAATAATTTTTGATTTTCTGAAAAAATATTGGCAATTCTTTTAGCCTTTCCTGCTGAAAACTTCAAAGTTGTTTTTGGAAATATCTGATATCGTATATGCATCCTTGGAGAAATAAAATCACCTATTATATTGTGATTATCATATCTGATTCCTGCTGAAAGGTTTAATTTATCTAGATCATCGTAATTGTATTCAAAATATGCTCCAACAGATTGCTCCACCCTGTCAAGGTCAAACAATGCTAAATTTAAGTTATTGACCAATTCATCATAATTATCATATCCTAATGATAAACCAGTTTTTATTTTACTTCTTGTATCTCCAATTATAGAATTATAAACTAAATTGGAGTAAAGGCTAATGTGTTTTGTATTGTGAAAACTATTTCCGAAATCAGCACCTATATCAACATTACTATAAGACAATTGAAGACCTAACGACCTATATGTGATTTCTGGGTCTACATATCCAAATTTCAAAGTACTTCTAATTATATTTGAATCAGTTGAACCACCCCAATATTCATTCTCTAAATTTGGTACAATATTGTCTTTAAAATAATCCATCTCCCCATAAACTCTTTCATCTCCTACATAATTAAAATCTAAAAATCCTACCAAACCTTTTGTAAGATTAGTGTACTGTAATCTATTTAAAATATTGATTTGCTGCCCTGTTGGAGAGTCTCCAAATTTATCGTGATTATGGTCATCTCTATTATCTTTTTTATCAGTATGTAAATACAAGCCATAATCAAGTTTGTCACTAAATTTTGCGGAGTAATGGGTATTTAATTCAAATCTTTCCATTGAGTTATAATAAGAATTTAAAAAAAACTTGTTATCACTTAATGGCTTTCGAAGCTCAGCATTTATCTGACCCGAAATACTCTCATATCCGTTAACAATACTTCCAGATCCTTTTGCAACCTGAATACTCTCAATCCACGTGCCTGGAATAAACGTCAAACCGTATGCGTTTAAAGCTCCTCTTATTGAAGGAATATTTTCGATTGAAATTAAAATGTTTGGACTAGCTAAACCCAGCATATTAATTTGTTTTCTTCCAGAAATAGCATCAGAAAAATTTACATCAATTGACGGTGTTGTTTCAAAACTTTCTGCAAGATTACAACAAGCAGCTTTTAATAATTCCTCAGAACTGATATTTAATACATTTTGTGAACTTAACAATGAGACGGATGAAGTTTTATCTTTATAATTTATAATTATCTCGTCTAAATTTGAAGATTGTTTTAAAATAATATTTGAAAATTTTTTTTCTACCTTAAGTGTATCATTTAAATAACCTACATAGCTAACTATAAATTCATTTACAATTCCAATATCACTAATGAAAAAATCTCCGTTTTCATCTGAAATTGTTCCTTTCGAGTTATCAATCAAATAAATATTTGCCCCAACTATTGGCATCTCTTTACTGTCGATAATTTCAATAACTTTTCCAGAGATATTTTGTGATAACAAATTTGCTGAAAAAAG
>CABXBH010000032.1 GCA_902510415.1 uncultured Bacteroidota bacterium | reverse complement strand
GGGTTGGTTCTGATGGTCTTATATTACTCGAAAACCATAATTCTTTAAATTTTAAAATGATTTATTATAATGCTGACGGTTCTGAGTCTGGTTTTTGCGGTAATGGTTCAAGGTGTATAACTCATTTAGCAAAAGATTTAGAATTAATTGCTCAAAACGCTGTATTTCAAGCGATAGATGGTGAGCATATCTCTAAAATAAATAATGGTCTTATTAGTGTTAAAATGAATGATGTACCAATTTCTAATATTATTAACTACGATGATAATTATAAAACAACATTCATTGATTCAGGTTCTCCGCATCTAATCATGCTTTGTTCAGAAATTGATAATTTAAATATTGTTGATAAAGCGAGACAATTGAAAACAACTTTTTCTGAATTTAAAAATGGCATCAATATTAATTTTTGTGAAATTAAAAATGACAAAATCAAACTTAGAACCTATGAGAGGGGAGTTGAAGATGAAACATTGTCTTGTGGTACTGGTGCGGTCGCAACGGCCATTTTTTTACGACACCATAATTTATTCCAACAAAAGAAAATTAAAATTTTAATGAAAGGTGGAGAGCTTTCAGTTGAGCTTCATAAAAATTCTAATACTTATTCAGATATTTGGTTATCTGGGGAAGTAAATAAGGTTTTTGTTGGAACCTTTAATTCTGTTCAATGATATATTTGAGAAAATTAACAAATGAAGATTTAGATTATTTGATTTCAATTGAAAATGATAAGGCTTTTTGGAAATATTCGTTTAACAATCAAATATATTCTAAAGAACAACTTCAGAGTTTAATTAAAGATTCATATCTAGATATTAATATTACCAATCAAATTAGATATGTGATGTGTAATGTCACTAATAATGAAAGGTTAGGGTTTATTGATTTGTTTGATATTGACTTTGAAAATTCAAGGGCAGGATTAGGGATTTTGATTGCAAATAAAAAAAACAGGAACAAGGGATATGGCAAAATAGCTCTTAGAAAAATTATTAAAATAGCATCAGAAAAATTAAAAATCAATAACTTGTATTGTAATATTTCGAGAGATAACATGCAGAGTATAAATTGCTTTAAATCAGTTGGTTTTTTAGAAGTAGATAATAATAGTGATGTTTATATATCTTCCACAGAAATCATAGATTCGAAATCGATAATCCAGTTACAATGTATATAAAAAGGATATTAATTTTAATTGCACTAATTGGTCTCATTTTTATGGGTTCATTTTCTTTTTATGTTTACAAGGTTATGTTTATGTCAAATACGTCTTTTGAAGGGGATTCAATAGATTTATATATTAAAACAGGTACAACTAATGATCAGCTATTCAGACAAATTGATTCGTATTTGTTGAGTATAGATGATTTTAGTGTATTAGCTCAAAGGAAAAAATACAAAGTAAGACCTGGAAAATATATTATTAAAAATGGCATGAATAATAACGAAATTATTAATTCATTAAGGTCAAATAATGTCACTGTGAATGTTACTTTTAATAATGTTAAAAATTTGAATGACCTAGCAGGAAGATTGTCAACTCAAATTGAAGCAGATAGTATTTCTTTTTTAAGTTCATTCCAATCAGATTATTTTATTGGTAAAGGTTTTGATGAGAAAAACATTCTCTCCATGTATATTCCAAATAGTTATAATTTCTTCTGGAATACAAGTGCTGAAAAGTTTAATGAAAGAATGTTTGAAGAATACACAAAATTTTGGCAAATAAATAATCGAGTTGAAAAGGCAAATAAAATAGGTTTGTCAAAAAAAGAAGTAATGATTCTTGCCTCAATAGTTTATGAAGAATCAAAACAAAATATTGAACTTTCAAGAATTGCTGGAGTATATATGAATAGGCTTAATGATAATTGGAAATTAGGAGCAGACCCTACAGTAAAATTTGCAGCATATCAACTGGATCAATATAAAAACACTGTTATTAGAAGAGTCCTGAATAAACATCTAAAAATAGATTCCCCATATAATACTTATAAATATTATGGTTTGCCGCCAGGAATTATTTCTATGCCCTCAATTCAAGCAGTTGATGCAGTTTTAAATTATGAAAAACATAATTATTACTTTTTTGCTGCAAACCCTAATAATCCTGGTTATCATAGTTTTGCTAAATCACTTGCTGAACATAAAAGAAATGCAAGAAAATTTCATAAATATTTAAATAGTAAGGGGATTAAAAAATAATCAAACCTGAGTGAAAAATAAATATTGTTGGTTCTTTTTCAATAGTTATTTTTTTTGATTTCCAATCTTTTATCTGAATTGTTTTTATTTTTTGATTCGTCGAACCAAGAGATGTGGCAACACATAAAAATGTATTGTTATTTAAATTTTTTTTCAACTCTTCAAATAGTACTTGATTTCTGTATGGAGTTTCAATAAAAATTTGTGATTGGTTGTTGTTTTTAGATTCTATTTCTAGTTTTTTAATTTTTTTTGACCTATCATTTTTGTCTATAGGTAGATATCCGTTAAAGCTAAAATTATTACCATTTAATCCAGAGCTCATCATTGCTAAAAGAATAGAAGAGGGGCCAACAAGCGGAATTACATTAATATTGTTTTCATGTGCATGTAAAATAAGTTTAGCTCCAGGGTCAGCAATATTTGGACATCCAGCATCTGTTAATAACCCAACATTTCCCCCTTTAATACAAGGTTCAAGTTGTTTTGATGTGACTATTGGGTTTTCTTCATCTAATACTTCAAAATTGTCATAATTAATTTCTTTTTGTGGACAAACACGCTTTATAAATCCTATAGATACTTTGATATTTTCAACAACGAAATGATTAAGTGAATTTATGATGTCCTTATTAATTTCAGGGAAAAGATTTTCTTCACTAATTGAGCTAGGGATTATGTAAAGATTTCCTTTGATGGTAAAGATTATTTATACAGAAAGTTTCTTTCCGAGATCTTCAACAAATTTTCTAAATTGTTTGTCAGTTGATGAAAGATTGTCAACTGTTTTGCAAGCATGTAGAACTGTAGCATGATCTCTTTTTCCTATTTGAGAGCCAATACTAGCTAAAGATGCTTTCGTGTATTTTTTTGCAAAGAACATTGCTAGCTGTCTTGCTTGAACAATATGTCTTTTTCTTGTCTTAGACTGTAATGTAGGAATATCCATTTGGAAATAGTCTGAAACTATTTTTTGAATATAATCTATTGAAACTTCACGTTTAGTATTCTTAACAAACTTTTCAATAATCTCTTTCGCTAGAGATAAGTTAATTTCTTTTCTATTAAAAGAAGCTTGAGCAATTAGTGATATAATAGCGCCTTCTAATTCACGAACATTACTTTTAATATTTTTAGCAACATAATGAATGACTTCTTCATCCATTTCAATACCATCACGGTATAACTTGTTTTTTAATATTGAAACTCTAGTTTCAAAATCAGGTTTTTGAAGTTCAGCGGAAAGACCCCACTTAAACCTTGATAAAAGCCTTAATTCAATATCCTGCATGTCAACAGGAGGTTTATCACTTGTTAGAACAACTTGCTTTCCGTTTTGATGCAAATGGTTAAAAATATGGAAGAATACATCTTGTGTTCCAGGCTTGCCAGAAAAGAACTGAATATCATCAATTATTAAAACATCAATTATTTGATAGAAGTATATAAAATCATTTCTATTATTCTTTTTTACAGCTTCTATGTATTGTTGAGTAAATTTTTCAGCTGTAGTGTACAGCACGGTTTTTTCCGGATAACTTTTTTTAATATCAATTCCAATTGCATTTGCTAAATGAGTTTTTCCTAAACCAACTCCACCAAAAATTAAAAAAGGGTTGAATGATGTGCCTCCAGGCTTATTAGCAACAGCAATACCGGCATTTCTAGCTAATCTATTTGAATCTCCCTCTAAAAAATTTTCGAATGTATAATTCGGATTTAGTTGTGATTCAACTTTAACATTTTTAATTCCAGGAATTACAAATGGGTTTTTAAGTTCAGGGACAGATCTATTAATTGGGGTAGTTGCATTTTGAGCTGAGATTGATGATGAATTTGAGCTTGGTATTTTTTCGGTAAATGCTTGAGAATTACCAAAAGTATTTTCCATTTTAATTATATAAACAAGCTTCGCATCATCCCCTAAACATTTTTGCAAGGATACTTTAAGAATTTTCACGTAATGTTCTTCCAGCCACTCATAAAAGAATTTACTTGGAACTTCGATACTTAGAACTTTGTCTGCTAATTTAACCGCTTTAATTGGCTCGAACCATGTTTTGTAAGCTTGTGGTTGAATATTGTCTTTTATAAATTTAAGACAGTCAGACCACACAGAATTAGCATTTATATTCATTTATAAAAAAATTAAATTTTTCGAAATCAGTCCAATTTCAGTTTAACATTGAATAATATTAAATCCAAAACGTGAGTAACAAATATGTAAACAAATTTTTTAAAAAAAAAATTAAAATGGGTTGTTTTTTAAATTTTTTTTTTCGAGGTTTTAGTCTTTGAAAAATAATCAGTTTATTACCCTTTTTTTTGAGAATTATGAAAAATTTTAATATTAAAATTAAAGTACGTTATTGTGAAACTGACCAAATGGGCTTAGTTCATCACGGAAGTTATATCAATTATTTTGAGGAAGCAAGGATTTCTTGGATATCAAATTTAGGTTTTTCATATAGTGATATGGAAAAGTCAGGTATTATCTTACCAGTCTCAAAATTAAATGTCAATTACCTTAAGCCTTCATACTTTGATGATGAATTGGATATTTGCGTTGAACTTGCAGAGCTTCCAACCTCCAGATTAATCTTTAACTATACTATTAAAAAAGATAATGATATAGTTGTAAAAGGGAATACGGTTCTTGCCTTTTTAAATAAAGAAACCAAAAAACCTGTAAGGTGTCCTGATTATATGTTAGAGAAAGTAAAATCCTTATTTATATAAAATTCAAGAATATCATCATCAATATTTTTTGTCTTTTCGGGAATTAAATTTATTTCGGGTCCATTAACTCCTTGACCTAGATTTGTTTTAGATTTAAATATTCTCATCTCATTCCAGATTCCATTCTCAATAAAATTATTCAAAGTTTTAGTGCCTCCTTCAACAATGATTGACAAAATTTTGTCATTATAGAATAAATTACATAATTGATTTACTACCTCTGAGTTATAGTCAATAATTTTATCATCAAGTAAAGTTACTTTAGACTCTTGTTTGAAAATTTTATAATGACTTTCAAGTCCACTTTTTGACATTATATATATATCACAATTTTCTCCTTTCCAATCTCTAGTTGTAAGTCTTGGATCATCCTCACGAATAGTTGTTGCACCAACTAAAATTGCTTGTTCTTCACTTCTCCATTTATGAACTAATTGTCTAGATTTTGTATTTGAAATCCAATAGGGTTTATTAACATCTTTACTTATTGGTGCAATAAAACCATCTGTAGTTTGTGCCCACTTAAGAATTATGTATGGTCTTTTGTTTATGATGTAGCTTAGAAATCTTTTATGATGTTCAATACACTCATTTTTTAAAACACCAGAAATTACTTCAATCCCATTTTCTTTTAGTTTTTTGATTCCTTTACCACACACTAAAGGGTTTGGATCTTTAATACCAATAACCACTTTTTTAATTCCACATGCAATAATTTTATCAACACATGGAGGAGTTTTACCGTGGTGGCAACAAGGTTCTAATGTTACATAGATGGTTGAAAGTTTTAATAATGATTTATCTTCAACAGAGTTTATCGCATTAACTTCCGCATGGTTTCCACCAGCTAAAGAAGTATAGCCTTCACCAATTACTTTATCATCAACAACTAGACAAGAACCAACACTGGGGTTTGGATAAGTGTTTCCTATTCCCAATTTACCAAGTTCAATGCATCTACTAATATATTTTTCGTGTATATTCACAATACAAAAATAGTATAAAATGCTTCAATATAATGGATATAATATTAGGGTCATTGATAAGCGTGATAATGAACAAGTTTGTGCTGTTATTAAGGGCGTTTTTTATGAATTAGGATTGCCATTAGTCGGAACAGCATATGCTGATAAAGACACCTTAAGTATGTATGAGGCATACCAAGATTCAAGGTCTATATATTATGTAGTAGAAAAGGAGGGGAGTGTTTTAGGCGGATGTGGAATTAAAAAACTAAATGGTATTAATGAGAATATATGTGAGTTACAAAAGTTTTATTTTCATAAATCGTTAAGAGGAAAAGGATTAGGGAAGTATCTTTTGAAATTGTGTTTAGATTTTGCTAAAGAGGTAAAGTATGATGTATGTTATCTTGAATCAACTTCAGCACTTAAAACATCACATCATTTATATAAAATTTTTGGTTTTGAAAATTTACAAGGGCCAATGGGAAATACTAGTCATCATAATTGTGATGTACATATGACAAAGAACCTGCAATGACATTACAAGATTTTAAATTAAAAATGATTTCTGAGCTTTCATCGATTTATGAAATGGATGAGTTGAATTCCATTTTTAATTTATTATCAGAAGATTACTTAAAAATCCCAAGATCAAAAATTCTTTTAGCTAATGAGATTGATCTGAGTGAATCAAATCAAACCCTTTTTCTAAGTGCATTGGAAAGATTAAAAACTCATGAGCCAATTCAATATATTTTAGGTAAGACAAATTTCATGGATTTGGAATTTAAGGTGAATAATTCTGTATTGATACCAAGACCTGAAACTGAAGAGTTAGTCGGATTAATGCTTAAAGAAGATTTAGATGGAAAAGAAATTTTGGATATAGGGACGGGCAGTGGTTGTATCGCAATAAGTCTAGCTAAAAATCTTCCTAATGCAAAAGTCAGTGCTATGGATATCTCTAGCGATGCACTTGAAGTTGCTAAAGAAAATACAAAGCTGAATAATGTTAGTATTGAATTTATTAATGCGGATATCTTTCAATATCAATCAGGTAAAAAATATGATGTAATTGTTTCAAATCCACCATATGTATTAGAATCAGAAAAGATGTTAATGAAGCAAAATGTTTTAAACTTTGAACCTGAAATTGCAATATTTGTTAAAAATGAAGAAGCATTAAAATATTATGATTTTATCATAAATAATGAAGAGTCTTTACTTAAAAATAAAGGATATATTTTTTTTGAAATAAATAAAATTATGTATAGTGAAATTGCAAATAAAATAAATAGCAATAAATTCAATCTCATTGATTTAAAAAATTCAAAAAGACACTTGATAGTAAAAAAATTAATGTAAATAAATGATGTAATCCTCAATACTTTTCTTTCTATATTTTTTGTCGATAAATATTTCCTTGTAAGGATTGCTGATTTTATATAAAATCTCCGTAGGTTTTCCGTCATCAAACTTAACACAGTAGATAAAGTAATTGTCTTTTAATATTTTTGAGTTATCAACTTCGTTTTTTGACCAAAAAAATCTGTCTTGTGAGATTGATTTGACCTCAATGTATTTTTTATCTCCATTTATTTCAAAAGATAAAATATCGTAACCTGCCCCAACATCTTCAACACTTATTCTTGTAGGCTTGTAGATAGTGTTTTTAAGTTTTTCCATTTCATGATTGAGTACAAAAATTTCTGCCATCTTCCCCCTTTCAGATTTTTCATATTGTTCTTTTTCAAAGTCTTTTAATGACTTTTTTATCTTTCTTAACGGTCTTTCTAACAGCTTATTAGCTAAAGCCAGGTTCCTTACATATGCGTCATTCCCTTTATATTTTAAAAAACCTAATTTAGAAAGTGTGGTAAGTATTGGAGTATATCTAATATTTACAGAATTTAAATTTATAAGAATAAAATCATCTTCAAGGCTAATTTTTGATTTTTGAAAAATATTTAAGAATATCTTTTCATTTGAGTAAACAGAGTTAAAATAAAAACTACATAATTCAATAAAAAATTTTTCTATTGATAAAATATTTTTAGACTCGTAATAATCATCCGAAATATTGATAATGTTATTTAATATTGAAAATTCTAATAAATAATTTATTTCCTTCATCGAAAGATTTGAACTATTTATTAGATCATGTCTCATATGACTAACGTGACCTGAATTTTTTTCATTTATATGATTATAAAAATCAGTAACACTCTTTTTACTTAGATTTAATATATATCTTTCAATGTCTAAATTTTCTATACTCATCTATAATTTTATTAATTGTATTCAATCTTTCATCCTCCTCTTTTTCGGTTAATAACGGAATATCATGTTCAATAATATCTAGCATTCTTTTCCACTTTCTTCTTAAGATATTGTAAATTTCTTCATCTATGTTGGTGACACCATCTATTACTGGTTTGGCAATTAAATGATAATAATTTGTTTTGTAATCTTTTTGTTTTCCATTTTCAAGCCACACTCTGTGGATTCTATCTCTTGATTGAATATATGGTGCTGCAGAGTATGATAATTCAAAATATATTGAATGATGACATGTTTTATGCAAAGAAATTGACTCTCCTAAAACTATTGGATTAGTAATAATATAGTCTAATCCGTTTTTTTCTTTTTTAAAATCTTCTATAATTTTTTCCCTAGACATTTCGGTTTCATACTCTGTTTTTTCCTTTTTAACACTTTCTTTTTTAGTCTCTCCAATTACAATATCCCCTTTTAAACCATTTGATTTCAAAAGTCGGTGTAGTCTTTTTATAGAATCAACAAAGTAACCCCAAATTACAACTTTCTCTCCCTTATCAATAAGTTTTGAAACTAAATCAAATACAGCAAAATGTCTTGATGGATTATACCTTTCATCTAAGTTTTCTATTTTATTGAACAACTTTTCTCCCAAGATATCTTTTACATTGTACTGAGAGTCTGAATATTCAAAAAATCCATGTGAATCTGAAAATTTAGATACTAAGAGTGCGGGGTTATAAATAGATTGCACTAGTCTTAGGTGTAAGCCTTTTCTGTTTATATCACTACTTTCACTCTCACTAGCCTCTAACAATTTTATATATATAGTTTTCTCAAAGTCATCTATATAATAATTGTCAATATCGTCACGAGTAATATTGGGAAGATTTAAGTCAGATTTTTTTATTCTAATAAAATAGGGCTTAATATTATTAATTAATGATTGAACCTCAGTAGAATATGGTGAGTTATTTAGTCTTTTAAGATACTCTGGTCTAAATTTCAAAATATCCCGCCTAGGATAAATAAATCTAAAAAGATTAACCAAATCTTGATATCCATTTGGAATTGGTGTTCCAGTCAAAATGACTCTTGATTTTAGGTAAGGGGATAGTCTCAAGACATTCTCTGACCAAGTTCCGTCCAAACTCTTAATCTTGTGAGCTTCATCACACACTAACATAACTTTATTATTGAGGCTTTTACAAAAGGAAATTAAATTTTCTATTAATGTTTGAATAGATTGATAAGTTATCAAATAAAGATTGTAATTATTAACCAAATCTCCGCTTAATGAATTAATTCTCTCATTTATATCTGTTTCACTGTTTAATCTTATTGATTTAGCTTTGGTTCCAAAACATTCTTCATATTCATCCTCCCAAGGTTTGAATGATGAAGGAGGACCTATTACAATTAATTTATTTACATGTTTCGGATTTTCATATGGGAGGTAGTTGAGATATGAGTAGCTTGCATACACTATTGAAGTTTTTCCTGCTCCTGGGACGGAAAAGTTACATGCATTTTGAGAAAAAGATAAATGGTAGGAGCTTAAAAGTTGTAATTTGTAAAGCTTTCTATTTTTTAAAGTTTTTAATAATATTTCGGAATAATCTCTAAACTGTTCAGTGTCATATTTGTCATTCCATATCTGAAGTGCCTGTCTGCTAAATTCAAAAAATTTTTCCTCCTCCTTTTTAAAAAAATCAATTTTAAGCTTGAATTCATCATCCAAAAATATTTCAATATCTGAATCTACTAAACCCTTTAAATCATTTTTGAATTTATTTAAAAGATTTTTATCTAAAAATGAGTTATCAGTTATTTTGATTACATCATTACTTATATTGTGATTTTTATATTTGTTAATTATCCAATTTTTGGCAAAGGATCCTTGACCAAGGATTTCTGAAATATTCCCCCTGATTATGATTTCATTATCATTTAATTCTAATGTTAATTTACTAGGCAATTATGGTTTTAAATTTTTCTTTAGAGTTTCTGCAATCCTTCTAATTTTATCAATTTCTAAATAACTTTGTTCTCTATTTTCATCAAGTAAATTATTTAGGACTCTATTATCAATTTTAATAATATTTTCACTGGTAAACTTATTTTCATCAATTAGATTTTCAAGTTTGTGAAGAGAATCTGTTATTAGTTTAACAGGCTCGTTAATTTTCTTTTTATCTTTTATTTTATTGTCTGCTCTTCCCAATGCTTCTAGCATTGCAGAATTAATTTTATCTGCATAAAGTTTATCAATTTGTTCTGCAGATTTACTTCTTTCAATGCCATTTTCAGTACTATGAATTTCGATACTTGGTATTTCAAAATCCTTTTCAGCTTTTTGTATAGTCTCAGTAAATTCTTTAAATATTTTTTCATTTGAAAAAATAGTTGCTTCACTATTTTTAAAATATAGAGCTCTAAGTTTTTGGGGATTCCAATCTTGAGTTTTATTAGTATTATAGACCCACCTTATTATTTTAAAACCATTTAATTTAAACTTTAAAACATCTATATCCTCAAAATTCCATGCAGCTCTACCTTTATTTTTATTATATAATTCAATACATTTTTCTAAGTTAATGAACAAATCTTCACTATTTTTCAATCTTGACCACATATTTGGAGCACTTATAAATTCTAAATAATCCTCCATTAAAGTTGCAATGTTAACATGTGAATTTAAATCCTTTTCACTTTTTAATTTAAACATTTTAATTATTTGAGAATCTTTTAATCTATCCTCATCTGCGTACTTTTTAAATTCTTTAATCCTTATGTATTTCTCTATCGGGTTATAGCCAACTTTTTCATCTTTGGATATTTGCAATTCAGTTTCGAGTAGTTTTATTTGTAAATCTTTGTATCCACCATCTTCATATGTTTCTT
>CABXBH010000031.1 GCA_902510415.1 uncultured Bacteroidota bacterium | reverse complement strand
AGGTGCAGGATTTAAATTTTCTGGAACTAGAGTAGATTTATCTTATCTTTTTTCTGCATCAAAAGTCCCTAGTCCGTTAGAAAACACCCTTAGATTTTCATTAACTTTTGATTTTGGTTCAAATTCTTATCTAGAGTACTAGATTTACTTTTTGTAAAATATTTTATTTAGTCTTTTGCTTTAGACATTCTATATACTATTTTTGTATATTCAACTCTAACCTATGAAAAAAGTCACAAAAGATGTTTATATATCCTGGTATGAGGATATGTTATTTTGGAGAAAGTTTGAAGACAAACTTGCTGCTGTATATATTCAGCAGAAAGTAAGAGGCTTTTTACATCTTTACAATGGTCAAGAAGCTGTTCTTGCAGGATCTTTACATGCTATGGATTTGTCTAAGGATAAAATGATTACTGCATATCGTAATCATGTACAGCCTATTGGAATGGGTGTTGACCCAAAAAAAGTAATGGCAGAACTTTATGGAAAGGCTACTGGTACATCTCAAGGTTTAGGCGGTTCAATGCATATTTTTTCAAAAGAGCACAGGTTTTACGGAGGTCATGGAATTGTTGGAGGACAAATACCACTAGGAGCAGGTATAGCATTTGGAGACAAATACCATGGTAGTGATGCCGCAACACTTTGTTATTTTGGGGACGGTGCAGCTAGGCAAGGCTCATTACATGAAACTTTTAATCTTGCTATGTTGTGGAAACTTCCTGTAGTTTTCATATGTGAAAATAATGGCTATGCCATGGGAACATCAGTTGAAAGAACATCTACTACTACAGATATTTGGAAACTAGGCTTAGGTTATGAAATGCCATGTGGTCCAGTTGATGGTATGGATCCTGTAAAGGTTGCCAAAGCAGTAGATGAAGCAATTAACAGAGCTAGAAATGGTAATGGACCAACCTTTTTAGAAATGAAAACATATAGGTACAGAGGTCATTCCATGAGTGATGCTCAACATTATAGAACAAAGGATGAAGTTGAAGAATATAAAAGAATAGACCCAATCACTAAAGTCAAGGAAATAATTCTCAAAAAGAAATATGCTAGTCAAAAGCAATTAGATGAAATTGATATAAGGGTTAAAAGCATGGTAAAGGAATGTGAGAAATTTGCGGAAGAGTCCTCATATCCTGATAAAAATCTTATGTATGATTCAGTTTATGAACAAAAAGATTACCCATTTTTAAAACATAAAATTTAGATATGGCTGAGTTAATAAAAATGCCCCGTTTGAGTGATACTATGGAGGAAGGTACTGTTGCAACCTGGTTTAAAAAGGTTGGTGATAAAGTGCAAGAGGGTGATATTTTAGCTGAAATTGAAACCGATAAAGCTACTATGGAATTTGAATCATTTTATGAGGGAACTTTGCTTTATATTGGGATCAAAGAAAATGAAACTGCAAAAGTTGATGTCCCCCTAGCTATTATAGGTGAGGAAGGAGAGGATATAGAATCGATTTTAGGTGATTCCATATCGGATGATAAACCCGAGGAAAAGAAATCTGTTGATTTACCCAATTCTTCTCTAGATCCTGGGGATAATCAAAAAGCTGAAAAAGCACCCGAGAAAAAATTTACAAATGAGGATAAAGTGGAAGAAGATGAATCTTCAAGAAGTTCAGAGATTATCAAATCTCAAAGAATTTTTATTTCTCCTCTAGCTAAGAAATTAGCTAATGATAAAAATATTGATATTTCAGCTATTCAAGGAACTGGTGAAAATGGAAGAATAGTAAAATCTGATATTGAAAACTATAAAGAAACTATAGTTCAACCTCAGGTTCAACCAACAATCGCTTCATTAGATAATCAAGATTATTCAGAGATTAATCATTCTCAGATGAGAAAGGTGATTGCTAAAAGATTATCAGAATCTAAATTTTCGGCACCACATTACTATTTAAATGTTGAGCTTGATATGTCTGAAACAATTGAATTTAGAAAACAATGTAATGCGATTCCTGATACAAAAATCTCATTTAATGATATAATTATCAAAGCCTGTGCTGTAGCTTTAAGAAACAATCCGAGTGTAAATTCTCAATGGTTTGATGACCGAATCAGGTATAATAATTTTGTTAACATTGGAGTAGCAGTGGGGGTTGAAGATGGTTTAATTGTTCCAGTTTTAAAAAATACTGATAAAATGAGTGTTGCAGACATCAGTAAATCCGTAAAAGAAATGGCTACACTAGCTAGAGATAAAAAATTAACACCTGAAATGATGCAGGGTAGTACATTTACAATTTCTAATTTGGGTATGTTCGGTATTGAAAGTTTTACTTCAATAATCAATTCTCCTAACTCTGTTATTTTATCTGTTGGTGCAATAATCGAAAAGCCAGTAGTAAAAGATGGTGAACTAGTTGTAGGTAATACTATGAAATTAACTTTAGCATGTGATCATAGAGTTGTAGATGGATTAACAGGTGCTAAATTTTTACAAGCATTAAAACCGCTTATTGAAAATCCATTATCAATGCTAATCTAGCAATATAAAAATGTCTAAGAATATTATAATTACGGGTACTAGTTCTGGAATTGGTTTTGAACTAGTCAAGATATTTGCTCAAAAAAAGAATAGAGTATTAGCATTGTCTAGAGATAATTCCAAATTAAGAGATTTAAAATTAGATGCGGTAGATGCAATAGATTTTGACATAAATAATCCTGATGAAAGTAAGTTAGATACATTTATAAATTCCGTAAATAGAATTGATGTGTTGATTAATAATGCAGGTTATTTGGTAAAAAAACCTTTTGAAGAAACCACACTTGCAGATTTTCAAAATATTTATTCAACCAATGTTTTTTCTGTGGCAATGTTAATTCAAAGAACTATCAGCTATATGCATGAGGGTTCAAATGTGATAAATATTAGTTCAATTGGTGGTGTTCAAGGGACTATAAAATTTCCTGGTTTATCTGCATATGGCTCTAGCAAAGGAGCACTGAATATTTTAACAGAAATATTAGCTGAGGAATATAAAGACAAAAAGGTGCATTTTAACTCTCTAGCACTTGGATCAGTTCAAACCAAAATGCTAGAAGAAGCTTTTCCTGGATATAAAGCCTCCACATCAGCCGAAAATATGGCAAAATATATATATAATTTCGCTACGGAAGGTTATAAATTAATGAACGGTAAAGTAGTTTCTATTTCATCAAGTACACCATAAATGAAAGAAATACTTAATAGAATTCCTACTGAGTCAAAAGATTATGTCACTAATCTTATTAAATCAAATAATATCAAGATTCTTTTAAAGAAAAAACGAAAAACTAAGCACGGTGACTTTGCGGTAAAAAAGAATGGTAATATGTTAATTACATTAAATTCAGATTTGAATTCATATAGGTTTTTAATAACATTAATTCATGAAATTTCACATTTTTTAGCTTATAAATCTTTTGGTTCATTTGTAAAGCCTCACGGAATTGAATGGAAAAATATATTCAAAAAATTATTACTCCCAATCATTAATCCAAAGGTATTCCCTGAAGATATTTTGAAATATCTAGCATCTTATGCTATAAATCCAAAAGCAAGTACCGATTCAGACTTGAATTTGAGTATTGCACTTAATAAATATAATTCAGAAACAACAAAATATGTTTTAGATCTTAGTACAGGTTCTGTATTTCAAGCTCATAACGGCAAAAATTATAAGATAATCAAAAAACTAAGGAAGCGTTATGAATGTATAGAGCTTTCCACAAAAAAGTTATATTTGTTTAGTCCTAATGTTAAAATATCCCAAATATTAAATGAATACCCATAAGAAAATAAGTGTAGCTGTAAGTGGTTATTTTGACCCTATACATGTAGGCCATTTAGAATACTTAAAAATGGCCAAAGAATTAGGTGATTTTCTAATTGTAATAGTGAATAACAATCAACAATGTATATTGAAAAAAGGAAAGTCCTTTATGGATGAAAATGATAGAGTTGAAATTGTTAGAGCTTTAGGTATTGTTGATAAGGTATTTCTTTCAATCGATACAGATAGAACTGTTTGCAAATCTCTAGAAGAAATAAAACCTGATATTTTTGCTAATGGTGGCGATAGATCTACGGATGAGGTTCCAGAAACTTCCATATGTGAGAAATATAATATTAAAATGATTGACGGACTAGGGGATAAAATCAGAAGTTCTTCTTCTTTAACAGGGATTAAGGAATTAAAATAATTATTGATTCAGATACATTTTACGCACCTTTTTGTATAGATTGGAAGAGTAAACAAAATCGGTAACTGCTTGATTGTCGGTTTTAAAAATATTTTTTTTACTGCCTTCCCATTCTAAAATTCCATTTCTAAGAAAAATTATTTTTTCTCCAATTTCCATAACTGAATTCATGTCATGAGAATTTATTATTGTGGTTATATTCAGCTCTTCAGTTATTTCTTTTATTAAATTATCAATTACAATAGCCGTTTTTGGGTCAAGTCCAGAATTTGGTTCATCACAAAACAAATAATTAGGATTATTAACAATTGCTCTGGCTATAGCAACTCTTTTTTGCATTCCTCCTGATGCTTCACTCGGCATTTTTTTATTGCTGTTTTCTAACTCAACTCGCTTTAAAACTACATTAACTCTATCTAGCATTTCATCTGAAGACATGTTTTCAAACATCTTTAATGGGAACATTACATTTTCTTCAATTGTCATTGAATCAAATAGTGCACTGCCTTGAAAAACAGTGCCGATATTAGATTTTAATTCCATTTTTTGCCTTTCATTCATTAATTCAATGTCTTTATTGTCAAATATAATTTGACCTTCATCATGTTTGTGCAGGCCAAGTAACGACTTTAAAAAAACTGTTTTTCCAGAACCAGTTTGACCTATAATTAAACTTGTTTTGCCTTTTTCAAATTCACAGGATATTCCTTTTAGAATAGGTTTGTTGTCAAATGATTTTTTTAGATTTTTAACTGTTATCATTATCCAAGTAGCATTTGAGTTATTAGAAAATTGAATACAACAATTGAAACACTAGTCCATATGAATGATTTTGTACTTGCTTTACCTACCTCAAGTGCTCCGCCTTTCATGTAATAACCGTGAAATGAGGGCACCGTAGCTAAAATAAATGCAAAAACAAAACTTTTAATAAATGCATATGTCATATGAAATGGTGTGAAATCAGTTTGAATTCCTTCAATAAATGCATTCATTGTGCTATAACCACCATAAACGCATGCCACCATTCCACCTAATATACCTAAAAACATTGCGATTGATATCAGGAAAGGGTATAATAGTAATGCAATAACTTTAGGAAAAACAAGGTAATTAATAGAGTTTATCCCCATTACTTCTAAAGCATCAATTTGTTCTGTAACTCTCATTGACCCTATACTAGAGGTAATAAATGAACCTACTTTACCAGCCATAATGATCGAAATTATAGTTGGTGCAAATTCCAAAATTATCGTTTCTCTTGTCGCATATCCAACTAAATAATCAGGATAAAAAGAGCCTGTTGTACTAAGAGCTAGTTGGATGGTGATAACCCCTCCAATAAAAAAAGAAACAAATGAAATTATTCCAAGTGAATTGATTACAGTGTCTTCAGTATCTTTTAAAATTAATTCTTTCATAACCTTCCACTTCGTAGGTTTATGAAACATCTTTTGTAACATCAGTATGTATAGCCCGATATTGTGTAAAAAAGTCATTTTTAGGATATAATTATTAAAATTAATTTACAATAAATTAACAATAAAGTCTATTTAGATTAATTATTTTTACAGTATAAATTTAATTATGAGCAAATACTTCTTATTTTTTACTTTACTGTCTATTCATTATTCCAATGCAAAAAATAATCAAACTGAAAAGCCAAAATTAGTTGTTGCTATTGTTGTTGATCAAATGCGTTATGATTTTTTAGAAAATTTATCAAATAGATTCACTGAAAATGGTTTCAAAAGATTAATAGATTACGGGTATAATTGTAAAAATAATTATTTTAATTATGTTCCAACTGTAACCGGTCCAGGTCACTCATCTATTTCAACTGGATCTACTCCTATGACTCATGGTGTTGTAGGTAATAATTGGTATGACAGAGAAAAGAAGGAGTCAATATACTGTGCTAATGATAGTGATTACAGACATATAGGTGGAGATGCTTATAGTGGAAATAAATCACCAAACAATTTATTAGTTGACACATTTGCGGATGTCAATAAGTTATCAAATAATAACGATTCAAAAACAATTTCTGTTGCGATTAAAGATAGGGGTTCTATTTTAATGGGAGGTAAAACTGCAGATGCTGCATATTGGTATTACGGAAAAGAACGTGCTCAATGGATTACCAGTAATTATTATATGAATGAATTGCCTGACTGGGTTAACAATTTTAATAATGAAGATAATCTTGAAAAATACTTGGAGGATTGGGTGACTTTTGAAGAAATCACTAATTACGATAATTATGAAATTGATGATAATAATTATGAGAAACAATTCAAAGGAAAAGATAATTCTGCATTCCCATATTCCATTAAATCATTAATGAAACATAATGATTGTTTTGATATGATAAAGGAAACACCTTATGGGAATTCAATGACTACAGATTTTGCAATCGAAGCTGTAATTAATGAAAATTTAGGAAAAAGTGGGTTTACTGATGTTTTAACAATTGGTTATTCGTCAACTGACTATGTGGGCCATAATTTTGGTGTGGCATCAGTTGAAACACAGGATGTGTATATTCGTCTTGACAGAGAAATAGCTAAACTACTTTCTTTTTTAGACAAAGAAATTGGTGAGAATCAATACACTTTATTTTTGACAGGTGATCACGGTGTGCTGGAGATACCTGCATTTCTTTCTGATAGTGGAGTAAATGCCACGGCTATTAGTAAAGAGGATTTAACTGAAAAGGCTTTAAGAAAATTGTATAATGTTTTCGCAATCGAGGATGAGAAGTTTATTGTTAATGTTGAAAACAATCAAATATATTTGAATGATGAGAAAATTAGAGAACTCAATTTAGATAAAAATATAATTATTGATGAATTAGTTGAAATTTTGCAGTCATTTGATTTTATTACAAATGCTTATTCAGCTGAATTTATTTTAAATTCACAAAACCTGAGTGGTTATGAAAAACTAATTCAAAATGGATTTCATAAAGAAAGAAGTGGCGATATAGCTTTTATCCTAAAACCTAATGTGATTTTTCACGACAGAAAAGGTACTACTCATGGATCAGGTTATAATTACGACACTCATGTTCCTCTTATATTTTATGGTAATGGAATTAAAAATGGAGAAACTTTGGATTATACAGAAATACCAGATATTGCTCCTACAATCTCTGAATTACTAGGGCAAAAAATGAAAAATTCTACCGGAAAAATATTAGATTTTATTTTGAAGAAATAGATTTATTTAGATTATTTATATAGCTAATAATATTTTCTTTTCCAATATGTTTTGTGCTAGAAGTAAGAAATATTTCAGGTAAAAATTCCCAATTATCCAGTATTACTTTTTTATATTCCTTAATTTTAAATTCAACACCTTCATTTGGATTTCCATCTTGCTTTAATTTATCAATTTTAGTAAAAACAATAGAAAAAGCGATATTGTTAGTTGTAAGCCATCTCATAAATTCAATATCAATTTTTTGAGCTTCGTGCCTAACATCTATTAAAATAAATGCTGAAACCAATTGATTCCTTTCCTTAAAATATTCAGTGATTAGCTTCTGAAATTCTTTTTTTTCTGTTTTAGAAGCCTTTGCATATCCATACCCTGGTAAATCAACGAGATGCCACGTTGAGTCAATAATAAAATGATTTATTAATCTTGTTTTTCCAGGTTTTGAGGACGTTTTAGCTAATTTTTTATTATTGGCTAACATATTTATGAGAGAAGATTTGCCAACATTACTTCTTCCGATAAACGCATATTCAGGGAGCTTGCTTTTTGGGCAATCTTTCACATTTTGATTGCTTACAATAAACTTAGCACTTTTTATTCTCATTAGCTTCTAATAATTTTTGAAGAAAGCCAGTCAAAAAGTATTTTATTAAACTTGCTTGGATGTTCCATCATTGGGGCATGGCCACATTTGTTAATCCAGAACAAATTTGAATTAGGTAAGAGTTTATGAAATTCATCAGCGACATTAGGTGGTGTAACATTGTCATTTTTACCCCATATTATACATGTAGGAAGTTTCATTTTAGGTAAATCAGCTGCCATATTATGACGTATAGCACTTTTTGCCATTGCTAATATTTTAATCAATTTACTCCTGTCGTTAACAGTTTCAAATACTTCATCAACCAATTCTTTAGAAGCAACTTCTGGACTGTAAAAAACTTCTTCAACTTTTTTCTTTATTACATTATAATCTCCTCTTTTTGTGTATCCGCTTCCCATTCCTTTTTCATAGAGTCCCGAGCTTCCTGTAAGTATCATTCCCTTTGCTTTATTGAACATTTTTGTATAGTATAATCCAATATGACCTCCGAGAGAATTTCCCATCAAAACAAAATCTTTTATTTTTTTATGAATAATAAAATTATCTAAGAATTTAGCTAATTCTTTAACAGATGTTTTAAGTAAAGGAAGTTCATAGATCGGAAGCACAGGCATTATGACTTTAAAATTTCTCTCTTTGAAAAAACGGGTTACTTCATTGAAATTACTAAGGTTTCCCATTAGACCGTGTAAAACTATGATGGGAAATCCATCACCTTCCTCAATATAACTGTATTCCTTTTCTTTAATAATATTAAACTCCATCTGAAAATTTTAATTCAAAATTAATCAAATTTATTGATAATCAATCAAATTAGATTATTCATTAACAATTAATGAACATTATATGTTGATTATTTTAAACCTAAAGTTAACCACTTGTATTTCAGTTATTTAAGAAGCAATATCATTTTTTTTAAAGAATAAAACCTCTACTTTCTTTAATTTTATTAACAATGTGGTAAAATGTGGTAAAATGTGGTAATTTTTTTACTAAATTTGAGGTTATTAACTGTTATAGACTTTGAATTATTTAATTGGAACATACGAATGTAAAATTGATGTAAAAGGAAGACTTCTAATTCCTTCCGCATTTAAAAAGCAACTTGCACCTGTGATTGCAAAAGGTTTTGTTTTGAAAAGAGCAGTGTTTCAAAATTGTCTAGAGCTATATCCATTAGAAGAGTGGGAAGATTTAATTAAAAAGGTAAACTCGCTAAATAGGTTTAAGAAGAAAAATAACGACTTTATCAGAAGATTTACTGCAGGGGTTAAATTTATTGAACTGGATAACAATGGTAGACTTTTAATACCAAAGGATTTAATTGAATTTTCAAACATTAACAGAGAAGTTACTTTGTCTTCATCGGTTAATATCATTGAAATTTGGGATAAAGTCAGTTACGAAAAAGCGATTGTTGATTCAAGAGATGATTTTGCTAAACTAGCCGAGGAAGTAATGGGTGATGATGAAGACTAGTTACCATTTACCGGTATTGCTAGAAGAATCAATAGATGGTTTAAATATACATAGTGATGGAGTTTTTGTAGATGCAACTTTTGGTGGAGGAGGTCACAGTTTTGAAATCTTGAAGAATCTTTCAAATAAAGGAAGTTTAATCTCCTTTGATCAAGACCCAGATTCGATAGATAATTGTTTTGATGAAAGTAATTTTTATTTCGTCAATGAAAATTTTAAACACATGAAGAGATTTTTAAAAAATTTAGGTTTTACAAAAGTAAACGGAATACTTGCTGACTTAGGTGTTTCATCTTTTCAAATTAATACTCCTGAAAGAGGGTTTTCATATAGATTCAATTCAAAATTGGATATGAGAATGGATAAAAAAAATAAATTAGATGCATATCAGGTTGTAAATAATTACTCTTTTGATAATTTATCAAGAGTTTTTTTTGATTATGGAGATTTGAATAATTCAAAGAAAATTTCAGAAGAAATAATTAATGCAAGATCCATAAGTGAACTTAAAACAACTTTTGATTTAAATAAAATATTAAAACCACTATTCCCCGAAAGATTTTTTAATAAAAATTTATCTAGAATTTATCAAGCGATAAGAATTGAAGTGAATAATGAGATGGATGTGCTTAAATCTCTATTGAATCAATCTTGTGAATTGTTAGTCCCTGGCGGCAGATTATGCATTATATCTTATCATTCTTTAGAAGATAGAATTGTAAAAAGGTTTATCAATAACGGAAGCTTTTCTAAAGAAGTTGAAAAGGATTTTTTTGGAAACTTTTCAGTTCCATTTAAAAAAACTGGATCGTTTGTAAAACCTTCTGAAGAAGAAATATCAAAAAATATAAGATCGAGAAGTGCAAAATTAAGAGTAGCTGAAAAATTATGATTATATGAAACAAAGGATTTTAAATATTTTAAGAGGTTCATTCTTGGTTGATGAAAAATCAACATCTAACTGGATGTATATTTTCCTGTTTCTGATTTTATCTATAGTAATGATTTCATCATCACATTCAATTGATAAAAAGGTCTATAAAATAGCTGCAATGAATGAAGAAATTAAATCATTAAGATCTGAATTTGTTGACACAAGAACAATATTGATGACATATAAAATGGAATCCTCAGTGAAGAGTAGATTGGCTGAAAAGGGAATAAAATCTTCAAAAACACCACCAGTAAAAATTATTATTAATGTCAATAACTAAGAAAAACATAACGAATCGACTGTATATAATCAGCTTTTTACTGATTCTTATAGTTTTTTCTATTGTTTTTAAAATTATTGATATACAGTTTTTTAAGGGTGATTTTTATATAAGTATTTCTGAAAAAAGAGAATTTAAAAATATTGAAATTCCAGCAAACAGAGGAAACATATACTCTGATAATGGTAAATTATTAGCTAGCTCTGTGCCAAAATACGATATCCGATTTGATGCTCTTGCTCCGACTAACAAAAATTTTGACAATAGTATTGATCTTTTAGCTGCGGAACTTGCAAATTATTTTGGAGAATCACCTGAAAAATATTCTAATAAACTTAGACAAGCAAGAAAGGATAAAAATCGATACCTATTAATTGCTAGAAATTTAGGCTACTTAGATTTTATCAAATTCAAAAGTTTTCCATTGTTTAAATTAGGTAGTTTTA
>CABXBH010000030.1 GCA_902510415.1 uncultured Bacteroidota bacterium | reverse complement strand
ATATAAATACTGATTCATCAACAAGTTGAGCAAAATCTTTATCAGGTGTAACCATAAATATTTCATATTCATCAGAATTAACCCTTTTTGTAATAGTTCCAATAATATCATCTGCTTCATAACCTTCTTTTACCAAGGTTGAAATATTTAGAGACTTTAAAATGTCTTCAATAATTGGAACAGACATTTTAATTGCCTCCGGAGTTTCCTCTCTGTTTGCCTTATACTGCTCAAATATTTTAGTTCTGTCTTTACTACCACCTTTGTCAAAACATACTGCTAAATAATCTGGTCTTTCTCTTTTGATTACATCAAAAAGAGAATTTGTGAAACCTAAAATTGCTGAAGTGTCTAGTCCTTTAGAATTAATTCTGGGATTTTTGATAAATGCATAATACCCACGGAAAATTAACGCATATGCATCAATAAGAAATAAGCGTTTTTTTTTAATCATTTATCCCATCTTATTATAATATGGAGAATCTAAGGTCTTATTTCCCCTAATATCATATTGAGTCATACTAAAGCCTTTCTGAATTGAATATGATCCAGTTTCTCCGTTTTTATTAACAGCTATATACCCAACTTGAAAATTTTTGTAATTACTTTCAGGTTTTTTTACAATTCTTTCAATGGCAAATTTACAAGCATCTTTTGGAGAATAACCTTGTCTCATAAGTTCAACAACAAAAAAGCTACCTACAGTTTTAATAACCTCTTCCCCCAAACCTGTAGCAACAGCACCACCAATTTCGTTATCAATAAATAGCCCAGCACCGATTATCGGAGAGTCTCCAACTCTTCCTTGCATTTTATATGCTAGCCCACTAGTTGTACATCCTCCACTAATATTGTTATTTTTATCAATTGCAAGCATTCCAATAGTGTCGTGATTCTCAATATTAATAATTGGCTGATATTTTTCATTTTCTTTCCACTTAATCCAATCTTTCTTAGATTTTTCCGTCAACAAATTTTCTTCCTTAAAACCCATAGCTAGTGCAAATTTTTTTGCACCATCTCCAGCTATCATAACATGAGGAGTTTTTTCCATAACCATTCGAGCAACAGATATAGCATGCTTTACATTTTTTAAATAAACAACTGATCCGCAGTTGCCTTTATAATCCATTATACATGCATCAAGTGTTACATCTCCTTCACGGTCTGGAAGACCACCAATACCTACTGATTGACCGTCTTTATTAGCCTCTTCAACTTTACACCCCTCTTCAATTGCATCAAGCGAACTTCCTTGTGAATTTAATATTTCCCATGCTTTTTTAGTGGCATTCTTTACATCCCAGGTAGCAACTACTATTGGATTTGATGGCCTTTGTTTTGAAGCAGAAAAAGTTTTATTAATATTAAGTCCCATTCCAAGAGATGCAACTCCAGTGCTTTTAATAAAACTTCTTCTATCCATATTAAATTAATTTTTGCTTGGTTAAAATTTGCTTAGTATTAATGGAATAAATTAAGAGAAAAACAAAACATAAAACAGCAACCCAATATGATGTAATCATTCCAAAAATATCTGCAAGTTTTCCTTGTAAAGGTGGTATTATTGCTCCACCTAATATCATCATTACCAAAAATGAAGATCCTTGAGAAGTATATTTGCCTAATCCGGTTATACTTAAAGAAAAAATACACGGCCACATAATTGAACAAAACAATCCACCAGTTAAAAAAGCAAATAATGCGATTTCTCCAGACCCGAATATCCCAATTAACATTGCAATTGTACCAAGTCCGCTAAATATGGTCATGATTTTAATTGCATTATCTTTAGCTAGATAAAATCCAATTATTTGAATAATAATCAAAAGCGAAAATATTCCAATTTCTGAAATTGTTAGGGGGTTACTGAATGCATTAACTGCAATTACAACTCCAAATGCAATAAATGGAGTTATAAATAAAAGTATTTTTTTAAGAGATTCAGAGATATCAAATGCTCCGATTGAACCTGTCCATCTACCAATCATTAAACCACCCCAATACAGAGCAATGTATTTTGCACTTTGAGCTTCATCCAAAACTGGAAGACCAATAGCATTTAGACCCTCACCAACATCAGCTTTTAATAGTTCACCAAGATTACTTTGAATAGTAACCTCAACCCCTACGTATGTAAAAATTGCTAACATTCCCCATGCAAGCTGCGGATATTTTAGAGCACCCCAACCACTGGATGTTTTAGCTGCTGAAGAGTTTGCGCGTAAGATTAAACCAAAAACAGACAAAAGACAAACTATTGTTAATATTAATCTCGTCATTTCTAAATCTTCGATTGAATTACTTTCAAATGCAGGTGTGTAAGAATAAAAAATCCATCCAAAACAAATTGCCATTATTAATGTCATTAAAATTAACATTGTTTTTGCCTTAGAAGCCGACTCAAAGGGTTCATCGTTTTTGGCATCAGGAAGATTTTTTGAAAAATAAAAAAACAGAGCCACAGCCAAAAAAGCAATAGCAACTGCAATATATAGACCTTGAACGGAGCTTAATTCAATAGTGTCCCAATTCACTTCTGATGCAGAACCAAAAAGAACAAAAGCAATTAAAATTGGACCTATAGCAGTTCCAAAAGAATTGACTCCACCAGCTAAATTTAGTCTGTTTGAACCAGTCGATGGATCTCCCAATGATACTGCAAATGGGTTTGCTGCAGTTTGTTGCAATGAAAAACCTAAACCTATTATAAATAATGCGATAAGTACATAGTAAAATACCTGAGTGTCACCTTGTTCAGCGCCGTGAACTGAAGGATACATAATTAAGGCTCCAAAAATCGATATAATCAAGCCGTAAATAATCCCCTTTTTATAACCCCAATTATTTAATATATCTTTTTTAGAATAGCTTGACCAAATAAATAAAACTAAAGCTCCGATAAAATATGCTCCGTAAAATGCAAATTCTACAAGTTGTGCTTGAAATTGATCAATTTTAAAATATGTTTTACAAAAGGGAATAAACACACCATTTGATGCGCCAAAAAATCCCCAAAAGAAAAACACTGTTATTAATGTAAATAATGCTGAATTATTTTGATTTTTCATGATTTAATAAGGTTAATTTATTTTTTCTAAAATAATAAAAACATGTCTATTAATGGATTCTAAATTTTTAAAGATTTTAACAATATACTTTAATTAATTGATTAACATTGTTTTAGAAATAAATTTTATTAAAATCCTATCTTTGTTAACTAATTATTATTTTAAATATGACTAAAATTACTAACCAATAACTTCCAATGAATAAAATCTACGAGTTTTTTAAAATTAAATTCTGTTACAGAACATATTGGAAACAATGGTTAACATTAATATCTATTGGTTTTATAATATTAACTATTTTTTCTCCGAATAGTAAAACCAAAAAACCTAGGATAGGTATTGCCGGATTAGGTATTGAATCTAGCACATTTTCACCTGCAAAAACAACAGAAAAAGAATTCACAATTAAGTACGGTGATACAATTTTTTCTAATTATTCTTTTTTCAACGATGAATATAAGAATAAAGCAGACTGGCATCCATCAATGACTGGTAGAGCAATTCCGGGGGGAGTTGTAACAAAAAATGCCTACGAATTAATGGTTAATGATTTAATTGACAGAACTAAAGAAACCCTCCCTTTAGATGGTTTATTTTTTGATATTCACGGAGCAATGAACGTTGAAGGCATGATTGATCCTGAAGGTGATCTTATTGAAAGAATAAGAGAGGTTGTAGGGAATAAAACAATTATATCAACATCAATGGATTTACACGGTAATGTTTCTGAAAAATTAGCTTTATACTCTGATTTAATAACTTGTTATAGAATGGCCCCACATGAAGATGCAATGGAATCAAAACAAAGAGCTCTTGATAATTTGATTGATAGAATTGACTCTGGGAAAGGGAAACCTAAGTACAAGGCTTGGATTCCAATCCCAATATTATTACCAGGTGAACAAACCAGCACAAGGGTAGAGCCAGGGAAATCACTTTACGCAGGAGTTTCTGAAATTGCAAATCGTAGTGGCATTATAGATGCAGCTATTTGGGTGGGCTATGCTTGGGGTGATGCACCTAGAAATCATGCTGTTGTAATGGTTGTTGGAGATAACAAGAAGAATGTAACCGAAGGAGCAGAAGAACTTGCTAATAATTTTTGGGATGTAAGAAATGAATTTGATTTTGTAGCTCCGACAACAACATTGAAAGAAAGTTTAGCAAAATCTTACGAATATTTAAAAAATAAAACTGATGATAAACCTTTTATAATAAGTGATATGGGGGATAATCCCACAGCTGGTGGTGCTGGTGATGTTACATGGACTTTGAAAAAACTTTTGAGTAACCCTAAATTTAAAAGTAAAAATGGACCAGAATTAATATATGCATCTATTCCTGGCCCTAATCTAATTCAAAATGCAATGAATTCTAAATTAGGGGATAATATTGAAGGATTTGTTGGTGCAATTGTTGATGATAGATATTCTTCCCCAATTAAATTGAAAGGAAAGTTAATTTCTTTAAAGACTGGTGATTATCATGCTGAGGTAGAGGCTGTTGTGCAGGTTGGAAGTATTAAGATTATAGTTACAAAAAATAGAAAACCATATCATTATACTTCAGATTTTACAGATTTAAATTTAGATCCATTTACAACTGATATATTGGTTGTAAAAATAGGTTATTTGGTTCCAGAATTATATGATATTAGAGGAGATTGGATTATGGCTTTAACTCCTGGTGGTGTTGACCAAGATTTGTATAGATTAGATTATAAAAACATCAAACGACCAATGTATCCTTTTGATAAAAATATGCCTGCTCCAAACTTAAATTCTAGATTAATTCCAGTTATAGACTAAGATTTTTCATAATGTCATAGATCATTTAGCTCTTTAAACTTGAATCTGTCCAATTCAGCAGTTTCATGTTCTTGAAGCATAATATTTTCTATTTCCTTTATTATATCAGGATGTTGTTTTGATAAATCATTTTCTTCTTTAATATCTTCTTCTAAATTGTAGAGTTCAATTTTCATATTCCCATCAAAAATATTTTTTCTAATACCTTTCCATTTCCCTACTCTTACTGCCTGTTGTCCATTATAACTTGGAAACTCCCAGTATAGAAAATCATGAGGTTTTTGCTTTGAATTTATTAGAGTATTTTTAAAACTAATACCATCAGTTTTATAAGTCACATTAACTTCCGCTACATCACATAATGTAGGTAGAATGTCATAAAATGAGGAAATATGATCTGAACTTGATCCTGGTGTTATCTTATTTGGCCAACTAGCGATCATAGGCACTCTTATACCTCCTTCATATAAAAACCCCTTAGTTTTTCCATATCCGTTAGAAAAAGGTTTTGAGCTACGGAAATAATCAAAATCTACTCCTCCAAGATAGGTAGGTCCATTATCACTTGAAAAAATTATTAAAGTATTTTCATATTGATCAATTTCTTTTAATTTTTCAATTAATTCTCCTACTTGATTGTCTAAATATGTGATCATTGTAGCATATGTAGCTTTAGGGTATCTGTTTGGGAAATAGGCTTTATCACCAATATAAGGCGTATCATTAGTTATAAGTTCCCTGTATTTTTTCACATTTTCTTTAGGTGCTTGCAAGGGTAAATGAGGAAGAGGAGAGGCATAAAATAAAAAGAACGAATTATTCTTATTTTCATCGATAAATGACAATGCTTTCTCATGAATTTTAGCCGGCGCATATTCATTTTGTGTAAATATGGAATAGCTTTCTTCTTTCATAGGATCATCTCCTAGATTAAGTTTAGTCGTAGGGTTTATTAAATCATTTTTTAGAAGGACCTTTGTATTGTTTTCCCAAAGATGAGAAGGGTAGAGGTTGTGGGCTTGTCTTTGGCAGTTATAGCCATAAAATGAATCAAATCCTTGAAGTGATGGAACACCAACTGTTTCAGGTGCACCTAGTCCCCATTTCCCAAAAATTCCAGTTTTGTATCCGGCTTTTTGAAGTAATTTGCCAATGGTTATTGTATTTTCTGGAATAGGCCTTTGTCCTTCAAGTCCAGGGTTATTAAACACTTTGGTATAATCCCAAACATCACCACGTTCTTTCCATTCATCATTACCTCTTATATAGGAATGTCCCATATGTTTTCCTGTCAGTAAAGAATATCTAGCAGGAGCACATACGGGTGCTCCAGAATAGTGTTGTGTAAAGACCATTCCTTTTGATGCTAATTGATCAATATTAGGGGTTTTTATTATTTCCTGACCATTATATCCCACCTCCCCATAACCTAGGTCGTCAGCTAGAATATAGATGATATTAGTAGGTTTTTTTTCTGATTTATTAGAGCAACTTATCGTTAAGATGATAGTTGCAAATAAAAAAAATAATTTACTATACTTCAATTGTATATGCATTAGATGTTTTGTTTTTCATTGAATCAAAATAGAAAGTTTACAAAAACAAATCTAAATAATCGTTAAATTCCTTCATTCGGGTATCCAAGAATTCACCTTCTTCATAATTTAATATAACATCTACTAAAGATCTATATCTTTCAATATCGGTGTATATTTCTTCAGCATACCGATTTTTATTTGAATTTGTTAGTGTGCTATAATAAAATAGATTTTCTTGGTATTTAACAGCTATATCATCAAACAGTCTTCTAGCCTTTTCTGATTTTTCAATCACATAGTATGAACGAATAAATGGTTCTAAAAGAGTGTAATATCCAAAATCACTAATTGGCATTTTCTCCATACTCTTATCAATGATATTTTCTGCTTCTACAAATTTATTCTCTTGTATTAATTGGTCTACAAGTCTTGAAATATTGCTTCTATATGTAATACTGTTTTTTCTAGATTCAACGTCTAAATAAATATTTTTTCCTTCCTCTATACCCCAATTCCAGTTTTCAACAATACTCATCATTTTTTCAGAATCAATCATGCCCATTTCGTATGGGTTTGATTTGTCTATTGGAGTTTTAATAGGAACCAATTTGTAACACATTCCATCCAATTGAAGAAAATCTTTCATCCACAAATAATCTTCGTCACCAAATGCTCCACCGGTAAAATAGATAGGTCTCTCCCAATTATTATTGGCAATTATATCAAGCATAATTAATCTGTTTTTATAGAGAGCTTGAGATTTTATTTTAATGAATATTTCATCTTCTATTAAATCTATATTTTTCTGACTTACGATATTATTTTTTATAACATTTTTGATATTAACGGGGATTCTAATGTTTTCTGATGGTAAAAAATTAGCATTATAGTCTTGACTCCTAAGTCCAGAAACATCATATCCTTGTCGTTTTAATATTTCACCATATTTGTATTCCTTTTCATCTTGCGTTATAAACTCCATAAAAATATCAACATCAACAGTGTCCTTACTAATTTCTTCTTTTATAATATAATCTCTCGTTCCATGCCTGTACTTATCTGCAGTTAAGCTAGAAGGAATAGGGTCACTTTCATAAGCTCTTCTTTTCATTTGGTTTATATACCAATCGGTACTTAAGAGACTAGTATTTACAATTCTAACGTCTGTTCTAATTCCTTCAATTTCTTGCGCATACCAAAGCGGAAAAGTATCGTTATCTCCAATTGTGAATAAAATTGCATTTTCATCACAAGATTCTAAATAATTTACAGCCATTGCATATGCTAAATATCTGTCACTTCTGTCATGATCATCCCAGTTATTGACAGCAAGATTTACAGGTACAACAAAAAGACATAAAATAAAAGATATAATAAGACTTCCTTTAATTTTAAGTTTTTCAAAAATGGTAGAGATATGGTATGCCCCCAGACCAATAATAATTGAAAACACATAAAAAGAACCAACAACCGAGTAATCTCTTTCTCTTGGTTCGAATGGCCTTACATTTGTATATACTTGAATAGCAATACCAGTGAAAACAAAAAACAATAATAATATCCAAAAAAATTCTTTATTGGTATTGTAAAGAAAATATAAGCCTATTATACCTAAAATTAGCGGTAATAAAAAATAAGTATTTCTTGCTTTATTTTTTAAAACATCACTTGGAAGATTTTTTTGAGTAACCCCTAAATGCCATTCATCCAAAAGATTAATACCACTAATCCAATTACCATTCATATTCATTTTACCCTGGATGTCGTCTTGCCTACCAGCAAAATTCCACATGAAATAACGCCAATACATATACCCAATTTGATAATCAAACAAATAATAAAGATTGCTGAGCAATGATGGTTTTTCTATATTAAGAAATTGTCCATATTGCTTAAGAAAATTATGATAATCTTCATAATCAATTTCATTATTGTTAATTTTTACTCTGAAGTCTTTGATAAATTGAACTAATTCAGGTTCAGAAATATACCTTGCCTTTATTTTGAAATCTAAATATCCTGTATAGTTTAAATAGTTTTTTGAGTGTTCCGTACTCCACATTCTTGGAAGTAATGAAGCATGTTCAGAGTTAAAATTTTGAATAGCATTTTCATAATCATTAACTATTTTATATTTATTATTAATTCTATCTTTTTCATACTTAGGGTTATCATCTTTGTAGGGATTCTTTTTGTCTAATCCTGAATATTGATCAGTAAATAGAGGACCGTAAAAAAGATAAGTTTTAGGATATTGTTCTAAGTTGTAGTAGGCAAGAAGTTCTCTTGCATTTGAAGGGTCATTTTCGTTAACCACTACATCAGCATTTGCACGGATTGGTAAAATAAGCCAAGATGAAAAACCGATAAAAATAAATAAGAAACAAAGAGTTAATGTATTAGTGTTAATCAAACCCTTCTTTAAAGTATAATTTATTAAAGAGTAGAAAATATAAATAAGAATTATGAAAGCCGCTAAGGTTCCTGAATTAAAGGGAAGCCCAAAATTATTAACAAATAAAAGCTCAATTACACTAAAAAATTTTAAAGTATTTGGCAGTAACAATTTAAATATACCCATAAGAATGCCAACTCCAACGACATTAGCTATCAAAAATCCAGAAATTGGTTTAAGCTTAAATGAATCTAAAATTTCTTTTTGATTTTTAAAATAATAGATCATTACTATAGCTGGAATTGCCAATAATCCCATAAAATGAACACCAAACGATAATCCTATTACAAAACAAATGAGAAGCAACCATTTGTTGCCTCTAGGTTCATGCATTTCAGACTCCCATCTTAATCCTAAATAAAATAGAATAGCCATTATTAATGTAGCCATTGCATAAACTTCAGTTTCAACAGCACTAAACCAAAAGGTGTCAGTAAATGTGAATGAAAGGGAGCCAATTACACCAGCTCCCAGTATTGATAATTGGGTTTTTATTGAGCTTGTAATATTACTGGTTAGCTTCTTTAGTATTAAAACTATTGACCAATACATAAAAGAAATTGTTAATGCACTTGCAAATCCACTCATCAGATTCATTGTAAACCCAATATTTTCTTTATTCATTGCTAAACCTGAAAAAATTGCTCCTAACATTTGATATAAAGGTGCCCCAGGAGGGTGGCCAACCTGAAGTTTTGCAGAAGTGGTAATATATTCACCCGTATCCCAGAATCCTACTGTTGGCTCTGCAGTTAAGTAGTAGACAATAAATGAAATTAAAAAACATAGCCATCCTAGTATTAAATTCAGTTTTTTAAATTCAGCTATTTTCATATTTTTTCAAATTTATTAATAAAATATTCTTTGGAATAGTAAATATTAAACATAATTAATGAAAATATATTGCTGATATAAAATTTATTTTAAATTTGCATCCTCAATGGCCTATGGTGTAACTGGTAACACGTCTGGTTTTGGTCCAGAAGAGTCTAGGTTCGAGCCCTAGTAGGCCAACTAAGAGCAAATATTAGTCAATGAAATAATTTATTGTATATTTGCACCACTGATTAATTAATAATATTATGAGGGGACTTAGAGTCCCCTCTTTTTATAGAAAAATGTTAAAAGATAAAATAGACTTGTTATTATTGGATTGTTTTGATCAGAGAACCGATCTTTTTTTAATTGATTTTTCAATATCTGAAAACAATGAAATTAAAATTAAAATTGACGGAGATAACGGTGTTAAAGTTGAAGACTGTATGTTTATCAATAGAGCAATTGAAGGAAATATAGATCGTGATGAGATAGATTTTTCATTAGAGGTTGCTTCATGTGGAGCCTCATCGCCTTTAATTAGTGCACGTCAATACATAAAGCATTTTGGGCGAACTATTTCTGTAAGAACTTCGGATGATAATTATGAAGGTAAATTAATCAGCTCAACAGATAAGTCTATTCATTTGGTATGGAAAGAAAGACAGCCAAAACCAATAGGCAAAGGAAAAATAACAGTTGAAAAATCGATTGATATTGATTTTAATCAAATAAAAGAAGCAAAAGTTAAAGTAAAATTTTAAAAATATGGATAATCTAACGCTTATTGAATCGTTTTCAGAATTCAAAGATGATAAGTTAATTGACAGGGTTACACTAATGGCAATATTAGAAGAGGTTTTTAGGTCTACCCTTAAAAGAAAGTATGGAGATGATGAAAATTTTGATGTAATTATTAATCCTGATAAAGGAGATTTGGAGATTTGGAGAAATAGAATTGTTGTTGAAGATGACAATGTTGAAGACGATAATGTTGAAATTGCTCTTTCAGAAGCTAGAAAAATTGAACCAGATTTTGAAGTTGGAGAGGATGTTTCTGAAGAGGTAAAATTAATAGACCTTGGAAGAAGAGCAATACTAGCTCTTCGTCAAAATCTAACTGCTAAGCTGCACGAGCATGATAACACAAATATCTACAAAAAATTCAAAGAACTAGAAGGTGAAATATATTCTGCAGAAGTTCATCATATTAGACATAAAGCTATCATTTTGCTTGATGATGACGGTAATGAAATTGTTATGCCTAAGGATAGACAAATTCCTTCCGATTTTTTTAGAAAAGGAGACAATATAAGAGGAGTGATTGAAAGTGTTGAATTAATTGGCACAAAGCCTTCGATTATTCTTTCAAGAACTTCACCAATATTTTTAGAAAAATTGTTTGAACAGGAAATACCTGAAGTATTCGATGGGTTAATCACTATTAAAAAAGTTGTGCGAATCCCTGGTGAAAAAGCGAAGGTTGCGGTTGATTCATATGATGATAGAATTGATCCAGTTGGAGCATGTGTTGGTATGAAAGGTTCTAGAATCCATGGAATTGTAAGAGAATTGGGTAATGAAAACATTGATGTGATAAATTACACGAATAATATACAATTATTTATCACTAGGTCTTTAAATCCAGCAAGAGTGAACTCGATGAAGTTTGATGAAGAAAATAAAAGGGTTGAGGTCATACTAAATCCTGAAGAGGTTAGTAAAGCTATAGGTAGAGGTGGTCATAACATAAGACTTGCAGGTCAATTGACAGGCTACGAAATTGATGTCTTCCGTGAAGGTGCAGAGGAGGATGTAGAATTAACCGAGTTTTCAGATGAAATTGATTCTTGGGTTATTGAAGAATTAGCAAAAGCTGGACTAGATACTGCAAAGAGTGTGTTAGAACAAGACGCTGATGACTTGGTAAAAAGGACTGATCTTGAAGAGGAAACAATTAACGATGTTTTAAAAATTTTAAAAGAGGAATTTGAAGATTAAAAACTGACAATTATATGGCAGATACAATAAGGTTAAATAAAGTATTAAGAGAGTTAAATATTTCAATTGATAGGGTTGCAGAGTTTCTGGAGTCTAAGGGTCATATTATAGAAAAGAGACCTACAACTAAAATCTCTGCAGATCTTTATGGCTTGTTGTGTGATGAATTTCAAGTTGATGCTGACAAAAAGTTAGCATCTAAGGAGGCTGTTGAAGCAAAAAATAAGGAAAAGGAACAAATTAGAGAAAAACAAGAAAAGGAACAAATTAGAGAAAAACAGTCTGAAATAATCAAAGCATCTTCTAAAGTTGTTCAATTTAAAAAGCTTGGAAAAATTGATCTTGAG
>CABXBH010000029.1 GCA_902510415.1 uncultured Bacteroidota bacterium | reverse complement strand
TGGACAAGCATTATTAGACTATTTAGAAATTAGCCAAGGTTTTGAAATAGAAATTAAAAAAAATATTAAACCAGGTAGTGGAATTGGAAGTAGTGCTGCTTCAGCTGTAGCTGCTGTTTACGGAATTAACAAACTTTTAGATAATCCATTAAAAAAAGAAGAGCTCTTAAAATTTGCTATGCAGGGTGAATTTGTCTCAAGTAAAACAGCTCCTGCTGATAATGTTGCTTCAGCACTCTTTGGAGGTATTGTTTTGGTTAATAATCGTGAAAATTATAAGGTTATTAAACTCCCGGTACCAAAAAATTTATTTGCTATTGTACACCATCCTTTGATTGAAATTAAAACCTCTGAATCAAGAGTTGTATTACCAAAATCAATTGAATTAAGTATAGCCTCTGACCAGCTAGGTGCAGTAGGAGGATTTATCCATTCACTTCATACCCAAGATTTTGATTTGATGAGAATATCACTAAAAGATTATTTAGTTGAAAAATATAGGGCAGATTATGTTCCTGTTTTCAATCAGATTAAGAGTCTTGCTGAGATTAACAATACAATTTGTTGTTCAATTTCAGGTTCGGGTCCTTCGATTTTTACTTTAGTTAATACAAACGAAGAATCTCAAAGACTAAAATTATTATTTGATAGAGTTTACAAAAGCAACAATCTTGAATTTAACTCCTATATAACCCCCCTAAATTCAAAAGGCGTTCATGTAGTTTGAATATCAACTTTTTGGTTCTTATTTAATTAATACATTACCTTTGATTTGTGCATAAATCTGGATTTATAAATATAATTGGTAACCCTAATGTAGGCAAGTCTACTCTAATGAATTGTTTAGTTGGTGAAAAATTATCAATAATTACCTCTAAAGCTCAAACTACAAGACATAGAATAATTGGTATTGTTAATGGCGATGAATTCCAATTGATTTTTTCTGATACACCCGGAATTGTAAAACCATCCTATGAGCTTCAAAATTCTATGATGGATTTTGTAAAAAGTGCATTAGACGATGCAGATATAATTCTATATATGTTAGAGATAGGTGAAAAATCAATTAAAGATTTATCTGTGCATAATAAAATTTTAAATGCTAAAACTCCAACCCTTATCCTTTTGAATAAAATAGATTTATCTAACCAAGAGGATCTAGAGCAAGAGGTCAATAAATGGTCTTCTCAATATCCTAATTCTGAGATTTTTCCGATATCTGCTTTAAATAATTTTAATATAGAAAATCTTATTAATCGAATAATTGAACTAATTCCTGAATCACCCCCTTACTTTCCCAAGGATCAATTAACTGACAAACCTGAAAGGTTTTTTGTCAATGAAAAGTTGAGAGAAAAAATCCTTATGTACTATGATAAGGAAATACCTTATTCAGTTGAAATTGTAACCGAGGAATTTAAAGAGGAAGAGAATCTTATAAAAATTAGATCTCAAATACTAGTTGAAAGAGAATCACAAAAAGGAATTATCATAGGTCATAAGGGGAGCGCTTTAAAAAAAATAGGTACTAAAGCTAGACTAGATTTGGAGAAGTTTTTCGATAAAAAGGTCTTCATTGATTTACATGTAAAGGTTAGTAAAAATTGGAGGTCTAATACAAAGCTTTTAAAGAAGTTTGGATACAAAAGTTAATTCTTCAAAAACAACCCTCTTATTTTGAACGAGTCTAAATAATAGTTATATTAGTAGGCTAACTAAATTAAACTAACTATGAAAAAACTAATTTTACTTCTAGTTGTTGTATTTACTTTTAGTAATACGATGGCTCAGATGACTTGGATGACTGCGTATAAAGTCGATCCTTTAAAAATGAAAGATGCGAAATCAGCAATTTCAAATAAGACGAAAAAATATAATTCAAAGGTTGATGGTGAATTAATTTATACATATGAAATTGTTGCTGGAGACAGAGCTAACTATCTTGTTAGGTCTGGTTTTGCACAATCTATGGCACAATTTGATTCTTACGGTAGTCAGGGTCTTGATTATTGGATGGAAAATGTAGCACCATTAATGAATAATGTTGGTGGTACTGAATATTTTTCTCATGCAAGTGATGCAAGTTTTGATGATGCTGAACCAGGAACAAATAAAATATGGAAGGTCCTTCATTATAATGTAAAAAGAAATTCTGGACCAGATTTTTGGAAATTTAGAACAAGAGTTGCAAAAGCAGCTGAAAAAGTAGGTGATTTAAGTCTGCATGTTTGGGCAGGTTCATTAGGTGGTCCTAATGGTCATGTGATGGTTGGATATGGAAATCCCGACATGTCAGGAATTGATAATGAATCTGAAACTTGGCCAAAGGTTATAGAAGCTTATAAAGAAATTTTTGGAGAAGACTCTTTTGATATAGATCAAGAAGCTTTTAATAATAGCTTAGAAATGTGGGGTAATTTTTCAGAAGTATGGAGATGGTTACCTGATTTAAGTTCTCCAGCAGTTTCAGTAAACTAATTAATTATTAAAAACTAAAAAAATGAAAAAACTAATTTTATTATTATTTATTACCCCCTTATTTGTTTTTGCTCAAAATAATCCAAATTCAGAGTATTGGCAATTAAATAGGTGGGATGCAAAAGACGGAATGGCTATGGAGTTTGAATCAGCTGTTGCCAAAAAAACTAAAAAGTTTAATAACACTCCTGAGACAGCAATTTTAACTTTTCAAATTGTTACAGGTCCTGACTCGGGTAAGTATATGAGAGTCGTTGGTCCTAAGAGTGCTGACTTTTTTGACCAAGGCGTTTCTGGTTCTTCAGAATATGCATATTGGGTAAAAAATGTTATGCCTCATGTTAAAGACCAAATGGGAAATATTAGAACTGCTAGAATTAAAGATCTCTCTTATAATTGGGATAATGCAGAAGCTCCTAAAAAATATGTAAAATTCACAACATATAGATTTAAGAGTGAAAATTCTCGTGATTGGTTTCTTTACATGAGAAGAGACGCAAAACTTAAAAGAGCACATGGATATTCAGGAATAAGAGGTGTATTTTATTCTGTTTCTGGAACTCAATGGGAAATTCATGTTGTTGAGCCATATGATTCACATGGTACAGGATTAGGTTCTTACAAAACAGAGAATTTTAAGTATGAGGAAGAATATAATAAAATGTTTGGCTGGAGAGCTGTTGATAATGATAGAATTGAAGCTGGACATGCAAGAAGAGATTACGGAGGTCAAGTAGTTGAAACACTTGAATTTAGACCTGATATGTCAACTTCTATTGAATAGATTGTAATTAACCATACAATTTTATAAAAGAGCGGTATATATACCGCTCTTTTTTTTTACAGTGATTTTAGTATTACATTTGTGGACCCATTATCATGAGTAATATTATTGCTATAGTAGGAAGACCTAATGTTGGTAAATCAACATTATTTAACAGACTTATCCAAAGACGAGAAGCCATTGTTGATTCAATAAGTGGAGTAACAAGAGATAGACATTATGGTAAGGGTGATTGGAACGGAAAAGAATTTTCTGTCATTGACACTGGTGGGTATGTTGTTGGTAGTGATGATATTTTTGAAGCTGAAATTGATAATCAGGTTGAATTAGCCATTGACGAGGCAGATATAATTTTATTCATGGTTGATGTAGATACCGGCATTACATCAATGGATTCTGATATTTCAGAACTTTTAAGAAAAATCAATAAACCAGTATTTTTGGTAGTCAATAAGGTAGATAGTTCTTCTAGAATCAATGATGTAAACGAATTTTACTCACTAGGGCTAGAAAAATTATATCCAATTGCTAGTTCGAATGGTTTTGGGACAGGAGAATTACTTGATGATGTTGTAAAACTTTTCAAAGAAGATAGACAAGATGCAGATGAAGTGCCAAGATTTGCTGTTGTTGGAAGACCTAATGCAGGAAAATCTTCCTTTATTAATGCATTAATTGGAGAAAATAGAAATATAGTAACAGAAATTCCTGGTACAACCAGAGATTCAATTAATACGAGATATAACAGATTTGGATTTGATTTTGATCTAATTGATACTGCCGGTATAAGAAAAAAATCTAAGGTTAAAGAAAATCTTGAGTTTTACTCTGTAATGAGAAGCGTAAGAGCAATTGAAAATTCTGATGTATGTATTTTGTTATTTGATATAACTAGAGGGTTTGATGCACAGGTAAAGAGCATTTTTTGGCTATGTGAAAGAAATAAAAAAGGAATAGTATTAATCGCAAATAAATGGGATTTAATTGAAAAAGATACAAATTCGACGAAATTATATGAAGATGTAATTAAGAAAGAAATTGAGCCATTTACAGATGTAAATATAGTATTTGTTTCGACTCTTAATAAGCAAAGAATTCACAAAGCAATTGAAACTGCAGTTCAAGTTTATAAGGGAAGATCAGAAAAAATCAAAACCAGAAAACTAAATGATATTTTATTGCCAATAATTGCTTCCTATCCACCTCCAGCTATAAAAGGCAAGTATGTCAAAATTAAATATATAACTCAACTACCTACTCATTATCCTCAGTTTGCTTTTTTTTGTAATTTACCTCAGTATGTTAAGGAGCCTTACAAAAGATTTTTAGAAAATAAAATCAGAGAAAATTTTGATTTTACAGGAGTGCCAATTACAATTTTTTTAAGAAAAAAATAATTAAAGTTGATCACTTATTTCAATAAGCTTATCTTTTATCAGCTTAAGTTTGTTGACAATATCTAACTTATTTGATGATTTCTCATTTTTAATATAATCCTTTGCTCCTTGAATTGTAAAACCTTTTTCTTTAAGCAAAAAATAGATTTTATTAAAATTTTCAATATCCTTCTTTGTAAATTTTCTATTTCCTCTAGAATTTTTTTTAGGACTAAGTATTTTGAATTCTTGTTCCCAGAATCTAATTAGGGAAGGGTTAACGTTAAAATTCGAAGCAACTTCACCAATTGAGTAGTATCTTTTTTCTTCAATATTTAGTTTCATTAATCTAATGATTGATTAACTACAGAAGCCTGTTTTAACAATTCATCATATTCTTTTGCAGTTAAGTTTCCGTAATAGAAATTTATCGGGTTGATTTTAACTTTATCTTTAAAAATTTCATAGTGTAAGTGAGGCGCATTTGATCTACCAGTGTTACCAACATATCCGATTAAATCACCTCTTTTTACTTTTTGATATCTTTTAACATTAAACTTGTAAAGATGGGCATATAAGCTGGTATACCCAAAACCATGATTTATTCTGATATGATTTCCATATCCTGAAGATCTATTATCAGCACGAGTTACAACCCCATCACCGGTAGCATAAACTGGAGTACCTTGAGGAGCAGTAAAATCAATACCATAATGATGTTTTTTAGCTTTAGTAAATGGGTCAATTCTATATCCAAAACCTGATGCAATTCTTGTCAAATCATCATTGTTTACAGGCTGAATAGCAGGAATTGACTTTAAAAATTTTTCTTTATCCATTGCAAGTTTTGCAATTTCATCTAATGATTTTGACTGAATTGTTAATCGTTTCTGAATAACATCAATTTTTCTGTTACTTTCTTTGATAATATTGGAATACTCAAATCCATCAAATTTTTTATATCTATTAACACCACCTATTCCAGCTTTCCTTTTATCCTCACTAATTGGAGATGCTTCAAAATAGATACGGTATATTGAATTGTCTCTTTCTTCGATATTTTCAAGCACACTTTCAATATTTTCCATTTTTTTATCTAATTGAGAATATTGAAATTTCATATTATCTAACTCTCTATTTAATGATCTTTCTTGTGGGGATTGAAAATATTGGCTACCTATAAATATGAACAAAAAGCCAAAAAATGCAGAACCAGTTAGGTACATCAGGATATTTTTGAATACAGTTCTTCTACTCGCTTTAATTTTTTTAAACGATAGTGACTCAGAATCGTAATAATATTTAACTTTAGGCATTATTAAAATTATATCTTTGTAAATGTTGTTTAACTGATAAACACAGATGCAAATATAATAATACTTTTTTTGTTCGATAATAACAGATAATAAGCATTAAAATGAACTCAAACGAAGTTAGAAAGAGGTTTTTGGAATTTTTTGAGAAAAAAAATCATAAAATTGGTCAATCATCTCCGATTGTATCAAAAAATGACCCTTCTTTAATGTTTATTAATTCAGGTATGGCTCCTTTCAAGGATTATTTTTTAAATCAGGAAAATCCTAAGGATAAAAGAGTAGCAAATTCACAAAAATGTCTTCGTGTTTCCGGAAAGCATAATGATTTAGAAGAGGTTGGTCATGATACATATCATCATACTTTTTTTGAAATGCTTGGGAATTGGAGTTTTGGAGATTATTTCAAAGAAGATGCAATTATGTGGGCCTGGGAATTACTAACTAAGGAGTTTGGTATAGATTCTAATGATTTATACGTAACTGTTTTCAAAGGATCAAAAGAAGATGGTGTTTCTGAAGATACTGAAGCCATTAACATATGGAGTAAAATTATCGATAAAGACAGAATTTTACTTTGTGACAAAGCAGATAATTTCTGGGAGATGGGTGATCAAGGTCCTTGTGGTCCTTGTAGTGAAATACATATTGACTTAAGAAGTCAATCTCAAAAAAACGAAATTTCTGCTCAAAGCCTTATAAACAAGGATAATCCTTTAGTTATTGAATTATGGAATCTCGTTTTTATTGAATATAACAGAAAAGCAAGTGGTAAACTAGAGGATTTACCAAAAAAACATATTGATACAGGTATGGGCCTTGAAAGACTCTGTATGGTTTTGCAAAACGTCAAATCGAATTATGACACAGATATATTCAAAAGTATCATTGAAGAAATACAGCAAACAACGGGTGTAAATTATGGAGATGATGCCAAAGTAGATATTGCTATGAGGGTTATTTCGGATCACTTAAGAGCTGTTTCATTTTCTATTGCCGATGGACAATTACCAAGTAATTCTGGTGCTGGTTATGTAATAAGAAGAATTTTGAGAAGAGCAATTAGATATAGTTTTACATTTCTTAATATTAAAGAACCCATGTTATATAAATTATTTGGTTCTTTATTATTAAAAATGGGTGGTTTTTATCCTGAATTAAACAGTCAAAGAACTTTAATCGAAAATGTTATAAAAGAAGAAGAAAATTCCTTTTTAAGAACTTTAGATCAAGGTTTAGTTTTATTAGATGAAATAATTTCTTCATCAAAAAATAATTTAGTTTCAGGAAAAAAAGCATTTGAATTATATGATACATATGGCTTTCCTGTTGATTTAACAAGTCTTATTCTTGAGGAAAAAGGTTATAAGTTAGATACTAAATCTTTTAATAAAGAACTTGAAAAACAAAAGGATAGGTCTAGAAAGGCTGGAGAGGTATCTTTTGATGACTGGAAAGTTATAATAGATGATCCTGTTCAAGAATTTATTGGTTATGACTCTTTAGAGTCAAATATTAAAATTGTCAAATACAGAAAGATTAACTCAAAAAAAGATGGAATTATTTTTCAGTTGGTTTTTAATCTTACTCCATTTTATGCTGAATCTGGTGGTCAGGTAGGTGATATTGGCCTTATAGAATCTAATGATGGAGATGTAGTTCATATTGTAGACACGGTTAAAGAAGGTAATTTGACAGTACATATTGTTAAAAACCTTCCGAAAAAGTTAGATCAAATTTTCAGAGCTGTTGTTGATAAAAAAAATAGATTTAAAATTCAATGTAATCATACTGCTACACATTTATTGCATCAAGCATTAAAACAAGTATTAGGAAATCATGTTGAGCAAAAAGGAAGTAGGGTTAGTTCAGAAAGTTTAAGATTTGATTTTTCTCACTTTTCTAAATTAGATGTAAATGATATTATAAAAGTTGAAAATTTTGTGAATTCAAGAATAGAAAACTCTATTGAACTAGAAGAAAATCGAAACATTCCTTTAAAAGAAGCTTTATCCAAAGGAGCTACAGGTTTATTCGGAGAAAAATACGGAGATGTTGTCAGAACAATAAAATTTGGAAATTCTTACGAGTTATGTGGGGGTACACATGCTAGTAATACCTCTGAATTATGGCAATTTAAAATAATTAACGAAGGAGCTATTGCATCAGGCATTAGAAGAGTTGAAGCGATTACTTATGATTCTGTCAAGAATTATTATAATTCAAAAGTTGATGAATATAACCAGATTAAAACGTTACTTAAAAACCCAAAAAATTTGCTTGAATCTGTGAATTTTTTAACCAAACAAAATTTATTGTTAAAAAAAGAAATAGAAGTTTTAAATATTGAAAAAGTTAAAACAATTAAGAATAGTATAATTACGGATTTAAAAAGGCTTTCTGATGTAAAAACTTATTGTTCAATAATCCAATTAAAACCAGCCAAAATTAAAGATTTATGCTTTTCTGTTGGTGCTGAAATTGACAATGTATTTTTAATAGTGGTTTCTAGCGAAAATGATAAGGTATATTGTTCGTGCTATATTTCAAAAAACTTAGTATCTGAGAGGGCTTTAAATGCTTCAGAAATAGTTGCCAAGCTTGGAGTGGTTATTAACGGTAAAGGAGGAGGGCAGCCTTTCTACGCTAGTTGTGCTGGAGATAATACTGATGCTTTAGATAAATTAATCCTAACAGCCTCAGAGATCCAAAAGCAATTAATTTCTTAAAATGAATTTTACTCAACAAAATATTTCTGATGTTAGCAATGACATTAGTAAATATGTTATTCGAACGCCAGTACTAAGATTTGATTTTATCGACAGTTTGTGTGGTTGTAATGTTTTTTTTAAATGTGAAAACTTTCAGCATACAGGATCATTCAAATACAGAGCAGCTATAAATGCAATTAAAAATATTTCTCCACAATTTAAGGAAAGAGGCGTAATAACTCACTCCTCAGGAAACTTTGCTCATGCACTTTCTAAAGCATCAAAAGAATTAAATATTCCTTGCCATATTGTAATGCCAAGTAATACACCTGAGTTTAAAAAGTCTGCCGTTCAATATTATACAAAAGAGATAATTGAGTGTGAGCCTAATTTAAAATCAAGAGAAGCTACTACTGACAGAATTTTGAATGAAAAAAACTTGTGTTTCATACATCCATCAAATAATATAGAGGTGATATTAGGTAACTCTACTTGTGCAGCGGAGCTAATTGAAGATTATCAAAATCTTGATTATGTTTTTTCACCCATTGGTGGTGGGGGTCTTATTGCAGGTACTAGTATTGCAATAGACAAATTTTCTGAAAATTGCAAGGTGATTGGAGCAGAGCCCTCATCTGTAGATGATGCATATAGATCGCTCATTTCAGGAAAGATAGAGACTAACAAAACAACAAATACTGTAGCTGATGGGTTAAGAACTAATCTTGGGTCAATTAACTTTCCGATAATTCAAAAGTATGTGCAAGAAATTTTATTAGTTTCTGAACAAGAGATTTTAGATTCGTTAAATATTATAATAAACAAACTAAAAATTGTAGTTGAACCTTCTAGCTCAGTCGTACTTGCAGCCTTAATAAAGAACAAATCAAAATTTAAAAATAAAAATATTGGACTTATAATGTGTGGTGGTAATATTGATTTTGATAATCTAAAATTTTAGATATTTATTATACACTACATTCCATCTAAAATTTCTAATATACACACCTTCTTCTTTCGAAACGATAAAGGGCTTTTGTTTTGTTAACGCAATTAAAAATCCTAATGAGGCGAATATAATCTTCAGGGGATCATTAGTGTTAACGGAAGACTTTAATATAGATAGGATGCTTAATACAACCCCGAATCTCATTGTATAAAGAGCTTCACCTTGAGAAAATTTTGATTTCAACGAATATTTTTGCCCTGTCGACTTTAAATGCTTTACTATTAATTCTTTATCAGCGAAAATTTTCCATCCCTTTCGCTGCGCAAGCAATACATCTACTGTGTCCCACCCAATTGCGGACTTTAAACCATTAATGTCTTCAAAACATTTACGTCTGTAAGCTTTGATAGGGCCTCTGACATGTGATTTCGTAGCAATTTTTTCATACACCCATTTGCCTTTTTTTGAAACATAGAGGTTACCGCCTGCAATACCAATATTTGAATTTTCTAAAAATATATTTTTAATTTTTTCTATGTAATTTTTTGGCAACTCAATATCACCATCAAACTTGCAAATTACATCATAGTTAATCTTTAGGTTTTTTAATCCAAAATTGAATGCCTCAATTACCTTTCTTCCAGGAACGTGTTCCTCTTTTGATTCGTTGTCAATAATATGAATCCAGTCATAGTCAGAAGAAAAATCATTAATTAACTTTTTTGTATTATCTGATGAGCTATCATTTACATAAACGACTCTGTCAGGACGAACAGTTTGATTTATGATTGATTTTATTGATTTTTCAATAAAACCTTCTTCGTTAAAAACCGGAATAATAATACAAAGCTTCATTCCTTAATTTTTTCAGCGTAAACAATTAAATATCTGTTAGTGAATAATCTCAATAAAGGTCTAAAACCAATTTTTTTTACGGGATTAGTAAATTTTTTTTCATCAATTATTTTCCAACCTGTTTTTTTAAGTAACAACTTAAATTGCCAATCTTCAAATTCATGGAAATGATTATCTCTTTCATCATTAATATTTCTGTAAGCTGATGAAAACCATAGATTTAGGGGAACACTACAAACTAACTTTTCGGATTTTAATTCTTTTAATACCTGAAAAGGATTTAGTAAATGCTCAAATATTTGAAAAGCAGTAACAACACTGGCTTTACTTTGTATTATGCTTGTTCTATCAATATCTAAATCCTCACCGCCGGTATTATCAATTTTAAACCCATTATCTCTCAATATATTTGACAAAGGATTCTCAACACCTAAATCTAATATAAATTCGTTCTTACCAATGTGTTTTTTTATAAAATCAACAGTGATTTGATATCTTTTAAATGGAAAATTATTTTGATACATTTATTAGTATTGGTACACCATTGCATTAATATGCATTCCCGCACCAACACTAGCAAAGATAATTTTATCTCCCTTTTTAATATGATGATCAGGAAGTTTTCCCTTTGAAATTAAATCAAACATTGTGGGTACAGTTGCAACTGAACTATTTCCAAATCGATCTACAGTTAAGGGCATAATTTTTTCAGGTGCATCTTTATTATAGAGTTTAAATAATCTTTTTACTATTGCATCATCCATTTTAGCATTTGCTTGATGAATTAATATTTTTTTAATTTCAGAGATATTCGTACCTGCTATATCAAGACATTCTTTCATGGCAGCAGGAACATTAGTTAGAGCAAATTCATAAACTTTACGCCCCCTCATTTTTATATATTTTGTTTTTTGTTCCGCATTAGGATTATAAGATTTACCGTAAAAAAGATAAAAAACTTCGTCATCAGTGTAAGTGGCAGTGTTATGAGAAATAACGCCACCTTCTTCGTCTGATTTCTCTATAATTGTAGCACCAGCACCGTCAGCAAAAATCATAGAATCTCTATCACTTACATCTACCACTCTTGATAAAGTATCCGCGCCAATAACCAAACATTTTTTTGCCATTCCAGCTTTAATAAAAGCGTATCCCTGTATCATACCTTCTAGCCATCCTGGACAACCAAATAAAATATCATATGCAACACATTTTGGATTTTTAATTTTTAATAAATTTTTGACTCTAACTGCCAAACTTGGAAAAATATCAACCTGAGTGGTATGATTACTTGCATTACCAAAATTATGAGCTAAGATTATATAATCAATTGTTTCGGGGTCAACTTTCGAATCTTCAATTGCTTTTTTAGCAGCTAGAAAAGCAATATCAGAGTTATTTAATTCATCTTTTACATATCTTCTTTCCCTTATCCCTGTTATTTTCTGAAATTTCTCGATAATTTCTTCATTTGGGGTTTCAATTTTGTTACCCTCATTATCGTAAAATTCTTTATCTAAAAACTTTGAGTTGTCTTGTATAATTTCGGGAATATAGGATCCGGTTCCGGTTATTTTTATATTCATTTATGAATAGTGTTTTGGTTTAGTAAACTTATTAAATTAATATAATTTAAAGAAAATTAATCAGCATATAATTCTACTGGACCACAACTGCAAATTAAATTTCTATCTCCATAAGCATCATCTACCCTTCTAACACTAGGCCAAAATTTATCTTCTTTGGTAAATTCTAATGGAAATGCTGCGGCTTCTCTTGAATAAGGAAATTTCCATTCGTTACTGGTGGACCGGGTGTTGGACCAATATGTGTCGCTAAACATTTGACCCCATTTTTACCTGGAAACCCTTTAATCAAGGTTGGTGGTGAAAAAGCGATTGATTCAATTTCAGCAGCCCCTTACGGATCTGCAATGGCATGTTTAATTTCTTATGGATACATTTCAATGCTTGGAGCAATTGGTCTTAAAAAATCTACAGAAATTGCAATTTTAAACGCAAATTATATTAAAGAAAGATTAATTAA
>CABXBH010000028.1 GCA_902510415.1 uncultured Bacteroidota bacterium | reverse complement strand
ACCAATAGCAACATTAAAATCGCCTGTAGTATTTGAATATAAAGATGATTTACCAATAGCCGAATTATAATTTCCTGTGGTGTTAGAGTATAAAGAATAATACCCAGATGCGGTATTGTTAGTCCCTGTAGTGTTATAACGTAAAGACTGATACCCAGATGCGGTATTTTTATCCCCTGTGGTATTTGCTCGTAGAGACTGAGCACCAGATGTGGTATTGTAAGAACCTGTGGTATTAGAGAATAAAGTCAGAATCCCAGATGCGGTATTGCTAGACCCAGTGGTGTTTTTCTCTAAAGACTCAAACCCAGATGCGGTATTGTAATACCCTGTCGTGTTAGAATATAAAGACTGATACCCAGATGCAGTATTGCTATACCCTGTGGTGTTGGCAGCTAATGCATCATAACCTGTAGAAGTATTATGATCGCCAGTTGTGTTGGCAGCTAATGCATAAGCACCAAAAGCAGAATTATAATCTTCTCCTGAACCAAAGCCTGTTCCAGAGCCATAAGATGTACTTCCTAATTGTGCACTCATACTAAATGTGATAGTTAATGCTAAAAGTGTAAATAGTTTTTTCATAATTTATTTATTATCGTTCATGTCTTTTGTTAAATCTAATTTTCTAAAGTTTGGGAATTTAATTGCTGTAAACCCAACTGTTAATATTGTCATTACCCCTCCAAATACAACGGCAGGTACCGTTCCCATAAGTTTAGCTGTTGCTCCGCTTTCAAAGGCGCCTAGCTCGTTTGAAGAACCAACAAATATTGAATTCACAGAGGCAACTCTTCCTCTAAATTCATCTGGTGTTTTTAGTTGTAAAATTGTTTGGCGAATAATCATTGAAACCCCGTCTGTTAATCCATACATAAATAAGGCAAAAACAGAAAGCCAGAAAATATCGGACACCCCAAATACTATTATTGATATACCAAAACAGAATATTGCAAACAATAATTTCTTTCCTGCGTTTACTGTTAAAGGTATATGCGCAGAGGCAATCATCATTAGCACCGATCCAACGGCAGGTGCAGCACGTAAAATTCCGAAACCTTCTGAGCCTACATTTAATATATCTTGAGCATAAATTGGCAACAAAGCAATAGCTCCACCGAATAAAACAGCAACCATGTCTAAGGTCAACGCAACTAAAATAGATTTTGTTTTGTAAACAAAATTTAATCCCGCCTTGAGACTTTGAAATATTGGCTCTCCAATTTTAGGATTAAGAATTGGTTTTTTCTTTATAAACCCAATCAAAAATAATCCAACAATTATTGTTGCGAGTACTATCCCCATAGAACTGTGTACTCCAATCCAAGCGATAGAGAATCCTGCAAATGCAGGCCCAAGTACTATTGCCAATTGCCATGTTGAACTGCTCCAAGTAGCCGCATTGGGATAAACTCTTTTTGGAACAATTAAGGCAACTAATGAAAAGATTGTTGGGCCAATAAAAGCTCGTATAAAACCTCCTAGGAAAACCAAAACATATATTCCGATTAGAATTTGAGAATTTTCATAATTATCATAAACGTAGGGACTAGTGATAAAATAATAGCCAATTGCAACTAGCAAAAATGCTATAATACATTGTACAAATAACATTTTTTTCTCTCGTTGATCGACAATGTGGCCTGCGAATAAGGCAGTAGATATGGCGGGGATTACTTCAACTAGGCCAATAAGACCAAGGGATAATGGATCTTTTGTTAAACTATATACCTCCCACTCAACAATAATAAATTGCATTGACCAGCCGAAAACAAGGATAAATCTTATGACAAGAAAAAAATTGAATTCCTTAAATCTTAATGCTGCGTAAGGGTCTAATTTTTGTTTCAACCTATTTGCTTAATTGTTTAGCTTGTTCAATCAAAAATTCTGCCTCTTTTTTCATTTCTGGTAATTTTACGTGTACATAGTCTGGATAGTTTGGGTGTAAAACTAGCAAATTCATAGAGCTAATTTTTTTGTCATAAAAATTCTCAAGAATGTATTTATATACGTTTTGTTGTAAGGCATACCTGTTAAAACTATTATCTGCTACATGGGATAATCCATCAAACCCAAAATTAAAATCTTTTAGAATCGGCTCATTATTTTCATCCACTAATTTTGATGTTCTTTTCCAATCAAAAATAAATAGTTCTCCATCTTCCTTTTCATAAACCATATCAATAGTACCTGCTAGTGATAGGCTATCATCATAGACTCGCCACTCCGTCCGGTAGGGTTTTAACCTTTTATATTTATTATGAAAATTTTTGAAATACTCAAACTCCGGGGGGTAATCCTCATAGAATTTATTATTATAAAAGTCTTCGATTTTTTCATGTAATATCGTCCCTCGCGAAGCGGCATCGACACGCTTTTTTTCCCATTCATCTAGGATTTGTTTTATCGTAGCCTTTAATATCTCAGAGTCAAAATCAATATGGTCCTGATTTAATTTTTCAATTGCTTTTCGTTCAGCCCAATAATTTTCATCAAATTTTGGAAAAAATCTATTTATAATTCCTGTTACAGAATATTTTATTTTTTCCCCGTCAATAAAATAAATATGCTCAGGTTCATTAAAAGTAATTCTTAAATCGTTTATATGTGTATTGATTTTAGAAAGCATATTTAGTTATATTTTATTTCTATTTGAACCTTTGAGAAACCTCTAAACATTTCCATGACACCACAGTATCTAGTGACTGATAAGTCGACAGCTTTTTCAATTTTTTCTTTGTCAAGCCCTTGTCCAAAAAAATGATATTCGACAGTGACTTCATTATAGAATCGAGGATGTTCTGCGGTTAAAGAAGCTACTGTATTAATTTTAAAATCATCTAGCTCAACCCTCATTTTTTTTAGTATTGCAACAACATCTAATCCAGAACAAACTGCAAGAGATCCCAGCATAATTGCTTTTGGGGATGCTATTTTTTTATCTCCCTCGGCGCTTGTTCCAAGAATAGTCGAAACTCCGTTTGGATTAATACATTCAAATTCTGTAGTTCCTTTTTTCCAATTTGTAATAACTGTGTTTGTATCCATATTTTTAGTTTGTTGAAAGGACAATAACAAATTCTCCTTTAGGTTTGTTTTTTTCAAAATGTTCTATAGATTCTTCTATTGTTCCTCTAAATGTTTCTTCATAAATTTTAGTTATTTCTCTTGAAACACTAACCTGTTTTTCAGGACTAAAATAATCAGAAAAATCTTTTAGGGTTTTCAAAATTCTGTGGGGAGACTCATAAAAAATTATTGTCTTTTTTTCATTTGACAATTCTTTTAATCTCTTTGTTCTTCCTTTTTTTGCAGGTAAAAACCCTTCAAATAAAAATTTATCACTTGGTAATCCAGAAATAACTAATGCTGTAATCAATGCTGTAGCTCCTGGCAAGCATTCTACCTCAATATTGTTTTTGATGCACTCCCTTACCAATAAGAATCCCGGGTCTGAAATGCTTGGCGTACCCGCATCACTTATTAGTGCAATTGTAGTGCCCTCGCTTATTTTGTTAATAATAGAATCCGCTTTTTTGTGTTCATTGTGCATATGATAAGACTCTATTTTTGAATTAATCTTGTAATGTTTCAATAACTTTAAAGAGGTTCTTGTGTCTTCCGCAAGAATTAGATTGACACTTTTCAAGGTTTCGATTGCACGAAATGTTATATCTCCTAAATTTCCAATTGGTGTAGGCACGATGAATAGCTTGCTCATAAAAAATCTTTAAATTAAATCTAAGTTAGGTTAATATAAGCTTGTTTTTTTTACTAAATTTATCTGACTCTAATTTAGAATCCGTTAAGCTATCAACTTTTTTAAATTTACGAAATGTTTCTTGAAAATACTTTAAACTTTAATAAACAAACCGGATGGATTGAAGTTGTGTGTGGGTCAATGTTTTCAGGAAAAACTGAAGAATTAATCCGCAGAATAAGAAGGGCTCAATTTGCAAACCTTGGTGTAATTATTTTTAAGCCAAAAGCTGACACTCGGGATAAAAAAAATAAGGTTGTTTCTCACGACAATTCAATTATCGAATGCCTGGCAGTTAAAAAAGCTAATGAGATTTATGAAAAAGTGCAAAACTGTAGGGTTGTTGGAATTGATGAGGCTCAGTTTTTTGATGATCAAATTATAGAGGTTTGTAATTCTTTAGCCAATCAAGGTATCAGGGTTATTGTGGCTGGATTAGACATGGACTACAAGGGTGTGCCCTTTCAAAACATGGCTAATCTAATGGCAACTGCCGAATATGTAACTAAGGTTCACGCTATTTGCCCCGAGACTGGTGGGCTTGCCCAATACAGTTATAGAAAAACAAAAAGTAAAAAGAGAATTCTTCTAGGCAAAGCTGATGAATACATGCCCTTAAGTAGAGCTGCTTACTTTGAAAAATCAAACAAAAAAGGCAAAAAAATTAGTGTGAAAGGAGCTAAAAAAGTTTCAGGAAAAAAAACTAAAGATTGAAAAAAACCATACTAGAAATTGATATCAAAGCTCTTGAGCACAACTTCAATGTTATTAATTCTAAATTAAAGCCATCCACAAAGTTTATGGCGGTGGTAAAAGCCAATGGGTATGGGTCTGATAGTATAGAAGTGGCAAAAAAGTTAGTTGCGCTTAATGTTGATTATTTTGCTGTTGCTTTTGCTGAAGAAGGAGTCAAGCTTAGAAAAGAGGGAATAAAAACTCCCATATTAGTTTTGATACCCCAAGTTGGATCGATTAAAAAAATTATTGATTATAAGCTTGAGCCTAGCTTGTATTCATTTTATTTTCTTGAGAGTTTTATTTCATTTCTTGAGTTAAATTCAATTCATTCGTATTCTTGTCATTTAAAGATCAATAGTGGGTTAAACAGAATTGGTTTTAACGAAAGTGAATTTGAACAAGCGGTAGATAAAATCAAAGATTCCCAAAAAATTAAACTTGTTAGCATATACTCACACTTGGCTGCTAGTGAAGACTTAAACGAAAAAAAATTCACTAAAATGCAAATAAATCTTTTCAAAAAAATCGCTTCAACGATAAAATCAAAGATTTCTGAAAAACCAATGTTACACATGTCAAACACGTCTGGCATTTTAAATTTTGATGAGTGTGAATTTGACATGGTTAGGTCTGGTATTGGGCTTTACGGATACAATAATGAATTAGATAAAAATCTGAAACCTGTTCACAAATTGAAGTCGATTATCTCACAAATTATTATTGCAGAAAAAGGAGATTCTATTGGTTATAATCGAAAATTTATATGTGATGCCAAAACAAAAATTGGAGTTATACCTATGGGGCATGCGGACGGTATTAGCAGATCATTTTCAAAAAATGGATATGTGTTTATAAAAGGAGCAAAAACCAAAGTGATAGGCAATATATGTATGGATGTTTTTATGGTTAATCTCAATGACATGGATGTCAAAGAAGGTGATGAAATTGTAGTCTTTGACACAAAAAATAATGCTGAAAGCTTTGCGTCTTCTGTGGGTACAATTTCTTATGAAATTCTAACCAACTTATCTTCAAGAATAGAAAGAAAATTTATCCTCTAATTAAACAGTAAAAGTATTTCGATTGATTTTTGTAGCTTTAGGGGCTGTGATTTGCACTTGATATATGGTGTTTAAAAATATTTGATGTTAATAAAAGGCCGTCTTAAAAAATTTGTAGTAAAAATCCTTTTCAGCTTAATGTTGATAAGCTTCAGTTGTTCAGATGAGTCATACTCCCCTGTTGAATTTTCACCTGTAAACTATAATCTTAATGAAATGCCATATAATAATTTATCTCAATATAATTTTTTTGAAGGTGAGATGAAAAATCTAAACCCTGTATATGGGGTAATTCCATATGAATTAATAAGCTCATTATTCACAGATTATTCAATAAAAAATAGATTCTTATGGATGCCTGATGGAGTTTCTGCAAACTATATTTCAAGCTCTAGTGTCTTTGATTTCCCTGTCGGTACAATATTGATTAAAAATTTTTCCTATGATAATATTTTACCTGATTTAATATCCAAAAATATTGAAACCAGGTTAATGATAAAAAAAGAAAGTGGCTGGATATTTGCTGATTATATCTGGAATGAAGAACAAACTGAAGCTTCTTTTAGTCTTGATGGAAGTGTTGTAGATATCTCTTGGCTACAAGATGGTGTCGAAAAAAATGCTAGTTATAGAATTCCAAGTGCAAGCGAATGCTTAACTTGTCATAAGATTTCTGACGGTTCAATTCCTAACGGAGTAAAGCCAAGAAATATAAATAAGTCTTTAGATTATGCAACAAGCTCAATGAATCAATTAGACAAATGGTTGGAGATGGGATACTTGAACAGTTACCCCCAAGATATAGAAGCGGTTGCAAATTGGAAAGACTTGTCAGAGCCTTTAGAAAAAAGGGTTAGGTCATACATTGATATAAATTGTGCTCATTGCCATTCTGATAATACTCACTGTGAATACAGGCCGATAAGATTAAGCTTTGAAGCAACAGAAGATTTAGCAAATATGGGTGTTTGTTTAACGCCTGACACGAATCTTGGAAACGGTACAGACTTCATAATAAATCCTGGGAATATTAACAGGTCCGTCCTTCATTTTAGAATGACAAGTAATGAAGAGCAGTACAGAATGCCATTAATCGGGAGAAGCATAGTTCACGATGAAGCAATCACAATGATTGAAGAATGGATTATGTCTCTAGATGATAATTGTAACTAAAATAACAAAATGAAAAAAATATTACTATTTACTACTTTATGCATATTTATTAATTCTGAGATATATTCTCAGTCTGGAAACTCATGTAGTGATGCAATTGAAATAACTGCAGGTACATATACCGTTAACGGAATTAACGGAAACACTTTTGAATCAAATTGTACAGAGTATGATGCAGATAACGGAGAACTTGAATGGTATTCATACTCAGCTATTCAGGATTATTTAGTTACTGTTTCAACTGATTATGCTGTGAACAACAATCTTGATACAAGATTTCATGTTTACCAAGGTGAGTGTGAAAACCTACAGTGTGCTGGCGGGGATGATGATAGTGGGGATGGATATTTGTCTCATGGATCCTTTTATGCATATGCCGGAAACACCTACTATATAGCATGGGATGATAGATGGGGTGATGAAAATTTTGAATTTACGATTGAAGAAAGTGACCCTCCGCCTCCGCCTCCTTTTGAATTTACTCAAATAAATGTGAATTCAGTTGGCTCAGAAAGAGGTATGGTAGACATGAATGGGGATGGTCTTGATGACATGGTATCTATTCAATCAACCAATATCAACTTGTTAATTCAAACACAAGAAGGTGGTTTTGATGAAGTAAACATTTCAACGTCAAATGCGGATTACATGCCCTCATGGAGTATGGCTGCTGGAGATTTTGATAGAAACGGATTTAATGACTTACTGTATGGTGGTGGAAGTGGCGTTACATTTATGAAAGCAAACCATGATGGTTCAGGTTATACAGAAATTTCTGGAAACGAATATGTGTTTTCACAAAGATCTAATTTTGTTGATATAAATAACGATGGGCACTTAGATGCTTTTGTTTGCCATGACATTCAGCCAACCGTATACTACATTAATGATGGTGAAGGTAATCTTCAGTTTTTCCAAGGCCCTAATGATGAGGGAATTTCGTCAGGTATTGGTGGAGTAGCGCAAAATTTGGCTGACTGGAATACTGCAGCGCAAGAAGGAGGAAACTATGGGTCTGTGTGGATTGATTTTGATAATGACAGAGACATCGATGTGTTTATAGCCAAATGTCGAGGAGGAAATATTCAATGGAAAAATAATGAGCTGTGGAGAAATAATGGTGATGGTACATTTTCAAATATTGCGGACGTAACCGGGTGGTATAATTCATATTATCCTGATGGTGGACACGATAATAGTTCAAATTTAGGTGATCCTGTCCAGACTTGGTCATCGGCTTGGGGAGACTTTGATAATGATGGGTACATCGATGTTTATGTAGGAGCAAGTGCCACAGGAGATGGTGAGCATAAACTAATGCAAAATAATGGGGATGGTACTTTTACCGATAGAACTGCTGGTTCTGGGGTTGAAGGTGCTCCGTTTGGAATTGAAAATGATTCTGGTGATTTTAATAACGATGGCTATATTGACGTCTTGTCAAATGGCAGTATGCTTCTAAATAATGGTGATTTTACATTTACAATTTATGACGGAAACATGCCTGGGCCAGGCGCGATTGGTGATGCAAATAATGACGGCTTCTTAGACGTATTCAATGGAAACAACCTGTATCAAAATGATGGTAATGACAATAATTGGCTAACGATAAGAACAACCGGAACTACGTCTAATATCAATGGTATTGGGGCAAGAGTTGAGATAACCTCTCCAGGGATAGGCACTCAGATTAGAGATGTAAGAAGTGGTACAGGTTTTAGGTATATGAGTAGTCTTAACACCTATTTTGGACTTGGTGAGGACACTAATATAACCACACTAACTATCTATTGGCCGTCTGGAACTGTTGATGTTATTAACAATGTAGATGTAAATCAGTCAATCAATATAGTTGAGGGGCAAACTCTGAGTATAGAGGCGTCTGAAATAAATCAACTCAGTGTGTTCCCTAATCCAGCTAGCGATTTTATTACAATTAAATCAGATTATAATTTGAAAGACTCTATAATTAGCGTATTTGACATTAATGGAAGAAGAGTTATCAATTATAAAAACACAGCTAATAATAATATGGTTGATGTTTCAAGCTTAAGTAATGGAGAATACATTTTAAGAGTGATTTCGTCTGATGGAAAAATATATTCGACTAAGGTTTTAAAAAGATAACCTTAGTTTTTTGATACTTTATAGATAACGTCTCTTTCTTTTAAGTAGTCGTTTATATAGTGGAAATGGTCTCCTAAAAATTCTGGTGGGGAAATACCAATCTTTGTAAATTTATTCTCCAGCACAAGATTAGCCACAGAAGTGCAAGTGAATCCAGTTGTTCTAGCCATTGATATCGTATTGTTTTTAAATCTATCTAAAAGCGTATAGGTATATTCAACCTGTTTATTGTTTTCAGTGCCTGAGATTTTAATCCTCATCACTGTGAAATCTTCATCTCCCTCTTTCATTTGCCATTTTGGAAACAAAAGCTTAGCTGTTAAATCAATCGGTCTAACTTTAGCACCGTTAATTTCCACAGGTTCATAAGAAAAATATCCGCACTCGCGCAAGACCTTTAGGTACTCTACACATCCTGGATATCTTAAAGTTTTTTCAATCATATTAGGAACATGGCTCATCGTTTCAATCAGGGTTCTTAGACCATCTGAATTCCAGCTTTCAAGAGTCCCTATTTCGTCAAATTCGACAAGCTCAGTGTCTGAAAGTGCTTCTTTAATTATTAGCGATTTGTTTTGAACATATCTTGCTGGTCTTATATACTCTTCAATCACATCAATCGGAGAAAAAACTGCTTGGTATTCAAAAGGCCATTCCCGTTTCTTTGGCAAACCCCCTACTAAACACTCATAATTATTGATTTTCATTGTATTATTGTGGTGTGCAAAAATTATATTTCCCATACCTGGAGCAACACCACAATCCATCACAGCAATAACATTATTTTCCTTTGCTAATTTGTCTAATTCAAAGGGGTCTTCCGGGTAAAAAGAAATATCTACAATGTTCTTTTGTGCAAGAATAACTCTTTTCATTGTATCAAAACCCATAAACCCTGGCAATGCTCCAACAACTAAATCACAGTCTTTGATTACGTCATTTAATACGGAAATGTCTGAGACATCTTTACATACCTTAGAGATATTCGAAGAATGAATTTTGTCTAAATTTTCTTTGGAAATATCAACAGAGGTGACCTGATGATATTGTGAAAGATCTTCTGCCATTACTCTTCCTACAAGCCCACAACCTAAAACAACAATTTTTTTCATATTAATCTTCCATTGAAAAATCTTCCATAAACTTAGTGGTGTAATTACCCTCTAAATATGCTTTACTATCCATTAATTTTCGATGAAATGGAATAGTGGTTTTAATCCCTTCTATCACAAATTCATCTAGTGCTCTTTTCATTTTATCAATAGCTTCATCTCTGGTTTGTGCAGTAGTAATTAATTTTGCAATCATAGAGTCATAATTTGGGGGAATTGTGTAGCCTGAGTATACATGGGTGTCAATTCGAACACCATGACCTCCTGGAAGGTGAAGATTTGTAATCTTTCCTGGTGAAGGTCTAAAATCATGGTAGGGGTCTTCAGCATTTATTCTACATTCAATTGAATGAAGCTTTGGTATATAATTTTTACCAGATATTTTAGTCCCTGCGGCAACCATAATTTGTTCCCTTATTAAGTCATAGTCTATAACTTGTTCTGTAATAGGGTGTTCAACTTGAATTCTAGTATTCATCTCCATAAAATAAAACTTTCTATTCTTGTCAACTAAAAATTCTACTGTGCCTACACCCTCATATTTGATATATTCTGACGCTTTAACTGCTGCTGCACCCATCGCTTCTCTTAATTTATCTGTCATAAATGGAGATGGAACTTCTTCGGTTAATTTCTGGTGTCTTCTTTGAATTGAGCAATCTCTTTCAGATAAGTGACAAGCCTTTCCTTTAGAGTCTCCAACAATTTGAATTTCAATATGTCTAGGCTCTTCTATAAGTTTTTCCATGTACATATCGTCATTAGCAAAAGCAGCCTTAGATTCAACTCGCGCAGAATTCCAGGCGTCCTCTAACTGTTCTTCCTTCCAAACAGCTCTCATTCCTTTTCCACCTCCACCAGCACTTGCTTTTAACATCACTGGGTAGCCCACTTTTTTTGCTAATTTTTTACAATGGTCAAATGATTCAATAATTCCTTCACTTCCGGGAACACATGGAACACCTGCCTCAATCATAGTTGCTTTAGCGGTTGCCTTATCTCCCATTTTATTGATCATCTCGGGAGAGGCGCCAATAAACTTAATTCCGTGTTCTTCACAGATTTTAGAAAACTTTGCATTTTCAGAAAGGAAACCATAGCCTGGGTGAATCGCATCGGCATTAGTAATTTCAGCAGCTGCAATGATATTGGATATTCTTAAATAGGATTCCGAGCTTGGGGCTGGCCCAATACACACAGCTTCGTCTGCAAACTTAACATGAATACTTTCGGCATCAGCAGTTGAGTAAACCGCAACTGTTTCAATGCCCATTTCTTTACAGGTCCGAATGACACGCAAGGCAATTTCACCTCTATTGGCAATTAATATCTTTTTAAACATATATAAATATTAGTTAAGAAGGGTCAACAAGAAAAAGAGGTTGATCAAATTCTACAGGGCTAGTGTCGTCAACCAAAATTTTAACGATTTTGCCTGATACTTCAGATTCTATATCGTTAAAGAGTTTCATAGCCTCAATTACACACAAAACAGAACCTTCAGAAATAACATCACCAACTTCAACAAAAGAAGGTTTGTCTGGTGAGGGTTTTCTATAAAAAGTTCCAATAATTGGAGACTTAATAGTAATGAGATTAGAGTCTTCTTCAAATGAAGATTCAGGCGTAGAATCAACTACTTGAGGTGTTGATGGTGCTGAAGTAATGACTTGCTGTTGGGGAACAACAATAGGTTCCTGGACAACAATAGGTGTTGAGCTGTCAGATGTTTTTATAGTGATCTTGACATCTTCCATTTCAAGACTCACCTCGCTTGCCCCAGACCTAGCCACAAACTTAATTAAGTTTTGAATTTCTTTTAATTTCATAATCGGGTATTAATTCAATCAAAATTGGTGACTTTTTAGTCAAAAAACAACAAAAATTAGCAAATAATGCTAAAAACTGATGAAAAAAGATAAAAAAATAGCAAATAATTAAAATTTAAAATTGAAATATAAATTACGAATTTAATAATACTATATAAACGAGTCAAATTGACACAAATATTAAGAATTTTTAGTAAATATTAATAAAATAGCTACAATTTAAGCTAATAACTGTAATATTTATTAATACATACAAGTTCTATTTTTTTTATTTAAATTATGAATATGATAATAACTTATTATTAATCATAAATAGCTTATTTATAAGTAAAATGGATAATTATTCACTAAAAATGCTTAAAAAACACAAAAAATAATCATTTTTTGAATTAAAAGCTTAATTAATAAATGCATCAAATTTTAAGAATATTACAAAATTTTAACATTTTTTTTAAAATTTCGTGTAAAAATGCGCTTAAGGGCAATAATTATTATCTTAACTAAAAAATAATTCAGGATGAAAAAAATATTTACACTCTTAGCATTAATTACCTCATTTAATGTGAATGCACAAGTAAGCACAAACAGCACAAGTCCTACGGGTATTTATGCTTCAGCAATGGGAAATGGCACAACAGCAAGTGGAAATGAGTCTACAGCAATGGGGTATGATACAACAGCAAGTGGAGAAGCTTCTACAGCAATGGGATATAGCACAACAGCAAGCGCACAAAGTTCTACAGCAATGGGAAGGAGTACAACAGCAAGTGGAACTAACTCTACAGCTATGGGACAAGGCACAACAGCAAGTGGAACTAACTCTACAGCTATGGGACAAGACACAACAGCAAGTGGAAATCAGTCTACAGCAATGGGATGGAGCACTACAGCAAGTGAAAATCAGTCTACAGCAATGGGATGGAGCACTACAGCAAGTGGAGCTCGTTCTACAGCAATGGGAAGAGAAACAACAGCAAGTGATTATGCCTCATTAGTAATTGGACAATATAATTCTTCAGGTTCTTCTGTTACAAATAATGCTACTTCATTTAGTACTGCAAACACAGCATTTGTGATTGGAAATGGAACTAATAACTTGAACAAATCTGATGCTTTTAAAGTAATGTTTAACGGGGACGCAACTGTTAGCAATGACCTTACAGTAAGCGGAGATGTTAATATTTCATCGGATGCAAGATTAAAGTCTAACATC
>CABXBH010000027.1 GCA_902510415.1 uncultured Bacteroidota bacterium | reverse complement strand
ACTTACCATCTATTTGTAATAGTTTGGAAAGTGTTGAGCCAAGAGATACTATGTTTGACTTTAATCTTGCGTCCGATGAAATATTAACATCTCCATTTACTGTTAAGTCATTACTAACTGTAGCATCGCCATTAAACATTACTTTAAAAGCATCAGATTTTGCATTAAATGCAGTTCCATTTCCAATGACAAATGCTGTGTTTGAAGTACTAAATACACCTGCATATGTTGCTGAATAACCACTTGAATTGAATTGTCCAATTACTAATGAGGCAAAATCACTCGCTCTTGTGGCTTTTCCCATTGCTGTTGAAGCATTTCCACTTGCTGTTGTTTCATACCCCATTGATGTAGAATAATCTCCACTTGCACCTGTGACATATCCCATTGCTGTAGAAGTATATCCACTTGCTGTAGTTAATCTTCCCATTGCTACGGCATTATTTCCTGCATTAGTGCCATAGCTATTGTCGCTAATTTGCGCATTCATACTAAATGAGATAGTTAATGCTAAAAGTGTAAATAGTTTTTTCATGAGGTAATATTTTTCTGATGCTAAAATTAGTTAAAAAGTAGTATGGAGATAACTTAAAGATGATTAGTTATTGGCTCCTTTATTAACAACTTACTGAATCACTACATCTCCACTAATTGTAGCAGTTCCCATGTTCTTAAAATCCCCTGAAATAGTAAGAGTATAAGAGGAACTTAGTGTCATACTTGCAGACGGATAAATCGTGAGATTATTACATGTTGCATTGGACCCTGTAATAATAGGATAATTGGATGCACCTGTTGGAATTAAAACGTGTACATCAGCAGTTGGCACCTTTCCTGTAGACCAATTTGATGCAGTATGCCAATCCGTTGAACTGGCAGCTTTTTTCCATACAGCCCTTCTAAATTTTGGAGTCCAATCAATACCAGCAGTCCATGCAGTAGCGCCATATTCAAAGGCTCCAATATCAGCATCTGACCCAACATTTGTGTGTGGAACCAAATCATCTAAAGTATCACTACTAGATGCCCCAGTACTTACAGAATTTGTTGGGGATATTCCTGCATCTACTATATCATCAGTTGTATTAGTTGGAACATAGTCATCTTCAGATTTTCCGTTCGCTGCATTATAATTTAATAAGGATTCAATATTAGAATCATAGGTAAGCCCAGTTCTTGATACATTGATTTGATCAATGTTATCTTGAGAGCTTCCATTTCCAACGGTTGCTGTCCAACCATTACTTACATCATTGTCCACACATGTTCTCCAAAAATCATCGTTAGAGTTTCCTGACGTTCCATTATCATCTTCGATGTAGCCTATGGTACCCATGGGCAACGGACTGTCATCAGGAAGAGAGAACGATTGTGAGCTTCTATGTGAGCCGATTCTTTTTGCCAGGTTATTATAAAGCCATGTACTTGTATTGGAGCAATCCTCAGCAAGAATAATTATATCATTTCTGTTGTTAATGGTATTCATTACAGTATTGTGAGCAATGATTTGATTGTTACCTTTTATCATTAAACCATTAGTATTGTCAGCAATATTGTGATGCATACGACCATAGCTTCCTGCAACCGCAGCATCGCCACCAGGGGCATCATAACGAAAGGCATATTTTTCAGTATCATAAATAAAATTATGGTGGACATTTGAACCCTCAACATAATTTTTCGTTCCTTGAAATACAGCACCATCTGACTGCAATAGCCCAGTATTGGTGACCTCATTATAAGAAAAAGTTGAAGCTGTTCCAGGCAGAACAGTCGCTGAAGCACCAGTTGTATGGATGGTGTTTTTTGTAAAAGTATTTGAATCTCCAGTGCAATACATAGTAACCATTAAACCATTCAAATCTGAAGCACTCCAATCAATATGGTGAAAATAATTATTTTCAATTTCATTGCTATCTCCTTTAATAACCAAAGCTTCACCCTCAGCATTTTCAAATAAACATTTTTTAATAGTATTGTTATCAGAACTAGCATTTAAAGATGTAACATTAGTTGAGCCTAATCCGTTAATCAAACCAAGCATTCTTTTTGAGGCACTAGGAAAATAAAAGTTACACTCTTCAATACTTAAATAATCAGAATTCTGAATATCAATTGTTGTTGCAAAAAAGTTAATTCCTTTAAAAGTGATATAGTTTGCTCCACTAAACGTAACCCTGTAATCCGTGGTTTTTGCTTTGATCGTTCTTCCTGTAGTGGAAGGATTCAATCCATCATCTGGAAATAAATACAAAATATTATTTGTTTTGTCATGAAACCACTCATTATTAGTATCCATAAAATCTAATTTACCTTCAAAAAAATAATAATGATGTTTGTCCTTGTAGGTTGTGCTATAGTCAGCATCTGTTCCCCCAGTATATCCGTAAGTAATCACATCATCAGCCCCTGCGTTTTGCGTATGACTAGTTATCTTAACTGTTTCTGTTTTAAAAGACCCTATATTTAAAACACCTATTGAATTATTTAGATCAAGAGATCCAGGATTATAAATATCTTCGTCAATTTGGAGAGAACCTTGTACGCTATTAGGGTTATCATCATCTCCTTCATCTCCTTGCGCCCAAGTGGAATGGGAAAATATAGAATCGTCATTGAATTGTGCATTAGGCCATCTCGCATTAACCATAGGCTCATCATCTACAAATAATTGTGTAATATCAGTAGAATAGGAAGTTAATTGATAGGCTCCAGAAACTGAACCATATGTGCTCCAAGTTCCAGTCACATCTACTGTACCATCAATGGTTACAACCTCATTGGGGTAATTTTGAATAGTAATCACGTTTCCAATTGATCCATCTTCATCAATTGTTATGGTTTCTCTGTATGTGCCACCTCTTATATAAAGCGTGTCCCCAGCACCAACTTTATTATCTAACGCGTACTGAATAGTTTGACATGGAGACCCTTCAGATCCACAACTTCCATTATCGGTCCCAGACGAAGAAACATAATAATTAGCTGAATAAATATTAAAAAAAGAGAGGAACAGAATAAATAAAAACAAAAATCTTTTCATCACTAATCTTCTTTTGAGCCCCAGCCTCGAGATTTTAACTCAACAACTGAGTCATTTCTCAATACTAGGTTTGTTCCTGCATTTTCCGCTTTAATATATCCAATAACCGTCAAATTTGGATTACCCTTAATTTTGTCATAATCTTTCTGAGAGATAGTCATTAAAAGCTCATAATCTTCACCTCCGTTTAAAGCTAATGTTGTTACATTTAGCTTAAACTCCTCACAAGTCGAAATCAATTGTGGATCGAGCGGTATTTTATTTTCGTACAAATCACAACCAACTTCACTTTGCTTACAAATATGTAAAAGTTCTGATGAAAGACCATCACTTATATCAATCATCGAAGTTGGTTTTACTTTTAAATCTTCCAATAGCCTTACTACATCTTTTCTAGCTTCTGGTTTTAGTTGTCTTTCAATTAGGTAAGTATATTGGTCTAAATCTGGTTGATTTTGAGGGTTTACCTTAAAAACTTCCTTTTCCCTTTCTAAAACTTTAAGCCCCATGAAAGCAGAACCTAAATCTCCAGAAACCACTATCAAATCGTTAGGTTTTGCACCATTTCTATAAACTATATCATTCATATTAGCTTCCCCAATTGCAGTAACTGAAATAGTTAAACCTGTAACTGAAGATGTTGTATCTCCACCTACGAAATCAATGTCATATTTTTCACAAGCTAAAGTAATTCCAGCATAAAATTCTTCCATAGCTTCTTGAGTAAACCTATTTGAAATAGCAATGGAAACAGTGATGTGCTTTGCAATCCCATTCATTGCATATATATCAGATAAATTAACCATAACAGCTTTGTAGCCCAAGTGCTTCAATGGCATATATGAAAGATCAAAATGAACTCCTTCAACCAAAAAATCAGTTGAAACCAATACTTTTTTAGATTTGTAATCTAGTACAGCAGCGTCATCACCAATAGATTTAATTGTTGATTTATGTCTAATTTTTAAATCTTTAGTCAGAAGATCAATAAGGTTAAATTCACCAAAGTCTTCTAATTTGGTTAGGTTTTTGTTTTTATTTTCTAACATTAAGGCAAATTTACATTCTTTTCGTTAAATCTATGTTAATCATATCAGGAATATTAATGATATTTTTTAATAAAATAGAGTTATATCGTATATTTGTCTTTCGATTAAATTTATTGGTGTGATCAGTATTACAAAACCAGCGAGAGAAAGGGTAATAAAATTAATGAAAGATGATGGCTTTGACCACAATTCTGACTTTGTTAGGGTTGGTGTAAAAAGCGGTGGCTGTTCTGGTTTATCATACGATTTAAAATTTGATAATAACTTAGAAGAAAATGATAAATTATTCGAGGTTAACGACATAAATATCGTAGTAGATAAAAAGAGCCTACTTTACTTAGCAGGTACTACTCTGGAATTTTCCGGAGGATTAAATGGCAAGGGTTTTGTATTTGTTAATCCAAATGCCAATAGAACTTGTGGTTGCGGAGAAAGCTTTTCCCTTTAAAAAGAAATATGAGTAAGTATACAGAAGATGATTTAAAAAAAGAGTTAGAAACCAAAAAATACGAATATGGTTTTTATACAGACATAGAGTCTGATACCCTACCTATGGGTCTTAGTGAAGAAATCATAGTTGCTATTTCAAAAAAGAAAGAGGAGCCTGATTGGATGACAGAATGGAGATTAGATGCATTTAAAAAATGGCAGAAAATGAGTGAGCCTAATTGGGCAAACGTTAATTATGAAAAGCCTGATTTACAAAAAATATCTTATTACTCAGCCCCTTCGAATAAACCAAAATATAATAGTTTAGATGAAGTTGATCCAGAATTACTTGAAACTTTCAAAAAACTTGGAATCTCTGTGGATGAGCAAAAAAAACTTGCTGGAGTTGCTGTAGATGTTGTAATAGATTCGGTTTCTGTTGCTACTTCTTTTAAAGAAACTTTAAGTGAAAAGGGTATTATTTTTTGTTCAATGAATGAAGCAATTAAAACTCATCCTGAACTTGTTAAAAAATATATCGGAAGTGTAGTTCCAAAAACCGACAACTATTATGCAGCTTTAAACTCAGCTGTATTCAGTGATGGTTCCTTTTGTTACATACCCAAAGGGGTTAAATGCCCGATGGAATTATCAACTTATTTTAGAATTAATGAAGCTGGAACAGGTCAATTTGAAAGAACTTTAGTTATTGCAGATAAAGGCAGTTATGTCAGTTATTTGGAAGGTTGTTCTGCTCCAAGCAGAGATGAAAATCAATTACATGCAGCTGTTGTTGAACTAATAGCAATGGATGATGCAGAAATAAAATATAGTACTGTACAAAACTGGTATCCTGGTGATAGTGAAGGAAAAGGTGGTGTATTCAATTTTGTAACTAAAAGAGGTGTTTGCGGAGACAATGCAAAAATTTCATGGACTCAAGTTGAAACTGGAAGTGCTGTAACTTGGAAATATCCTTCATGTATTTTGAAAGGTAAAAATTCAGTTGGAGAGTTTTACTCAATTGCAGTAACAAATAATTTTCAGCAAGCAGATACGGGTACTAAAATGATCCATATTGGAGAAAATACTAAGTCAACAATAATTTCAAAAGGGATCTCAGCTGGAAAATCACAAAATAGTTATAGAGGCCTTGTACATGTTGGCCCAAGAGCTAAAAACTCAAGAAATTTTTCACAATGTGATAGTCTTTTAATTGGAAATGAATGTGGCGCACACACATTTCCATACATTGAAACAAAAAATAAATCTGCTAAAATTGAGCACGAAGCAACCACTAGTAAAATTGGAGAAGATCAAATATTTTATTGCAATCAAAGAGGTATTGATACAGAAAAAGCTATTGCAATTATTGTAAATGGTTTTAGTAAAGAAGTTTTAAATAAACTTCCAATGGAATTTGCAGTGGAAGCTCAAAAATTATTAGAAATTAGTTTAGAAGGTTCCGTAGGATAAAAAAATATTATGTTAAAAATTAAAAATTTACACGCACAAGTTGATGATAAAGATATTCTTAAAGGAATTGATTTAGAAATTAAAGCAGGAGAAATTCATGCAATCATGGGCCCTAACGGATCTGGTAAAAGCACATTAGCTTCTGTGATTACTGGAAAGGAAGAATATGAAATGACTGAGGGTGAGATTCTATTTGAAAACGAAGAACTAGACGAAGTTTCCCCTGAAGAAAGAGCGCATAAAGGAATATTTATGTCTTTTCAATATCCGATAGAAATCCCAGGGATCACAACTACCAACTTTATCAAAACTGCGATTAACGAAACAAGAAAAGCCAGAGGTCAAAATGATATGTCAGCTAAGGATATGCTTAAAATGTTAAGAGAAAAATGTGATTTATTAGATATTGATCAAAAATTTCTTTCAAGATCTATAAATGAGGGGTTTTCTGGTGGTGAGAAAAAAAGAAATGAAATTTTTCAAATGGCTATGTTAGAACCTAAACTAGCAATTCTTGATGAAACAGATTCAGGCTTAGATATCGACGCTCTTAAAATTGTTGCTAACGGGGTGAATAAACTTAAAAGTGAAGATAATGCAGTGATGGTTATTACTCACTATCAGAGACTATTAGATCACATAGTACCTGATTATGTTCATGTTCTATTTGATGGTAAAATTGTTAAATCTGGAGGTAAAGAGTTAGCATTTGAGCTTGAGAAAAAAGGATACGATTGGATAAAAGAGGAAATTAAATAGCAAGTATGTTTCAACTTAAAGAAAAATTATTGTCATCTTTTATTGCCTTTGAAGATCAAAAAGACATTGATAGCTATGTTCACGGAATAAGAACAAAAGCAATAAAGAATTTTGAAAAAGAAGGATTTCCAACAAAAAAATTAGAAAATTGGAAATATACTTCCTTAAAAAAAACTCTTAACCAAGACTATAAATTATTCCCTACTGCAACAGAAGCTTTAGAGTTTAAGGATATCAAAGATTTTCTAATTGATGATATTGAATCTTACAAAATAATTTTTGTGGATGGAAAATATTGCTCACATCTTTCAGAAACAACTCATGAAGGTATGGATATTTGTATTCTCTCTTCTGCACTTTCACAATCAAAATACGATCTTTTAATTGAAAATTACTTTGACAAGATTTCTAAAAAAGATGGAATTACCAGTTTAAATACTGCTTTTTCAAGTGAAGGCTCTTACATTCATATTCCAAAGAATGTTCAGGTAGATAAACCCATTCAAGTTGTTTATTTTTCAACCGGCAAAAATGAATCTGTTTTGCATCAACCAAGAAACTTAATCGTTGTAGATGAAAATTCTCAAGTTGAAATTATTGAAAGGCATCAAAGTTTAAGCGAAAATAGAATTTTAGTTAATAGTGTTTCCGAAATATATTGTAACCAAAGATCAATTGTTCAGCATTATAAAATTCAAGACGATAATCGAAATGCATCGTTAATTGACAATACATTTGTAAGTCAACAAAGAAATAGTGACTATACTCTTCATACTTTTTCTTTTGGAGGAGAATTAACAAGAAATAACTTAAGCATTTTTCAAAATGGTGAGAGAATTGAGTCAACAATAAAAGGAATAACAATTATTGGTGAAAATCAACATGTTGACCACAATACTCTTATTCATCACAAAAAACCAAATTGTAATAGCTATCAAGATTATAAAGGTATTTTTGGAGAAAATTCTGTTGGTGTTTTCAATGGGCAAGTACTTGTTGAAAAGGAAGCTCAAAAAACCAATGCATTTCAAGCAAACAATAATGTTTTAATATCAGACAAAGCAACAATTAACACAAAACCTCAGTTAGAGATTTTTGCAGATGATGTAAAATGTTCTCATGGTTGCACTGTTGGTCAATTAGATAAAAATGCTCTTTTTTATCTAAGGTCTAGAGGAATTCCTGAAAAAGAAGCAACTGCTTTACTTATGTATGGTTTTGCAAATAAGGTATTGAGCAGCGTAAATATTCCTGAAGTAAAAACAAGAGTTAATAATATCATCGCAGACAAACTAGGTGTTAAAATTGGCTTTGATATTTAATATGAATATCCTTAAAAACATAGAGTCAATTAGAAATGATTTTCCTATTCTAAGTACTAAAGTTAATGGGAATCAGTTGGTATACTTTGATAATGCAGCAACATCTCAAACACCTAATTGTGTAATAGATTCTATTTCTGATTATTATAAAACTCTCAACTCAAATATTCATAGAGGAGTTCATAAACTAAGTCAGCTAGCTACTGAAAAATATGAAAATTCTAGAAAAAAGTTTAAAGAACATTTAAATGCTAATTGTACAAGTGAAATAATATTTACCTCTGGAACTACCCACAGTATTAATTTAGTTTCTAATGGTTTTATTGAATTCTTAAATGAAGGAGATGAAATAATTGTATCTCAGCTTGAACACCATAGCAATATCGTTCCATGGCAAATGTTATGTGAAAAAACTGGAGCAGTGATGAAAGTTATTCCTATGAATGAACAAGGAGAATTAAAAGTATCTGAATTTTTAAAACTCCTAAATAATAAAACGAAAATTGTTTTTATTAATCATGTTTCTAATGCTTTAGGAACTATCAATCCTATAGAAACTGTCATAGAAAAGTCTCACGCTATTGGAGCAGCTGTTTTAATTGATGGGGCCCAAGCAGCACCGCATTTTGAAATTGATGTCAAAAAACTTAACGTAGATTTTTATGTGTTTTCGGCTCATAAATTATGTGGACCAACTGGTGTTGGAATTTTATATGGAAAAAAAGAATGGTTAGAAAAACTACCTCCATATCAAGGCGGTGGGGAAATGATAGATGAAGTTTCTTTTGAAAAAACTACATATGCAGAATTGCCTAATAAATTTGAAGCTGGTACACCTAATATTGCTGGTGTTATTGCTTCAGGAATTGGACTTGATTATATAAACAGTATTGGTCTCAAAAATATTAAGGAATATGAGGACTATTTGCTTGATTATGCAACCTCAAAATTAAAAGAAATTGAGGGGGTGAAAGTTTACGGGGAATCTAAAAATAAGACTTCGGTAATTTCTTTTAACATAGGCGAAATTCATCCTTACGACATAGGAAGTTTAATCGATAATTTGGGAATTGCTGTTCGAACCGGACAACATTGTGCCCAGCCAATAATGGATTATTTTAACATTCCCGGAACAATTAGAATTTCATTTTGTTTTTACAACACTATTGAAGAAATCGATTTTCTCGTTAAGGCTCTTAAAAAGGCAATAAAAATGTTATCATAATCTTTTCATATTAATTACTTCAAATTGATTTGTATTCTTATTTTTATATAAAACTTAATTGTGAAAATTAAAGACATCCAAAACCAAATAGTTGAGGAATTTGATATATTCGATTCTTGGATGGATAAATATGAATATTTAATTGAACTAGGTAAATCTGTTCCCATAATAAGTCCATCCAATAAAAAAGATGATAATATAATTAAAGGTTGTCAAAGTAAAGTTTGGCTTCATGCTGACAGCGATAACGGTTTCGTTAAATTTTATGCTGACAGCGATGCTGTAATAACAAAAGGAATTATAAGTTTATTGATTAGAGCATTTTCAAATCAAAAGCCGAAAGATATCATAGAGGCTAAAATGGACTTCATCGATAAAATAGGATTAAGGCAGCATTTGTCTCCTAATCGAGCAAACGGCTTAAATAATATGATAAAAAAAATTAAATTTTATGCAATTGCATTTTCTAAAACTGATTAAATGGTAGAACAAAAATTTGATCCTAATATTTTAGGTGAAAAAATAATCAAAACAATTAAAACAATATTTGATCCTGAAATACCAGTTGACATATATGAACTTGGTCTAATTTATGATATCATGATTAATGAAAATTTTGATGTCAAAATTTTAATGACTCTAACAACGCCAAATTGCCCTGTTGCTGAAACGCTTCCAGTTGATGTTAAGGAAAAAGTTAAAACAGTGGAAGGTGTAAATGAAGTAGAGGTTGAAATAACCTTTGAACCAGCATGGTCACAAGATTTAATGAGTGATGAGGCAAAATTAGAATTAGGAATTTTATAAGATTATGAAGAAAATAGGAGTTGATGCAATTTCATATTATGTACCGTCTATATATTTATCAATTGAAAATCTCTCTAATCATAGAGATTTAGATTATCAAAAATTAAATAAAGGACTAGGATTAGAAAAAATGGCAATTGCAGATTCAAATGAAGATCCGTCATCCTTTGCAGCAAATGCATTAATTGATTTATTTGAGAAAAATAAAATTAATCCAAAGGAAATTGGAAGGATTTATATGGGCACCGAAAGTGCATTAGATGCATCTAAACCGTCTGCAACATATGCCACTGACTTAGTAGAAAAACACTTTACTGAAAAGTTTGGGGAGAGGTGTCTAAGGAATTGTGATGTTACTGATATGACTTTTGCTTGTATTGGAGGGGTTGATGCACTACAAAATACTATTGATTGGATTTCAAGAAATCCAGATAAAAAAGCTATAGTTGTTACTTCAGATTTATCAAAATACGAACTTAATTCAAGTGGAGAATATACGCAAGGTGCAGGTGCTATAGCTCTGTTAATCTCTGAAAATCCATCAATTTTAGCAATTGATAATATTTGGGGAATTGCTACCAAAAGTGAGAATGATTTTTTCAAACCTAGAAGAACTTTTGACAAAAAAGACTTAATTAATGATATCATTAATAAACTAAAATTAAACATTTCAAATGATGAGTTTGAAAATTTATTTTCTGAATCTGAATTTTGGAATAATAACAGTGAAATTATTGAAGTTTTTAAAGACCAGCCTGTTTTTGACGGCCAATACTCTAATTCTTGTTATATAGACAGGATGCAAGAAGCTTTTACCCATTTTGAACAAATTAAAAAAACTGATTTCTTAAACGAATGGAATCATATAATTTTTCATCTTCCATATGCTTATCATGGAAGGAGAATGATATTTAATAATTGGTTAAATTGGATGAAAAAAGATGTAAAATATGAGCATCTATTGGATGAAATAGGTTCTGATCAAGATGAAATGTTTATCAAAAAAGCCTACAAATCTAATCAATATCAAAATTTTATTGAGAATAAAATTGCACCTGGTGAAAAAGCTTCGTCTTCAATCGGAAATTTATATTCTGCATCGGTCTTTATGTCACTTTTAAGTATGCTTAATTTTCACTTTGATAATAAAAATGAAATCGTTGATGATAAAGTGGGATTTATAAGTTATGGAAGTGGGTCAAAAGCAAAGATATTTCAGGCTGAGGTTCAACTTGGATGGAAAGACAAAATTAAATCCTCCAAACTTTTTGAATCGCTAAAACATAGAAAAGAAATCACTTTTGAAGAATATCAGGATTTGCATAAATCGAAGAATATTCCACCTCTCTCAAACAATAGTGCCAGATTTTCTCACATAGATAAAAGTATAAACTCCAAAGGTTACAGAAGATATAAATTATAATGGAAGGTGAAATAATAAATAGGGTTGAAAAAAGTGGATTGATTACGATTGATCTAGATGAATTAAAAGTATCGAAAAATATTTTTGAGGTTGATATTAAAAAATGGTTATTTGAGGGACTGTTTTTAAAAGAAAAAGAATACAGAAAAGAAATACAAAATCACAATTGGAGTCAATATGAAAATTCATATGTATACATACATTGTAGTTCTGATGCTATTATTCCTACCTGGGCGTTTATGCTAATTTCCGCACAATTAGAAAATCATACAGAAAAAATCGTTGTTGGAAACATAAAAAAATTATATGAAAGAATATATGAAGATTCAATAAATTTAATCGACTTTTCAATTTATAATGATAGTTCTGTTATTATTAAGGGTTGTTCCGATAAAAATATTCCCTTGTCGGCTTACCACTTAGTGACAACTAAGTTAAAGCCCTTTGCAAAAAGTATAATGTATGGTGAGGCTTGCTCATCGGTACCTGTTTTTAAAAAGTCTAAGTAATTTCAGGATATAAAAAATTATTATACGGGAATCTTGTTATATGAATCTCTCTAACTTTTTCGTACATAAGATTCTTTAATTCTTCTATATTACTTTTATTTATTGCTGAAATAAAAATAACATTATCTCCAAGTTGATTCATCCATGTTCTTTTCCATTCTTCTAGTGAATAATGAATTTTTGTTTTCTCAGTAACTAAGTCATCTTCTTCGATTTCAACAGATTTATAATTATCAATTTTATTGAAAACCAAAAGAGTTGGCTTATCTAAAGAATTTATCTCAGATAATATTTTTTCTACAGATTCTTTATGCTCTTCAAAGTTATTATGTGTAATATCCACAATATGTAAAAGAAGATCAGCCTCTCTCACTTCATCTAATGTGCTTTTAAAAGATTCAACTAACTGAGTTGGTAGCTTTCTGATAAAACCAACTGTGTCACTTATTAGAAAGGGCAGATTTCCTATTACAAGTTTTCTTACTGTTGTGTCTAATGTTGCAAATAATTTATCTTCTGCAAAAACTTTAGATTTACATAATAAATTCATCAAAGTTGATTTGCCAACATTTGTATATCCAACTATAGCTACTCTGACAAGCTTTCCTCTATTACCCCTTTGCACATTCATTTGCTTATCAATTGACTTAATCTTCTTTTTTAATAAAGCAATTTTATTTCTAACAATTCTTCTATCTGTTTCGATTTCTGTTTCACCTGGACCTCTCATTCCAATACCTCCTTTTTGTCTTTCAAGGTGAGTCCACATTCCTTTAAGTCTTGGTAAAAGATATTGGCATTGAGCAAGCTCAACTTGTGTTTTGGCATAACTAGTTTTTGCTCTCTGTGCAAAAATGTCAAGAATTAAATTTGTTCTGTCTAATATTTTACAATTAAAAATTTTACTAATATTTCTTTCTTGAGTTGCGCTTAATTCATCATCAAATATGACAGTTTTTACTTCATGATCTTTAATATAATCTCGAATCTCATTTATTTTACCCTCACCAATAAATGTTTTAGGATTTGGATTATTTAATTTTTGAGTGAAAATCTTATTCACATAACCTCCTGCGGTCAACGTTAAGAATTCAAGTTCTTCTAAATAATCCCTAGATTTTTCATAACCTTGCTCATTTGTTATGATACCAACAAGTACTGTTTTTTCCAATTCTTTATAATCTTAGCTTGACAAATGTAAAACTATTAAGAAATTTGATAATCAAAAATCTTAAATTTTCACATTCCATTTGTATATTTAGGAAACTAATCAAACAAATTTACCTTGAGATATTTAATTCTATTTGTGTTA
>CABXBH010000026.1 GCA_902510415.1 uncultured Bacteroidota bacterium | reverse complement strand
TGGTGGGATATGACTTTTCGAAATAGAAAATCAGGAAACACAGCCACAATTAAGCAACACATCCAGCATGCTTTTAATGAAAAAGGCGAGATTATAAGGGAAGACTATTATTTTAACCCCGCTCAGCTTCCTCAATAAAAGACAGTTTAATTTAAAAAACCCCTCTAAATGAGGGGTTTTTTATTAGAAATAGTGTTAACTCAATGTCAAAAAATCTTATATTTACTAGTCAACTTAAGACCTACAAAATGAGAAAGTTACTTTTTATTTCAGCACTTCTAATTATAGTAAGCTGTCAACAACAATCAGAGATGGACCCAAACATTAACCCGTTTTTTCAAGAGTGGAACACTCCGCATGAAGTGCCTCCTTTTTTGGATATAAAAGATGAGCACTACATGCCAGCCTATGAAAAAGGAATGGAAGAAAACTTATCAGAAATAGATGTAATTGTTAACAACCCAGAAGAGCCAACTTTTTCTAACACAATTGAAGAGCTTGAAAGAACTGGCAAGCTGCTTTCGAAAGTAGGTCGTGTTTTTTCTAACCTTGCAAGTTCTAATACAAACCCTCAGCTTCAAGAGCTTCAACGTGAATTAAGCCCAATGCTTTCAGCACATTATGATAAAATTTCATTAAATGAGGGGCTTTTCAATCGAGTCGAGTCTTTGTGGCAAGACAGAGAAAATCTAGGCTTAACAAGCGAACAGCTTAAATTATTAGAAGACACTAGAAAACAATTTGTTCGTAGTGGAGCGCTAATGAGTGAAGAGCAAAAAAAGCAAATTTCAGAGATTAATTCTAAAATCTCTGGGCTTTCCACGTCTTTTGGTCAAAATCTTTTGGCTGAAACAAATGGATTTGAGCTTATCCTAAATAAATCAGATTTAGAAGGACTTTCAGATGGTGTCGTAGCAGCGGCATTAGACGCGGCTTCTCAAAAAATGGACAAAGCTGAATCTGAAGAAGAAAAAGAAAAATACAAAAACAAGTATGTGTTTACGCCTCACAGAAGCAGCATGTATCCTTTTTTAACTGAGTCGACCCGTCGTGATTTAAGGGAAAAGCTATACATATCTTATGTTATGAGAGGAGACAACGGCAACGAAACAGACAATAAAGAAATTGCTGCTGAGATCGCAAAGCTTCGCGCAGAAAGAGCTAAAATTATGGGCTATAAAACTCATGCCCACTTTGTGCTAGAAGAAAACATGCTCAAAACACCTGAAGAAGTGTATGACCTGTTAGTTAAGTTGTGGGAACCAGCAGTTAAAAGAGCTAAGGTTGAAGTTGCTGACATGCAAGCTGTAGCAAATGCTGAGGGCCAAAACTTTGAGATTGCAGCTTGGGACTGGTGGCATTATTCAGAAAAGGTGCGTAAAGAAAAATACGACTTAGATGAATCAGCAATCAAACCATACCTGTCTTTGGACAATGTATTACAAGGGGTTTTCAATACAACTAATAAATTATGGGGGCTTAATTTTACAGAGCTATTTGATATAGATCTTTATCATCCAGATGCTAGAGTTTGGCAGGTTACAGATAAAGACGGAAGTCACTTAGGAATTTTTATAGGCGACTATTTTACAAGATCAAATAAACGCGGTGGTGCATGGATGAGCAGTTTTAAAGGACAATCTAATCTTGACGGAAGAGAGCGCCCAATAGTTGTTAACGTGTGTAACTTTCCAGCGCCAGTTGGAGACAACCCCGCATTATTAAGTTTTGATAATGTAGTTACACTATTTCACGAGTTTGGTCATGCAATGCACGGCACATTAACAAACGTAACTTATGGAAGTATGGCAGGAACATCAGGCCCAAGAGACTTTATTGAGCTACCATCACAACTGCTTGAACATTGGGCTAGTGAGCCTGAAGTATTAAAATCATTTGCTACCCATTATGAAACAGGTGAATCAATTCCTGATGATTTAATCGATAAATTGTTAAATGCTTCTAAATTTAATCAAGGCTTCATCAACACAGAATATTTAGCAGCCTCCTTATTAGATATGGACTGGCACACAATTTCAGCCGAAGAAGACTTAAAGGACGCAAATAAATTTGAATCAGAATCAATGAGAAAAGTTGGTTTAATTGATGAAATTGCACCAAGATACCGAAGCACTTATTTTGCGCATATATTTTCAGGGGGTTATTCTTCGGGTTATTACAGCTATGTTCATGCTGCGGTTCTTGATTCAGATGCATTTGAGGCTTTTAAAGAAGCGGGAGACGTTTTTGACCCAAACCTTTCTTCTAAATTAAGATCAACTATATATTCCAAAGGATCAACTGAAGAGGCAATGGATTTATTTGTTCAGTTTAGAGGAAGAAAAGCAGAAATTGGACCTCTTTTAAAAGTTCGAGGTTTAGATGGGGCTGAATAAAAGGTAAAAAAGGAGTTTAGAAATACTCCTTTAACATATTTATGAATCTTTTCAGAGCAGTTTTATTTTCTTTTCTTTTCATCACAAGTTTTAACTTATATTCTCATAACCCAGAAGATTTTGTTATTGCGGAGATTGAACGTGGACAAATGAATTTTGAAAATGAACAAATTGCCGCAGAATATGGCGCTGCGCTAAAAAGACAAAGAGCCCGCCGCTTAGCAGCAATGCCATTTTATAAAAAGTTTTACATTTTTGTAAAGGCAGGATTTCAGCACATTATTCCAGAAGGAATCGATCATATTCTTTTTGTCTTAGGGCTGTTTTTTTCATGTATTACTTTTCGTTCGCTGTTGTGGCAAGTAACAGCCTTTACTGTCGCGCACAGTATCACATTAGTTCTTGCTGCTCAAGGCTTAGTTCAGCTTAGCGGAGACATAGTTGAGGCAATTATTGCACTATCAATTGTGTGGGTTGCAGTGGAAAACTGCTTATACAAAGAACCTAGCAAATGGAGATATATGATTGTTTTTGCATTTGGCCTTTTACACGGCCTTGGTTTTGCAGCCCTTTTAACCCAATACGGCTTACCTAAAGATAACTTTATTTCAATGTTATTAGCCTTTAATTTAGGGGTAGAGTTTGGACAATTAGCCGTTTTGGTTATTGCTTTTGTATTAATTAAAATGATTATGAAGAAAAACTGGTATAGCAACGAGATTAAAATTCCAGCATCATTAATCATTGCAGGTATAGGTTTGTTTTGGTTTATCGAAAGAGTTTTTTAGATATGAAACCTTCTTATAACAAATTTGTTGGGAATTATAAAGCGATAACTATTTTAGTAATGAGCTTTATGTATGTTTATATAGGGATTAAGCATTTTACTAGCCCACAGTATTTTTTAGACATAACCCCACAAATCCCTTTTAAATTATTTGCAGTTTATTTTACAGGGCTATTGGAGATTATCGGTGGCGGGCTTTTGCTATTTAAGAAAACCAGAAAAACAGGAGCCTATATAATTATGTTTTTGCTAATAATTGTATTTCCAGCCAATATATATTTATATGTTTCAGAGGTGCCACAACAATTAATAGGCGTTAGCAAAACACAAGCGCTTATAAGAATGCCGTTTCAGATACCTTTATTCCTTTTGGCTTATTGGCATTCAAAAGAAAACCACCCTAAGAGGATGGTTTTCTTTTATTGTATGATATTTTTACCAACAATTATTTATTTTCTTTTTTAAAAACTACTCACCGTTAGGATACCAATAATTGTTTTTTGCATCAATATCTGGGTACCTAAAATCAGGATCTATCATAACCTTTTTAAAGGATTCCTCGGTTTCTACTAGAAACTTCCAAGAAACATTTTTTTTCCAAATTTCTACAGGAAGCTCTTTTCTAACTTTATTGCCACTTTGAGTGGTAATTTCAATTGTAACAGGCATAGGAATTTCTTTCATGTTTTTAATTGTTATAAAGGCTCCTTGGCTTGGGTCATTTTCAACATATTCGACATTCGTAATCGCCTGATCAAGCTTCCAGTTATTATATACCCAAGACCTCCAAAACCAACCTAAATCTTCACCAGACACATCTTCTATTGTTCTGAAAAAATCATTTGGAGAAGGGTGCTTGTATGCCCACCTGTGAATATATTCTTTGAAAGCATCGTCAAATCTTTTAGCGCCTAACACATTGTCTCTAAGAAGCCAAAGAAACATTGCAGTTTTGTAGTATTGAAGCCCCATATTTCTTTCTTTTAGATTGTCAGGAGCGGTAATCAAAGGCTCTAAATTATCAGAGGCAAAACTAAGAGCTGCCATGTGCATATTCATACGCCCTCTGTGATATTCACCATCATTAAACTCTTTTGTGCTTATGTCATTTACAAACGAGTTGAAACCTTCATCCATCCAACCATATAGCCGCTCATTTGAACCAACTATCATGGGAAACCAATTGTGGCCAAACTCATGATCGGTTACACCCCATAAGCTCGCTCCCGTTGATTGATAGCTGCAAAAAGATACAGCCGGATATTCCATTCCCTTAACGTTTCCTGCTACATTTATTGCTGTCGTGTAAGGGTATTCAAACCATCTTTCAGAGTAATGCTCTACAGAGGCCTTTGTGTATTCTGTTGATCTTTCCCAGGCATTACCCCCAAAACTTTCAACAGGGTAGGCTGATATTGCCATAGATTTTTTACCACTAGGTAGATTAATTCGTGCAGCGTCTAAAATAAAAGCTGAAGACGACGCCCAAGCAACATCTCTTGTGTTTTCCATCTTAAACCTCCATGTAATCATTTTTCTTCCAATTGGTCTTGAACTTGGGTCGTTTATCTCGTCGGGAGTTCTAATCATTACAGTTTCATCACTTCCCTCAGCCTGAGTCCACCTGTCTAGCTGGTCTAGAGTATATGTTTCAAGGGGGTTTAAAAGCTTTCCAGAACAAACAACTATGTGGTCTGAAGGCGCTGTAATGTTTACATTAAAATCACCATATTCTAAATAAAATTCACCTTGACCAGTGTATGGTAGATTGTTCCAAGCATTAATGTCGTCATAGACACACATCCGAGGATACCATTGAGCAATAGTGTATACTTTGCCGTTATCAGTTTTTAAGATACCCATTCTATCAGACCCATAATCAGGAGATAAAAAAGAAAAGTCAATTTTTAGAGAAATCTCTCCTCCATTTTCTTTTAAGGGTGTTGGCAAAATAACTTTCATTCTAGTATCATATATTTCATAATCAGCATTAATAATAGACCTGCCTCTTCCCTTGCCAGAAATTAATTGAACGGCAGAAATTTTAAAACCACCATCTAATTTTTGACCTCTTGCACCATTTCTGCTTCCCCGAAGCGGGACAATAGCATTTCCTTTTGAGTCGGTTTTAAATAGGTTCTGATCCATATGAAGCCATAAAAAATCTAATTCATCGGGGCTATTATTGGTGTATTTTATGATTTCTTTACCCATTATAATATCTGAGAGAGTATCAAGTTCAACATCGATTATATAGTCCGCTCGGTTTTGCCAATATTTACTTCCCGGTTTTCCACTAGCAGACCTAGTTGCAGTTGAGCCATCATTATAAAAAGCAGTTTTAAAAGCCTTAACATAATCATAGGTTGATTGATTATCTGTTTCTGTATTTTTTTGCATTCCAAATCTCGGTCCTCTTCTTTCTTGCGAATAGGCGTGACTTATAAAAATTAAAAAACTGATAATAACTAAAAATAATTTTTTCATATTCTATTTTTTAAAAAACCCCCGCTTGATTAGAGCGAGGGTTATATTAACTAAAAACTTGATTTAGTCCAGCACTATTGGAGCACCGGCCTCCTCCAAGATCTTTCCTACCATGTTCACTTTTTCAAAGTAGGCGTCCATTTCAGGTTTTATCCTTTTGAACATTTCTTTTGCAATATCAAAACTTTGCATGTGTAGTTGAGTTGGTCCATAAGAGTTTGGAGACCAACCGCCTCTAGCAGTTGAAAGTCTATCGTTAATAGTTAAAAAGTCTTTTTCTCCAATTTCAGCCTTTGCCTTACTACCACCAACTTTTTCCTCTAGCATATTCATGGTTTCAGTCAACTCATATAAAGACTTGCTAGCCTTAGGGATATTCGTTGTTATCTGCATCAACATTCTTTGATAGGTTGAGACTCTCGAGTTTGCTTTCTCAAACTTATGTTGATACTCAGAAACCTTTGACGAAAACTCAGCTAAATCAGCATAATATTGCTCATGCTTTTCAGCCATAGGGTTTTCAAGTGTACCAGATCTTATTTTTTCAACTTGTAATTCTACAGGCCCAGCAATTTCCGTTACCACACCATTTACTCTTTTATTTAAAAATAAATCATAAACACCAGGAGCTACTTGAGTTCTAATTCCGCCACCAGAACCTCTCCACCCCCTTGAACTTCTTGAAGAAGCCTTCACAGTAGTAGGAATTGAACTTGTTAAATTCCAGTTTACTCTTGACACACCTTTTCTTAAAGGCCCAGAAATTTTTGAAACAATTTCACCATCTTTATCTTTAACAACTAGAATCACTTGGTTTTTTTGTTCGGACATTTCATTGTCAAGCGCATCCCATCCAGGAAAAGGAATATCTCCTTCTTTCTTTGCTTTTTCCGAACGACTTCTTTTAGACTTCATCGATACAGGAGCATCTTTTACGAAATAAGTTATGCTAGCACCATACCGTGGGTTGTTAGCATAATATGTCTGGCCGCCATCACTGCTAGTTCCTCCATAAACCTGATTAAACTGCAAAGCCTTTCTAGGCTCAAAAATAACACCATCATTTGAAAGCATTTCTTTAGAGATGTCTCTTAATGGACTGTAGTCATCAAGAATGTAGAAGCTTCTCCCAAAAGTTGCTAAAACTAAATCATTTTCTCTTTTTTGAATAGCAATATCCCTAACAGGAATTGTTGGAAGTCCATTTGAAAACTTATGCCAGTTTTCCCCCTGATCCAAACTTATATAAACTCCATATTCAGTACCTAGAAAAAGAAGGTTTGGGTTTACATGGTCCTGAACGATTCTCCAAAGTAAAGTGCCATCAGGGATTCCATTTGTGATAGAAACCCATTTTTTACCCCCATTTGTAGTTTTAAACATATATGGTTTGTAGTCTCCAAACTTGTGATTATCTAATAAAACATAAGCAGTTTCAGTGTCGTGAAGATCAGCTTTTATATCGTTTACAAATGCACTGGATGGAGTATTAGGAAGATTATCAACTGTCATTTTTGTCCAGTTTTCTCCACCATCTTTAGTGAATTGAATTATTCCGTCATCTGTTCCGGCATATAAAATGTTTTCATCGATTCTTGATTCTGATAAAGACGTAACAGTGTTATATGTTGACATTGCATAAACATCCCAGGCATTGTCAAAGCTTTGAACTCTTCCCATAATTGGAAGAGACAATCTTTCTTCATCTTTTGTTAAATCTCCTGAAATTGCAGTCCAACTATCACCCCTGTTTTCAGATCTCCAAACTCTTTGAGTACCAAAATATAATCTTTTAGGGTCATGATAACTTACAAGAATTGGGGAGTCCCAATTAAATCTTTCATATGGCTCATCAATTCCTTCTTGAGGCCTAATGCTTACAGACTCTCCATTAGTCATGTCAATCCTGTTAATATAGCCTTGTTGAGACTGAGCATATATAATATCTGGATTTCCATGCTCTGTTGCAGGCTGGTGACCATCACCACCCAATACAACAAACCAATCAGCATTGGATATTCCACTTGACTTAAAAGTTCTTGAAGGACCTCCTTGAGTATTGTTGTCTTGCGTTCCACCATAAATATTATAGAACGGCTCCGCGTCGTCAACCGCAAGTTTATAAAACTGTGTCAACGGAAGGTTTCCTACAAACTTCCAGCTTGCAGAATCATCAAATGATTCATAAATACCACCGTCAGTACCCATTAACATATAGTTTGGGTCATTTGCTTTGAAAGTCAATGAATGATTGTCAGAGTGCTTTTGTCTTTCAGTCATTGTATAAAAAGTTTCCCCACCATTTTCAGAAACTAAAACCCTAACATTCATTAAAAATATTTTATCAAAAACATGTGGCGAAGCTACAAGTTCTTGATAATAATGAGGTCCAGTACCACCAGAAACAGTGTCAGACATTTTTTTCCAACTACCACCGCTATTGTCAGACCTATAAACTGCACCAGCTCTTTTATCAAGCTCAACAGCAGCATAAAGTACATTTGGCTGCATAGGCGAAATCGCTAAACCAATTTTCCCTTTGTTTGATCTAGGAAGACCTTTATCAATTTTTGACCAACTGTCTCCTCCGTTAACACTTTTGTAAAGGGAGGTTCCAGGACCACCACCAATAAGAGCAGCAACATTTCTATGTTTTTGCCAACTAGCCGCATAAAGAATATCAGGATTCGTTGGGTCAATAACAAGGTCAGTTACACCTGTCCACTCGTTAATTTCAAGTGTATTCTTCCATGTTTTACCTCCGTCAGTTGTTTTATATAACCCTCTTTCACCACCAGAACTCCATAGCGGCCCTTGAGAAGCAGCCCAAACTGTATTTGGATCATTTGGGTGAACAATTATTTTAGAAATGTGTTCAGATTTTTTCAACCCCATGTCCTTCCAAGACTTACCACCGTCCATACTGTGATAAACTCCGTGACCTATTCCAACGTGTCTACCACCAACATTTTCACCTGTCCCAAGCCAAATAGAAGCATTGTTTTGAGGGTCAATTGTTATACATCCCGTAGAGTAAAAAGGCATGTTGTCTGCAAGAGGTGTCCAGGTTGTTCCTGAGTTTTCAGTTTTCCAAACACCACCAGAACCTACAGCTACATACCATACGTTTTCGTTTTTTGGGTCTATTGCAATATCAGCAATTCTTCCTGACATAAACGCAGGCCCAATACTTCTAAATTTAAAGGCGTTAAGAGATGCTTTAACAGGGTTTCTGTTTTCTTTTACTTCTTTGTTGTTATCTGCTGTTCTCCAGGCTCCTCTTTGTCCTCGAGGTCCTTGAGCTAAACTCCCAAAATAGGAGAAAATTAGAGTAGCAGAAACTAATAATAGTTTCAAATTTTTCATATAATGTAATTTTTTGTTTTTTGTCCACTTGTCCTACAGAAAATGCAAGACGGCCTGCTAAAATACAAATTTTTTGTAAAACATTATATTTAGTACTTTAAACACGCCTGAATTCATTGGGCTTTTTGGAAAAAACTTATAAAACTTAATCTTATTTATTCAAAAAGACTTTTATCTATTGAGGGAAACAATCGAAGAGCGTTTTTGTAGTAAATTTTCTTTAAAACTTCATCGGGAAGATTTAATCCATACATTTTCCAGAATGCATGTCTTTTTCTAAAGTAATTAAAATATTCATCATCAGATTCTAACACCCTGAAGTAGGTATAAAACTCTTCTTTATTATACGAGTCTTTTCCAAATAAAATCCTGTCCTGGTAATCAATAAAAAACTGTCTGGCTGTTTTTGGCTGCCTGCCTAATTCGGCAATGACAGCACCAAATTCCGTGATTACATTAGGAAATTCATCTAAATGTTGCCCTAGTTTCTGTAGATCATTCCCCATCCACCCAAGATGAGCATTAATAAAAGTTGTGTTTTCATGTCTTCTAAAAATTGTATGTTGCTCATTAATTATATCTTCAAAAGGAGGGATAAAGTCAGAGTCTCCATAATACCTACCAGGCTTTTCTTTTAACTCAAACCATCTTTCATTTTGATCATCTTTTGGAAGCCAAAATTGAAAAGGGTCAGCTGAGTGAATTAACACAGGAATTCCAAGTTCACCACACACTTCCCAGATCGGACCTATTCTTTCATCATCAACTCGAATCCTTTTTCCCTTGGAGTCCTTATTTCTTAAGCCTAGTGATTTGTACACCTTAAGCCCTATGGCCCCTTTTTCAACGGCATCGCGAATTATTTTTACCTGCGTTTCAGCATAATTCTCATCGTCAATAGATTCAAAATCTACATTTAAAAACAGCCCGACTCTATTAGGGTGGTTTTCTTGAATATTTTTTATCGATTTATCAAAATAAAGGTCTTTTGCTGCTTGAGGACCAAAACCCGAACCGCTTAGATTTATGATATAACCCATATTAATCTCATTCATTTCTGAGATAAGGTTGTCAAGATTCATTACAGGCATATCCCATAGGTGGCTGTGCACATCAATAAAAGTGAATTTCGCCTTCTTTATTTCCTGTCCCTCAACCTTAAGGGAAGATGGAGGGTTATAATCCTCAAAACTCATTATATTATTTTTGAATTGAACAGTGTCAATTGCAAAATATGCGGCTAATGTTATTACTCCAATAAAAGCCAAGCTTTTCAGTAGATTTTTAAAATTAAGCATAGTATTATTTTAAAGGTATAGACACAACTGTGGTATCCCACATTAAGTACATCTCAACACCAATAGTATTTTTAGAAAATCCTATTGTAAACTGCTCAACAGTATTTTTCTCTTTTATAGTAGGCATAATTGATGTTTTCATTACATCTTTTGAATAGTCAGGCTCTGAAATGGCAAAAAACTTATCACTTTCAGAGTTGAGTATAATCTGCCAGCTATCTTCACCAGGAATAGTGTAAAGCCTATACTTTCCGGCATCTAGCTTCTGATCATTAAACATTATCCCAGAAGAAGTTTCAAAAGTAGTTGCTGCATTAGCTCCAGTTCTCCAGTAGTTTCCAAAAGGAACAAGGGCCCCATCAGCCTCAGAACCAAAGATTAAACGATCGTTTTTATAGGGACGGCTATAAATGACTTCAAAATCAGAAATTTTATCGCTATAATTTACTGTTTCTATAGGGCTAACAGGATTAGAAATATAATAAACAGCATATCCAACAAAGGCTAATATTAATACTCCAATTATTTTTAAAAATGTTTTCATTGTATAAATTTTTAATTATTATTTTTTAGTTGGTAAAACCTTGAAAGATATTTTCCAATCATGTCAAATTCTATATTTACTAAATCACCAGGTTTTAGTTCTTTGAAAGATGTGTTTTCGAAAGTATATGGGATAATTGTTACACAAAAGGTGTTGTCATTTATACCAAAGACTGTTAAGCTAACCCCGTTGATACACACAGACCCTTTTTCGATTAAAAGGCTTTGCCAATTTTTATCAAATTCAAATTTATAGATCCAGCTTCCTTCATTGAGATTCACCTCAATGCATTTGGCAACTCCGTCAACATGACCTTGAACCATATGCCCATCAAGCCTCTCTCCAAGCTTCATTGCTCGTTCTAGATTCATTGAGTCCCCTTCATTAAAATTCTTTAAAGAAGATTTATCTAGTGTTTCTTTCACGGCAGTGACTGTATGGGTATCGTTTTTAACATCAACAACAGTCAAACAAACACCATTATGAGAAACACTCTGGTCTATTTTAAGCTCTTTGCTAATGCTGCTTTTTATTGTAAAGTCAACATTTCCTTCTTCTAAATTAATATTTGTGATTTTTCCTAAACTTTCTACGATTCCCGTAAACATAATCTCTCGTTAATTTGATAAATTTACAGAAATATTACTAGAAAGTTAAAATTACTTTGAAAGAACAAAACCCTATTATAAAAGTCGGCTTTACATCTGGCGACATGAACGGAGTGGGAGCTGAAATTTTATTGGCTTCACTTGCGGACAAAAAACTTATGGATTTGTTTATTCCTATAATCTATGCTCCAGAGAAAAATTTAAATTACACTTCAAATCACTTAGGGTTAAGCGATTTGCCATTCCATAAAATTAGCAAGCCAAGCGAAGCAAAAGCAAACAAAATCAATATAATAGATAATTTCAATCGGTTTGCAGACATCTCGTTCGGGAAATTAGACAAAGAGATGGGGGAAACAGCTTTTCACTCCATTAAACACTCAGTTGAAGACTTAAAAAATCAAAAAATTGATGTTTTGATAACTTCCCCAATTAACAAACAAGCCATTCATTCTGACAAGTTTAATTTTATGGGCCACACCGATTATTTAGATAGTCAAATTGAAGGTACTGCAATAATGATGATGGTCTCAGATGAGTTAAAGATTGCTCTTTTGACAGAACACATTCCAATTTCAAGCGTTACAGAAAAGATCACCAAAGAGTTAATTCAAGATAAAATCTTAAATATTCACCAAACATTAATTAGGGATTTTCAAATAGAAAAACCTAAAATTGCAATTTTATCTATAGATCCTCATTCAGGTGACGGAGGTGTAATTTCAAACAATGACAAAAATATTACCATTCCAACTATAAAGGAAATTCAAAAATCAGGCATCTTGGTTTATGGCCCTTTTTCTTCTGACAGTTTTTTTGGTAGTCTTGAATATAAAAAGTATGATATTACAATTGCATCCTATCATGATCAAGGGCTCATTCCCTTTAAAACACTTTCTTTTGGAATGGGAGTAAATTATACTTCGGGTTTAGATAGAATTAGAACTTCCCCAGACCACGGCACTGCGTATGATATTGCGGGAAAAGGCTTAGCGTCCAAAGACTCTTTCCTTTCTTCTGTTTTTCAGGCTTTGGACATATTTAAAATGAGGAAAACCTATGATGAGTATTCTAAAGATAAACTGCAAATCCAAAAATAGTTTAATTCACCTCGGCTTTTCTATACACTTTTCAAGAAAATTTATATATTTGCTCGCCTTAAATTTTTATAGATGAAGCCCAACAGCAAATATAAAATCGAATTTGCAGGTTTAAAGATTGGAAACCATCAGTTTAACTTTAAGGTAGATAAAAAGTTCTTTGATAGATTTAGTTTTTCTGATTTTAACGATGTCTCTGTAAACATTGACATTGATTTAACGAAAAAATCAACACTTCTAGAGTTAAATTTTATATTAGAAGGCAGGGTAAATGTAAACTGTGATTTGACAAATGAGCCTTTTGAACATCTGATAAAACACGAAGCTGCACTAGTAGTTAAGTTTGGCCATGAGTTTAACAATGAAGATGATGAAATCCTTGTTTTGCCTCATGGAGAACATAAGCTTTATGCTGATCAATACATATTTGAATTGATTGTGTTATCTTTGCCGCCTAAGAGAATTCATCCTGGTGTTGAAGACGGAAGCTTAAAGTCAGAAATATTAGAGATATTAGAAGATCTTAAACCAAAAGAAAATAGTAATTTAGCTGACCCTAGATGGGAACAGTTAAAAAAGTTTAAAAAATAAAATAGTTTACAATGGCACATCCAAAAAGAAAAACGTCAAAAACTAGAAGAGATAAAAGAAGAACTCATTACAAGGCTGAAGCGCCTCAGGTTTCGGTATGTTCGAAAACCGGAGAAAGCCATTTATACCATAGAGCCTACTGGCATGAGGGAAAGCTTTATTATAGAGGAAAAGTTTTATTGGACAATGCTGCTGAGACTGAAGCTTAATCTAATTGAGCAACCAACTTCTCTAATCTTTCAATTCTTTTTTCCTGATCTTTCAATCTGTTTATTTCATTTTGCTGCTCCTTCAATGCATTGATAAGTACAGGCACTAATCCTTGGTAGTTTACTGCTA
>CABXBH010000025.1 GCA_902510415.1 uncultured Bacteroidota bacterium | reverse complement strand
TAACAATAACATGAATACACAGACTATTTCAACAGTTGGAATGTCAAGTGGTATTTACGTGATTGAATTAGAATCAGGAACTGATAGATTAACGAAGAAACTCTTAATACAATAATCATGAAGAAGACAGGTATTACTAGAAAACAGGCAATCAAGAAGATGGGGAAATATGCAGCATTGACTGCTATTGGAACCTTCGCAATACTGAATCCTAAGAAGGCTCAGGCACAATCAACACCGCCAGGACCTCCAGGCTGGGATTAATCATTTGCAGATGAAAAAATTAAACTATAACATAATGAAAAAATTATTTGTGCTTTTGTTTTTATTTTCTTTTTTATCCACTTACTCTCAGGTTAGAATTGGATCATATGATGGAGATTCTCATGCTGTTGTGTATAATAACGGTTGGGGTGATGGAGATAGTTATATTCATATTGGGAACAATGCTGGCGTTAACGCTAATAATACTGGTACATATTTTACTAACATAGGCTATGCTGCAGGACGATATAACAGTAGTATGAATTTTAATGTACATTTGGGATACGCGGCTGGTAACAGAGGAACTAATGCTATCAAGAATGTAGCTATTGGGGCTTATGCAATGTATGCAGATAGTGGGTCTTATATGACAGGAGACAATAGTACATCAGTAGGACATGAAAGTATGTACAATATTTCTTCAGGATACAACAATAGCGGTCTTGGTTATCAGTCTTTTTATAACTTGACTACAGGTTATAATAACACAGCTCTTGGTTATCAGTCTCTTTATAACTTAAACAATGGTTATGGAAACTTAGCTGTTGGTCTTCAGTCTGGTGACAATCTTATTTCTGGTACATATAACACTTTTCTTGGCTTAGGAACAGATGCCAGCTCAACATCTGCTATTAATCAGACAATGATTGGTTACGCAGCAGATGGTCAAGCAAATAATTCTGTTACATTAGGTAATTCTGATGTAACTGCAGTTTATATGGCAGAGGATTCAGGGGCCACTGTTTATGCAGCAGGATTAAATCTTGGAAGTACTGCTGTAACATCAACAGCAGCAGAGCTAAATTACGTTGATGGTGTGACGTCAAATGTACAAACCCAATTAGATTCAAAGCAAGCTACAATAACTGGGGCAGCGACAACAATTGCAACAAGTGACCTTACTGTATCAAGAGCCTTGACTTCAAATGGTTCTGGAAAAGTTGAGGTGTCGGCAGTTACAAGTACAGAACTAGGTTATCTAGACGGAGTAACATCCAGTGTGCAAACACAGATTGATTCAAAGCAGACAACTATTAGCTCAAGTAACAGAATAAATGCAAACCTTGTAAACGATGGTAACATATCAAATACAGAATTTGGTTATCTAAATGGATTGTCATCAGATATTCAAACACAACTAGACGCGAAAAATGCTACAATTAATTCTAGCAACAGGCTTGATGCGAATTTAATTAATGATGGAAGTATTTCAAACACTGAATTTAATTATTTAAATGGGGTTACATCTGCTGTACAAACTCAACTTGACTCTAAGCTTTCGTCTTCTGGAAATATTACAACAGGAGGTAATATAATTATACCGGATTCTGGAAATATTGGCTCCTCAAGTGACACAGATGCAATAACTATTGCTAATAGCGGAAATGTCACATTTAGTCAAGATATAACGATAACTGGAGATGTAGTGATTTCATCTGACGCAAGACTCAAGTCAAACATAGTATCTCTTGGCTCTACGCTTACTAAACTATTACAAATAGATGGTAAGTCTTATGAAATGAAAGGCAAACAAAAGATAGGTGTACTTGCACAAGAGATTCAAGAAGTATTTCCTGAGCTTGTAAGTGAGGATGACAATGAAATGTTAGCAGTAAACTATCAAGGATTAGTACCTGTCCTTATTAATGCATTAAAAGAGCAAGAGTCAAAAATTAAAGATCAGCAGAATCAAATTGATGAGCTAAAGAATTTGGTAAATAGACTGCTAAAATAAATTATTTATTTTTTTATATTTATATACTAAAATTATTTTTCTTAAATTTAGTATAGATTTTATATTATGAATATAATTAAGTGGATTGAACAAAATAACTTTAAAGATATTGACGATGAATTGTCTATACATATAGAAAAACTTGAGTCTCTAAAGTCTGAAAAAGATAAATTAACCAATAAAATTACTTCTTATAAATCTACAATAAGTTCCTTAAAAGAAAGTCTTAACTCAGTAAATACTAAAATTGCTAAAACTAATAAAGTTGCATTAAAGTATTTAAAAGCAACTCCAATTATTTCTATCGGTTTCGATGCAAGGTCTTCTACTTATATTTGTGTTGTTAAATATAAAAAAGCTACTAAATCATTTTATTTAGGAAATGAATCAAAGTTAAAAAATCAAATTCAACAGTTTTATTTAGATGACTTAAACTCAAAAAATATTGAATATATTAAGGGGCAGGTAAAAATGATAGTCTCTAATGTTATCTCAAATTTTATAAACCCTAGATCTAAATATATATTTACTGACAAGCCAAAATTGAATTTTAGCAATATATTAGACAAATATTATGAAAGTAATCTTTGGGATCACTGGAGAAGTGTTTGATTTATAATATTCTATACTAAATTTCTTTTAATTATTCCAAGTATAGATTTTTATTTATTCATTATATCTTCTATTTCCTCAATCTCTGTTGGAATGTCATTCATTAAATTAATCGGTTCCCCACTGCTTTGTATTAATACATCATCTTCTAGCCTTACACCAAAACCTTCATCTGGTAAATAGATTCCTGGTTCAACTGTGAAAATCATGTTTTCTACCATTGGTTCTTCAAGTAATCCATAATCATGCGTGTCTAATCCCATATGATGTGAAGTTCCATGCATAAAGTATTTTTTATAAGCTGGTTTTTCATCTGATTGATTTTGAACATCAGCTTTGTCTAATAATCCAATTCCAAGTAATTCTGAGGTCATTAGCTTTCCAACCTCCACATGATATTCTTTCCAATCAGCACCCGGTATTAGCATTTTTGTAGCATCATTTTTAACTCTTAGAACAGCATTATATATTTCCTTTTGCCTTTCTGAGTATCTTCCTGATACAGGAATTGTTCTTGTCATATCGCTAGAATAATTAGCGTATTCTGCCCCTACATCCATAAGTATAAGCTCTCCATCTCTACATTTTTTATTATTCTCTATATAATGAAGAATATTTGCATTATTTCCAGAAGCTATAATTGGCGTGTATGCAAATTTTTTAGATCTATTTCTTAAAAATTCGTGAATAAATTCTGCTTCAATTTCATATTCCCAAACACCATCTCTTACAAAATTTAAAACTCTTCGAAAACCTTTATTTGTTATATCACAAGCTTTCTGAATCAGTTCAATTTCTATTGGATCTTTTATAGACCTATAATGTTGTAGAATTGGATTACTTCTTTCCTTCTTTTTTTTAGGAAATTTATTTTCCAACCACTTATTAAATCTTTCTTCTCTTGTTTCTGTTTCAATTTTAGCGCGGTAGTGTTCATTATGATTATAGTAGATAGTTTTACATTCTTGCATCATTTCAGAAATCACTTTCTCCATTTCATTTAGCCAATAAACAGTTTTTATTCCACTTGTTTCAAAAGCTTGTTTTTTATTTAGTTTAGGTCCTTCCCAAACAGCAATATGCTCATCTGTTTCCTTTAAAAATAAAACTTCCTTGTGGTTTGGGTTAGATGCTCCAGGACATAGCATTAAAACACTTTCCTCTTGGTCAACGCCACTTAGATAAAAAATATCTCTGTGTTGTTCGAATGGTAATGTGGAATCGGCGCTTACTGGATATATGTCATTTGAGTTAAAGAAAGCTATACTACTAGATTCCATTCTACTCATAAAGTTTCCTCTGTTTTTAATGAACAACTTTGAGTTAATTTTTTGATACTTCATTTACAGCAATTTAATTCTCTTTTTTACAAAGATAATATTAAGACATTTAAAGTATTAATTTTTTGTCTAAGAATCTAATCGTCCTTATTTTTGTGTTACAATTATAAAGAATGAAGAATTTTTTATTTACATCAATTGGGAAAAAATTTGCTATGGCTATTTCTGCCATTTTTTTGATGATATTCTTACTTCAACATTTCTTAATAAATATAACTTCTGTATTCAGTCCTGATATTTTTAACATGCTTTCCCATTTCATGGGTACTAATCCTTTAGTCCAATTTGCATTACAGCCTATTTTAATTTTTGGAGTCATTTTTCATTTTATAATGGGTTTCTATTTAGAAATTCAAAATCGAAGTGCTACAAAGTATGAATATCATAAAGAGAAGGGTGGTGCTAATTCTACTTGGATGAGTAGAAATATGATTTGGAGTGGACTTGTAATACTATCTTTTCTAGTACTGCACTTTATTGATTTTTGGATTCCTGAAATGAATTATAAGTATGTTGAATTTCTTCCTGACGACCCTAATCGGTACTATCATGAGTTAGTCGAAAAATTTGAAATGCCTTGGCGTGTTATTTTTTATTGTGTTTCATTCGTTCTTTTGGCGATGCACCTTTTACACGGCTTTTCTTCTGCTTTAAAATCTATGGGTACTAATAAATCATATGCATCTTCTATTAAAACCTTTTCTTACATATATAGTATTGGAGTCCCTTTAGGATTTTGTTTTATTGCAATCTTCCACCATCTTACTCACTAACCTAAAATAAATCTTATATAGTGTTACAATTGTGTTACAATTATATGAAGATATAATTATAAATATTTGATTTATAATGTGTTACAAGATGTGTTACAAATATTTTATCTTTTTTTATTGTAAAATTTAATTATTTAGTATTTTTGTTTAAAATTTAGAAATGTCAAAAAAGAAATTAACATATTCTCTAAACTATAGAAAACCTAAATCTGAATATAATGATTCTGACGAATTAATGATCTGTATAAGGTATTATCATAGATGTGATAAGACCCAAAAAACTAAGGTTATCAAGAAAAGTACAGGCATTAAATGCAAACTTCAAGATTGGAATTCCGACTGGCATAAAACATCCTTAAGAAGTCCTATCAAGGATTCTGATCCAAATTATAAAAAGAAAAATAAAATTTTAAAAGACAAGGTTAAGACATTTAATCTTGACGACTTGTTTAGTACTGTTAAGAATGATTCATTTTCATCATATCTTAATTCTAAATTACCAATTGGCCCTCTTGACAAAAAATGGACTAACCATAAAAATACAATTGATTTAGTCAGCCCTGCAAACAAAAGAAATATTGATGTTATTGTTGTTGGTACTGGTTTGGCAGGTGGTTCAGCATGTGCTACACTGGCTGAACTTGGTTATAATGTTAAAGCTTTTTGTTTTCAAGACTCACCTAGAAGAGCGCATTCAATTGCTGCACAAGGTGGTATTAATGCTGCCAAAAATTATCAAGGTGATGGTGACTCCACATATAGATTATTTTATGATACAGTAAAAGGAGGTGATTACCGATCTAGAGAAGAAAATGTATATCGACTAGCAGAAGTTTCTGCCAATATTATTGACCAATGTGTTGCTCAAGGAGTTCCTTTTGCAAGAGATTACGGCGGCTTATTAGATAATCGTTCTTTTGGTGGTGTTTTGGTTTCAAGAACTTTTTATGCTAAAGGTCAAACAGGTCAACAATTATTGCTTGGAGCATACTCTGCTATGAATAGACAAATTGCACGTGGTAAAATTCAAATGTTTAACAGGCATGAAATGTTAGATGTTGTAATTGTTGATGGAAAAGCTAGAGGAATTATAACACGTAACCTTGTAAATGGCAAGGTTGAAAGACACTCTGCTCACGCAGTTGTTCTAGCTACTGGAGGATACGGAAATGTTTTTTATCTGTCTACAAATGCTATGGGAAGTAATGTAACTGCTGCTTGGAAAGCACACAAAAGAGGAGCATATTTTGCAAACCCATGTTTTACACAGATTCATCCAACATGTATTCCTGTTTCTGGAGATCATCAATCTAAATTAACTTTAATGTCTGAATCTCTAAGAAATGACGGACGAATTTGGGTTCCAAAAAATGTTGAGGACGTTGATAAAATAAGAAATGGAACAATAAAACCTACAGAGATTAATGAGGAAAATAGAGATTATTTTCTTGAAAGAAGATATCCTGCCTTTGGAAATTTAGTACCTAGAGATGTAGCATCAAGAGCTGCAAAGGAAAGATGTGATGCTGGATTTGGTGTAAATAAAACAGGTGAAGCAGTGTATTTAGATTTTGCATCCGCCATAACTAGATATGGTAAAGAGCAGGCACTAGTTACAGGAAAAGATGATAGTAATGACGAAATAATTCAAACTCTCGGAAAAGAAATAATAAAAAAGAAATATGGTAATTTATTTCAGATGTATGAAAAAATTGTAGATCAAAATCCATATGAAACTCCAATGATGATTTATCCTGCAGTCCATTATACGATGGGAGGAGTTTGGGTTGATTATAATCTAATGACAACTGTCCCTGGATTGTATGCTATTGGAGAAGCAAATTTTTCAGACCATGGAGCTAACAGGCTTGGGGCATCTGCTCTTATGCAGGGATTAGCGGATGGTTATTTTGTGTTACCATATACTATTGGTGATTATCTTTCGGATGATATATCTACAGGTCCAATAGCGAATGATACTGAAGAGTTTCTTGCAGCAGAAACTGAGGCTAAACAAAAATTAGAATTTTTTGTAAATAATAAGGGTTCTAAGTCTGTTGATTATTTTCACAAAAAGCTAGGAAAAATTATGTGGAACAAATGTGGTATGGCAAGAAATAAAAAAGATTTGGAATCAGCTATTTCAGAAATTTCAAAACTAAGAAAGGAATTCTGGAGGGAGGTCAAGGTTCCAGGTGATAAAAACGAATTTAATGAAGAGCTAGCCAAAGCAGGTAGGGTTGCAGACTTTTTAGAACTGGGCGAGTTATTTGCTAAAGATGCGTTAGAAAGAGAAGAGTCTTGTGGAGGTCATTTTAGAGAAGAATATCAAACTAAAGAAGGTGAAGCAACTAGAAAAAAAGAATTTCAATTTGTTTCTGCATGGGAATATGTTGGAGAGCCTAAAAATGCCATACTTCATAAGGAAAAACTTGAATATCAAAATATTGAGGTTAAGGAAAGAAGTTATAAATAATCAACAATGAAACTAAAATTAAAAATTTGGCGTCAAAAAAATTCTGAAACAAGGGGAAGTATTGTTGAATATGAAATAAATAATATTTCACCTGATATGTCTTTTCTAGAAATGTTAGATGTATTAAATGCAGAATTAATTTTAAAAGATGAAGACCCAGTTTCTTTTGACCATGATTGCCGTGAAGGAATTTGTGGTTCATGTTCGTTGTTTATAAATGGACAGGCACATGGTCCAGACAGAAGGATAACCACATGTCAACTTCATATGAGAAAGTTTAAAGATGGAGATACAATATTTATAGAACCTTTTAGAGCAAAAGCTTTTCCGGTCATTAAAGATTTAGTTGTTGACAGAAGTGCATTTGACAGAATACAACATTCAGGAGGCTACATTTCGGTAAATACATCTGGAAACACTCAGGATGCCAATTCAATTCCTATAAATAAAGATGATGCAGATGATGCTTTTGATGCTGCAACATGTATAGGTTGTGGTGCTTGTGTAGCCACTTGTAAGAATTCTTCTGCAATGCTTTTTGTTGGCGCAAAAGTTTCTCAATATTCTCTATTACCTCAAGGACAAACTGAAGCTTCAAGAAGGGTTATCAATATGGTAAATCAAATGGATCTAGAGGGTTTTGGAAATTGTTCAAATACTGGTGCATGTGAAGTCGAGTGTCCTAAAGGTATATCTCTAGACAATATTGCTAGAATGAATAGAGAATTAATGAAAGCTTCAATAAAAAAATAATTATTGTAAAATAAATTCTTGAACTAAATCCCATCCTGCTCTTACATCTAGTTCGTCAGGAAAATAAAGCACCTTTTCGGGTTTTATTTTCATCAAAAAATTCCCGGTATCGAATTTTTTGTTTTTATTTTCATCAAAAATTATTCGAATAAAATATTTGCCAGCATCAATATTATCAAAATTTATTGACGATGAACGATCACTATAGGATTTGTATTTTACTTCTCCGGTTGCATTAACAAGCTCAACAATAATAGGAAATATTACATTTCTGAGATTTAAACTTAGATTTCCATAGTCATTATATGTTCTAGTTTTTATTTTATAAAATAGACTGTCATTATTGTTCTCATAAAAATCCTTTAATGCACCTGGTAGTAATTCTATTCTATATTCTTGCTCTTCTTCTTTATTGAACATAAAATTATATTGATTTTTTATTGAATCAAGTTTTATATCAAACTCAACATTAATTGAGTCCTTATCTAAAATTGTTATTTTCTTACGATCAACACTTTGAAGAGGTAGGTTTGCTTCAATTATGAAATTATCATTAAATTTTAAGGTCTTGTTTTGTTCAGATTTAATTATAAGAGAATCATTTTGCTTATTTCTTAAATTTACCTTTAAGGTGTCTGAAAAATTATCATTAAAAACCCTAAAAACAATAGAATCCAATTTAGAATCTGTTTTAAGCCAATAAATTAAGCTGTCAGATTTTTTTTCTTGTGTGATTCTGCTAGAATATTTTAAATTATCTGGTTTGGTAATTTCAATATTGAAGAATTCATATTCACCTTCATAACCAAATGAAAATGATCTGTTTGATTTCTGTTTAGGTTTTCCAATTTTGAAGGGGGGACTTTCTTGAAACACTTTTAAATTAATTAAACTATCTTTTGGTAAATCAATATAGTTTTTAATAAATCCAATCTTATCAACTTTGCTTTGAAAAGTATAATCTTTATTTTCTTCTTCTAAAGCTATAATAAGATACTTTCCTTCTTTAATGTTTTGAATAATGAACTTATTTGTTGAATCAATTACTTTGGCTACATACTTGGGTTTTTCTTTGTATATAATTGAATCTGAAAATAATGAATCAACTTCGTATAAAAGAACATTTATATTTTCACTTATTTCTCTATTAAAGGCATCCTTTACCATTCCTTTTACCAAAAGAGAATCAATATAATTCCCAGTAGAAAATACATATCTATAATTGCTTAAAGGATTTTTTTCATTGTTGTCTTCAATACTTTCCCCAAAGTGAAAACTATAAGTTGTGTTTTCTTTCAAAGAATCAAATTCAGAAATTGATATGGTTTTATTGGCTGATCCGAGAGGTAATATAAGAGGAAGAGGTTCTATTGGGGGAGAAATAATCAGCTCTTTTTGTGTATTATTTAATCGAATGTATTCGTTAAAAATTATTTCAATTTCTTCAGCGTTAAAATTGGTAGAAAAATTTTCTGGAGTTGATTTCAATACAATGGGTGGTTCTGAATCAATCTCTCCACCTGTTGGGGTACCTCGATTGGCACAACTTAATACAATTGTTAAAATAAATAAAGAAAATCTAATTTTTGTCATTTTGAATTCTTCTTTACAAAGAAACGCATAATTTTAAAAAAAGCATTCCTTTGTTAAATGCGTTTTATATTTTTGTATCATGAGTACTAACCAAGATAGCTTTAAAAAAATTATTTCTCACGCCAAGGAGTATGGATTTATTTTTCAAAGTAGTGAAATTTATGATGGCTTAAGTGCAGTATACGATTATGCACATAACGGAGTAGAATTAAAAAATAATATTAAAAAATATTGGTGGGCTTCTATGGTTCAAATGAATGATAATATTGTTGGACTAGATTCTTCTATTCTTATGCATCCTACGACCTGGAAGGCTTCTGGTCATGTTGATGCATTTAATGACCCCTTAATTGATAATAAAGACTCTAAATTAAGATATAGAGCGGATGTCTTAATTGAGGATTACATAACAAAAATTGAAACCAAAATTAACAAGGAAATAACAAGAGCTAAAAAGAGGTTTGGTGATTCTTTTGATGAAAATCAGTTTAGAGATACTAACCCCCGAGTTTTAGAAAATCAAAAAAAAATTGATAACGCAATTTCAGTCATGAAAAAGTGTTTTGACGATGATGATTTAGTTTCCTTAAAACAATTAATTGAAGATTTAGAAATTGTTGATCCTGTTTCTGGATCAAAAAACTGGACAGATATAAAGCAATTTAATTTAATGTTTTCTACAAGTATTGGAGCAAGTTCAGAATCAGCTTCTGAGATATATCTTAGACCAGAGACTGCACAAGGAATTTTCGTTAATTTCCTTAATGTGCAAAAAAGTTCAAGAAAGAAAATCCCTTTTGGAATTGCTCAAATTGGTAAGGCATTTAGAAACGAAATAATTGCTAGACAATTTATTTTCAGAATGAGGGAATTTGAACAAATGGAAATGCAATTTTTTGTTAAACCTGGAACTCAATCAGATTGGTATGAGCAATGGAAACAAAACAGAATAAAATGGCATAAAGCCTTGAAACTTGGAGACGACAATTACAGATTTCATGACCACGATAAGTTGGCACATTATGCGGACGCCGCATGTGATATTGAGTTTAATTTTCCTTTTGGTTTCAAGGAACTTGAAGGAATTCACTCAAGAACCGACTTTGATTTGTCTCAACATGAACAGTATTCAGGAAAAAAATTAAGATACTTTGACCCCGAAATAAATGAAAGTTATATCCCTTACGTTGTAGAAACTTCGATTGGTCTTGACAGAATGTTTTTAGCAGTTTTATCTTCTTCTTTTTGTGAAGAAAAGTTGGAAGATAATAATTCAAGAACTGTTTTAAAGATACCTGACTTTTTAGCTCCTTACAAGTTAGCAGTTTTACCTCTTGTTAAAAAAGACGGTCTTTCAGAACTTGCTACAAAAATTTTTGATAATCTTAAGGTTCATTACAACGTAGCATATGATGAAAAAGATGCTGTTGGAAGAAGATACAGGAGGCAGGATGCAATAGGCACTCCAATTTGTCTAACAGTTGATCACGACTCTGCAAAAAATGATACTGTGACCTTGAGATTCAGAGATTCTATGGAGCAAATAAGAGTTCCAATTTCTGAGATAAAAAATGAAATAGATAAAAGAACTAGTCTCCATAACTGGCTTTCATAAATCTTAACTCCATATATTTTATTTATTTGTTTAAAAGCATTAAATTGCTCCTCCTTAGAATAAATTTAATCTCTAGCTATGAAGAATACTTTTACAATACTTATCACAGTTTTAATGTTATTTATATTTTCTTTAAATGTAAATTCCCAAACAAAATATACTCCGGCTCCTGATAGGCCTGATACTTATAAGGTTACTCAAACAATTAATCTTGAGTATAAATATGTTCCTAGTATAAAGGAAATGATTAATAACGGAACTTTCATTCCTGCAGATCCTAACGAATTTAAAAAAGAGGGTCCACCAAAAAGAATGAGAGGTGCTAAAGTTGTTCCGGGTAAAGGCTTACCAAAAGGAAACGATCCTTTAGCTAAACTTGACGAACAAGTTAGCAAGAAACAAACAAGAGATCCAATTCAAATTTTTCAAACTACTTCCAGTACAGCAACTCCTGGTGACCCAACGGGTGAAATAGGTAGAGATTATTATTTGGCTTCATGGAATTCCTCATTTAGATTTTTTAATCTTGACGGTTCAGCAGCAACACCAAATACAAGTTTATCAAATTTATTTGGAGCTAATGAATCAGGAGATCCTATTGTATTATATGACAGTGAAGCTGATAGATATGTGATTTCATCAATGGGAAGTAGTGCCTTAAACTTTGCAGTTTCAGTTTCAAATGATCCTGTAAATGATGGATGGCATGTATATAATGCAGCGAGCAATCAATTTCCGACAAGTGGACAATTCCCGGATTACCCAAAATATTCAATATGGTCTGATGGATACTATTGTACTACAAACACTGGTGGTGATAACTTATTTGTTTTAGAAAGAGATAAAATATTAAATGGTGATTCTTCAGCTACAATACAAGCCTTTGATATTCCTTCAATGGCTACTGCTGGATTTGCTTCTGCTCAGATTTTGGATATAGTTGACGACAATCACCCAGCACCTGGGAATGCAACTTTAGTTTATATGCAAGATGATTCTTGGGGAGGTATCGCAACAGATCACTTAAAAATATGGAACGTTAATATAGATTGGTCAAACTCTTCTAATTCATCTGTGTCAAGTCCAACTCAATTGAATACAACAGCGTTTAACAGTACATTTGATGGAGGTAGTTTTAGTAATTTAGAACAACCATCTGGACCAGATATTGATGCAATGCAGTGGACAATAATGAATCAGGCCCAATTTAGAAAATTTGCAACTCATAACTCTGCAGTACTTAACTTTGTTGTTGATGTAGATGGCTCAGCAGCTGAATTAGCTGGTGTGAGATGGTTCGAATTGAGACAAGATGGAGATGGCCAGCCTTGGACAATTTATCAAGAAGGAACTTATACTGCACCCGACGGCCGTCACGCTTTTGGTGCAAGTATGTCAATAGATTTACAAGGTAACATAGGTATGGGTTATTCTTCTGTTAGCACATCTGAATCTGTATCATTAAGATACACAGGTAGATATGCTGCTGACCCACTTGGTGAAATGACTCTTGAGGAAGGATTAATCGCTCAAAGTACAGGAAATAGTACAAATTTGAGATATGCAGATTATGCTCACATGAGTGTAGAGCCTGTAAACGGTAAACAGTTTTGGTATGTTAGCGAATACTTTTCACCTGGAAGAAGTCACATGGTTGGTGTATTCCAAATTGCAGCTGATGCAGCTTATGATGCTGGAGTTGTAAGTGTTGATTCTCCAGTTTCAGGAACGCTAACTGATTCTGAAAGTGTAACCGTTTCAATTTTTAATTATGGTGAAAATGACATATCAAATTTTGATGTTTCTTTCCAAGTTAATAGTGGAGCAGTAGTAACAGAAACTTACACTGGTACTGTTGGTACTGGTGAAACTGTACAGCATACATTTTCAACGACTGTTGATATGTCAACAGTTGGTACAACATACGTAGTTCTTGCTTATACAACATTAACTGATGATGAAAACGATGCTAATGACGGAGTAACAGCTGATGTTACTCATTTAAATCCTAATGATATTGGTGTTTCAGAAATTTCATCACCATCATCAGGGGAATTATTATCTAATGCGGAGGAAGTCACGATAACTATTACTAACTATGGTGGAGCTACTCAATATGATTTTGATGTTACTTATGAGCTCAACGGTGAAACAGTAACTGAGACAGTAGCAGGTCCACTCGAAGGTGACAGTTCAATGTCTTATACATTTACTCAAACGGTTGATTTATCAGAATTTGGAGCTTACACAATTACTGTTTCTACTTCTTTAGATGGAGATTCTGATGCGTCAAATGACTCTTCATCAGCTGATATTACCAATGTTAATTGTGCTCCATCTATGGATTGTTCATTTGCTGATGGATTCCAATTATTCCAATTAG
>CABXBH010000024.1 GCA_902510415.1 uncultured Bacteroidota bacterium | reverse complement strand
TGTTTAATCCCGTAGGAGCAGCATTTGTACCACCTCTTTTATACCATTGTAATCTAACATCACGAACTTCGTCGTTAGTCCATGTACCAGTTGTTTGTTCCCAGACTTGATCGTCAGAAAGTGGGATTGTTACTTCAAGAGCAGCAGTCCAACCTCCGTTACCGTCTGGAACTCGGATAGTAAATTTAGGTTCTAACGTATCACCATTTTCATCTGTATAGGTTGGGACTCCAGCCCACTTAGTCCAATAGTCATACGTGAATGTTCCTACAGGTAAACTTGTTATCTCTTGGTTTACAAAAGATCCGTTGTTACCATTTGTAGCAAACATTTTAAATTGTCTATTCTCAGAGTGACATGCACCATTGTTATTGTTGTTATTGGTAGGAGCATAGTTCGTACCTTGCATGGCATTCCATCCACACGGCGCACAACCAGTACCTGACCCAGTAACACCTTCATCACCGTCAGTTTGTAGCATGCCATTAAAGGTAAGCTCATCACCAACTACTGCTGAAGTTGCGTCAACTTGAGAAAAAGTTGATAAACTAAATAAAAATATAAAAGCAAAAATTGCATTTTGCCATAGTTTTATATTAGTTAAAAATTGAGTAGTGTTCATCATAAATTTAGGTTTTGATTATTAAATACTTTTTTTGTGAGTGCTCCAAGATTTCATTTTATCTTCTCCGAGCACTGCATTGAGTTTACCCCATAGTCTATTTTGTAATTTTCTTAATTCAGCTCTCATTTGCTGTTTGTCATTTTGATAAGTTTTTCGAATACTTTGAGCATCAATAAATCTTTTGAGTTGAATATGATAAATCTTTTCGGATGTTTGATCGTCAAGAGATAAAACCATAGTCATTTCATTAGAAATTTTCTTAGCTCTTTCTTGAAAGCTATCCTGTGAATAAACAGATAGTGAGAATATAAAAGAAAAAAATAAAATGTAGAGTTTCTTCATTCAAAAATTAATTAGTCGCGTAAGATAATAAAATTTATATATTAACCAAGAATAATATAATTATAATTTAATAAAATTTAGGATTTAATAAAACAAGTGTCTTATTTCTATAAAATACTTAATTTTTAATGATAAGAATTAATGTTTTTTAATGATTTTTCTTTCCAAGTAATTCCTTTTTGCCATTTAGGTGCATTCACATTTTTTAAGTAGTTGTCAAGTTTTTTCTCAAAATGTTTTGCTAATTTTTTCAATTTATTTTTACTAAGGTCATAATTTTCACTAATATCATTTTTAATATCAAACAACCTGATCTCTAAATTATCATAAAATTTAATCAGCTTCATACTATCTATTAAAATAGCTGAGTGAGCTCGTTCAAGTGCTATTTTATTTTCATAAGGAACGTGGAAAATAATTCCTTCAATATTTCTTTTAACACGTTTTGATTGTTGCTGAAGTATTTTTTTAAAACTCCCACCATCCAGAGATTTATCGGATAGTTTTTTTCCTCCTGCTAAATCAATAATTGTTGGTAATAAGTCAGAAAATGAAATTGGAGTATTTGAATATATATTAGATTTAATATTAGGCCCTGACATGATAAAAGGCACCCTAACACCTCCTTCAGTTGCGTCCCATTTACCTCTTTTTAAAGGATAGTTATAGCTTTTTTCATAATATTTTTTTGGAATAATAATAGGTACAGATCCATTATCTGAACTATAGATTATATATGTATTTTCTTTAAGCCCCAATTCTTCTATTTTATCTAAAATTAGACCAACACTTTCATCTAAATCAAATGTCATTGCTGCAAGCCCTATATTGTTGTGAATTTCACCTGGTTTTTTATTTTTAAATTTTTGAAAAGTCTTTTTTCTTGCTAAAATATCTGAATGAATTGCGTAATGAGAAATTTGTAAAAAAAATGGAGTTTTATTTTTATTATTTTTTTCAATAAAGTTTATCGACCTTTCAGTCACACTAAATATTTTTTTTGGGTCATCATCAATATTATTACTCCATTGAAGTTTGTTTGAATTCCAATTAAATACTCCATCTTTATTTTTAGTCGCACCGTCACTTTCATTGTAACCTAACGTTTTTGGATTTGAATCCATACCCCATTTTCCAAAATGAGCAGTATTATAATTTGGATTTATTTTTTTTAGTTGTTTAGGAATTGTTAGTTCAGAACCGTGATTAATGTGCTCTGTATTCATCCCAACCCTTATCATTTGTAATCTTGCAGGCGTTTTTCCAAATTGAATACTATATCTAGATGGAGCACATACTGGGGCACTTGCATATGCATTTGAAAATATCATCCCTTGTGCTGCAATTCTTTCAATGTTTGGGGTTTCATAAAAATCACTTTTAGATAGATTATTTTCATCAATCATATTCACTGATGTACCGTTCCATCCTTGATCATCCGCTAAAATGAATATAAAATTTGGGGCTTCATTATGATTCTGAGAATTACTATTTTGAAATAGAAGGATTAATGTTATTAATAACAGATGTCTCATATAATTAGTCAATCTCACTATTTGTAGAAACCTCAATAATTGGTATTGGCCAAGTATAATCTTCAGCTTGTCTAGTACCGTCAGTATCTCCATAAACAAATCTGCAGTATTCATCATAAACTCCAAATCTGGTTAAATCAAAAAATCTATGACCTTCCATATAAAGTTCAACAGCTCTTTCTCTCATTATTTCTTCTCTAAAGTTTTCAATTGAAAAAGATGTGTAATCAATGTCTTGCATACCAACTCTAGCTCTTAAAATATTCACATCTGTATTTGCAGCAGATGGATCCATCATAATTTCCGCATTTGCCTCAGCACGCATTAAATATACATCAGCAAGTCTTATTACGTGCCAGTTTTGTCTGCTGGTATATTCTGTAGTAGCTTCAGTATCAATATATTTTGCGGTCCATACTTGCCATAAGGTGCCTAACGTATTTCCGGTTTCAAGATTTGTTGGAATATAACCAGTACTCCAAGGATTAATATTAAATTGTCTTGTAGTAGTTTCATATTGTGTAATAATTGAGTTTTGGTATCTATTATCAAACTTATCAATTCTATTATTTATAAAGAGTGGTTTAAGCTTGTTGTTTCCTCCAAATCCACTTCCAGAAAGTCCTGCATTTCTTGGAGTAAATAGATTTGAAACCGCCGTTCCTTGACCGCTTAATGAAGAACCCTGAACATCAAAAATCATTTCAGAATTATTACCATTACTAGCGTCAAAAATTGACATCCAATCCTCAAGAGATGATGATAAATTAAATCCTTGTCCAGAAATAGCATAATCACATTCATCTTTAGCATATTGATAATAAGACTGATATGATTCTGGAAATTCTAGATAAAGCTCATTTCCTGTAACTCCTTCAGATGCAGATCTCTTACACGAAGCTATTCTTGTATAAACTTTGGCTAGTAAAGCATGAGCAGCTGTATTTGTTGCTCTACCTAAATCATTAGAGTAATTCCCTCTTGCTTCATTTCTTGCCCAGCAGTGTAAAGATGCATAGCTTAAATCATCAATAATTGAATCATAAATTTCAATAATAGATGAAACCGCTAATCCTTGATCATCTCCTGCTTCAACTGGTGTGGTTCTGAGCGGTACTTCTCCAAAGCACCTAACCAGATTAAAGTAATGTAAAGCTCTTAAAAATTTAGCCTCTCCAATGATTCTATTTTTTAATTCTTCATCCATTTCAATATCTGGAACATTTGCTATAACATTATTGGCATCACGGATACCTAAATAAATTTCTTTCCATAAATTATTTAAACTTTGGTTAGTAGATGTTACTATACCTCTTTTAAATTCATTGTATAAATAGGTTGAAAGCCCTTGATCAGAAGAAGCAAATAGTGTTGGCATGAATTGTTGCTTGTAATAACCCATACCACTTTTAAGTCTTGCATAAGCTGCTGTAAGTGCTGCTAAGGCATCTGTTTCGTTTTGATAGAAATTCTCTGTACTTGGTTGTGTAAACGGATCTTCATCAAGAACATTACAAGAATTGAATGTGAAAAAGACCAGTAAAATAGATAAATAGTATTTTAAATCTTTCATAATTTTAATAATTGAATTTTAACCCGATTAGTAATGATTTTGTTCCAGGATAGGTTCCAAAATCAACTCCTCTTTTTTGGGGATTTTTTGTATACGTTCTAACCTCTGGATCGTAGCCAGGATAATCTGTCCAAACAATCAAATTTTGACCAGCTAAATAGACTCTCATGTTCCTACCATCTTTCAGATTAAAATTATATCCAATATTTATGTTTTTTAACCTGATAAAAGAACCATCAAATATATTTCTATCTGAAGATATTGCTCTAGCACCAGTATCGATCATAGCCCCAGGGTGATTGACATAATTTAAATTCCCAACAGCTTCATTATAAATATAGTTTCCGTTCTCATAAGTCAATGGTGCTATCCATGAATTAGCATATGATGAACTTAATATATTCGTTGTTTTTTGAAGTCCACTTAGCTGCCATGAATCAACCCAAAATAAATCTCCCCCTTTTTGACCAGTGAATAAAATATTAGCATCCCAGTTTTTATAACTAAAGTTATTTGAAATTGAATATGTAAAATCTGGGTTAGGATCACCAATTTTAACATAATCATCAAAATTAATTTCTTGAATATCTAGCGGTTCACCAGATTCATCTAAATCAATATGATGATTAACGTATCTTATTTCTCCTGGAGCAGCACCTGCAATTCCACTAGATATAGCTTCATCCCATGTTGAATATATTCCATCAGTTTCAGCACCCCAATATATACCAAGTGGTTGACCAACCATGAATAAAATTGGATAAGCCTGAGAAAAACCTACAGAAGGGCCTAGTTGAAAATCCAGATTAGAATTTAACTTTTTTAACTCATTTCTGTTTATACCAATATTTGCATTTAAACTCCATTCAAAATCATCTGTATTTAATAATTTACTTTCAAGATTAAATTCTACTCCTTTGTTTTCAACCTCACCAAAATTATCGACTCGACTTGTGTATCCATTGGAAGGAGGTAGTTGAACATATTGTAATAAGTCATGTGTAAGCTTATGATAAACATCCATTGTTAAATTTACTTTTGAATCATATAAACCCAAATCAATACCAAAATTAAATTGGTCCGTTGTTTCCCATGTAAGATCATCATTTGCTAGATTAGACTCGTAAAAACCTGTTATAATTTCATCATTAAAATTATATCTTATAGGAGTCATCAAAGCCAATGATTGATAGGGGTTGATTGGGTTACTTCCAATCTTTCCATATGATAATCTAAATTTTAACAAGTCAAGATTATTAAATTTTTGAAATATTTTTTCTTTTGACGCAAACCATGAAAAAGCAATTGATGGAAAAATTGCACTCTTTTTATTAGTTGCAAATTTTGATGATGCATCAACTCTTGTATTTATATCCACAAAATATTTTCGTTTATAATTATATCCAACCCTGAATAATGCAGAAAGTAAACCTACTTCTCTGAACTGAGTGATTGGTGTTAGGATTTCTTCAGCAGATGCAAAATTATAGAATGATGTAGCATCAGTTCCAAAACCTCTTGCTTTATTAAAAATTGATCTAATTTCATTTTTTTCAAATGTTCCAACCAATGTTGCATCAATTCTGTGATCCTTAATTTTGTTTCGGTATCTTAAATTAGCTTCAGCATATAATTTACTATTTTCTAGAAATGCTTGAGATGCTTCTCCATTTGTGTTTCTACCTCTTGTGGTATTTAGGGGATAGTAATTATCTCTATTGCTTTTCTGAAAATTATATGAACCTTTAAGAGTACCGGTTAATTTTGGTGTAATCTTTCCAACTAGCTGGATAGTTTGACGAAATGATGTAGATTCCTTAATATCCATCACATATTTAGCTAGTGTGTAAGGATTTGAAACAACATTACCTTCATTTAAGGCAGCATAAATATCATCATCTTGTCCCGGTTCTAAAAGGGAAAATATTGGCTGGAATTGCAATGCTTGAGAAACAACACCTCTTTGTTGAAAAATTTCTCCATTTCCCACTGATGCTGCATTTCCTTTTTTATGAGTAAAATAGGTTTTTGAATAAATGTCAATTTTTTCATTAAATGCTTTTCTTTTTGCATTCATATTATAATTGATAGTCTTGTTGTCTGAATTAATAATTACTCCCTCTTGATTATTAATTCCAAGCCCCATAGATATATTCCTTTTAAAATTACCGCCGCGATAATTTAAATTATACCTATTACTTAAAGCAACTCGATAAGTTTCATCCTGCCAGTTTGTGTTGACGCCTGTAGTTTGTGGGTATGGTATTTCATACTCGGTTATTTCAGGGTAATTTTGACTGTTAATTAACTGACTTCCATCAAACGGCCCACCATTTCTATTAGGGTCTGTTATGTCTTGAAAAATTTGATTTAAAACTCTTTGATTCATGTAGCTTTCAAACATTAAACCGTCTAATACATTTATGTTATTTCTAACAGTTGTAGCATAGCTTTCATAGCTTACAGAAATCTTATCACTTCCATCTTCATTATTTGCAGTTTTTGTTGTAATTAATATGACACCATTAGCTCCTCTCGCTCCATATATCGCGGTTGCAGCAGCATCTTTTAACACCTCAATTTTATCAATATCATTAGGGTTGATGAAACTTAATGAACTCTGTGAGCCACCGCTTCCAGCCATCCCCTCGGCATCGGTTAATGGGTCGACTGGGATTCCATCGAGTACATATAATGGTTGAGTTCCTCCTAAAATTGAGTTTGTACCCCTTATTGAAACACCAGAGCCTCCTCCAGGTTCTGAACTTTCGGAAACTACTAAACCGGAAACCTGACCCTGTAATATGCTTTCAACTGAACCGCTTCTGTTTTTTTCAAGTTGATCAGATTTTATTTGGGTGATTGATCCGGATAAATCCTTTTCACTTATATCAAAATATCCGACACTAACTATTACCTCATCCAACTGATCGATATCAGTTTCTAAATAAACAGAGATTGGAGATGAGATGATTGGTAACTCAATCGATTTCATTCCTATGTATGAAACTTTGATTTTGTCCCCAATTTTTAACAATAATTCAAAATTACCATCAAAATCTGAAATTACTCCATTTTCAGACCCTACTACTTGTATAGTTGCGCCAGCAAGAGTTATGTCTGTATCTTTTTCAAATACTTTACCTTTTAGATTAAGTTCCTGGGTTAATATATTAGTTGTGAATAAAAGTGAAATTATTATTAAATACTTTTTCATAATTATTTTCTAATCTGTGTTCTTAACCACCAATCTCTATCGGGGTTGTATTTATATTTTTTTTGTAATCGTTTGGATTCATTTCTTAATTCTTTTTCGATTTCATCATAATCTTCATTATTAATAAGATTTATCATTTCTCCAGGATCATTTTTTAAATCGTATAGTTCATCTATATCATTATCGATAAAGTTGTCTACTAATTTAAAATTATTTGTTCTAACCGCTAATTGGTCAGGACCAGCATAAGGCCATGCATCATCTACATAATATTCGAATAAAATAGATTTTCTCCAATTTTTATCCTTTCCCTTTGAAATTAAATTTAACATGGATTCGCCTTGCATGTAATCTGGTTTGTCAATTCCAGCTAAATCTAAAATAGTTGGTGCGATATCAATATTCAGACATTGTTCACTAACATCAGAATTTTGGGAAATCAATTTAGGATATCTGATTATCATGGGTACTCTAATAGAATTTTCATAAGCAAGTCTTTTATCCTTGTATGTGTGTTCACCCATAAAATAACCATTATCACTACTGTAGATAATAACAGTATTATCTAATTCTCCTAATTGGTAAAGGGTTTCGATTACCTTACCAAGGGATTCATCAACAGCTATTAAGCTTCTTAATAGCTGCATGTTTTTAAATTTATTGATAGGCCATTTTTTTTCTTTTAGAGTTTTTGGAATTGTGTCATTATTATTCCATTTAAAACCGAAGGTTTTTCTTCTTTGCCATTCTGGCTTACCTTCAAACGTTTCTCTGTGTGTATTGTAAGGTGGTTCGGGAAGGTTTTCCCCTTTATATAAAGCTTTGTGTCTTGGCGCAGGCAAGTGTTTCTCATGTACTGCTTTATGCCATAGATTCAAGCTGAAAGGTTTACTAGAATCCCGTTTATTTACCAACCAATCAATTGTTTTTTCCGTTAATATATCAGTGATATATCCTTGAATTTGAGTTTCAATTCCATTGTCATTCACTTTTGGATCAAAATAATCACCTTGCCCTATGAAACTAAACCAATAATTAAATCCAGGTCTTATATGATCTTTACCTCTTTTGTGGGCCATGTGTATTTTTCCAATATGAGCAGTTTCATAACCAGCTTCTTGCAGATGAACAGAATAGGGTGAGAATGATTCCCAATCAGGGTCAACATGTTTATTATTTTGATTTACTCCATGAATGTGTGGATATGTTCCTGTTAAAAAGCTAGCTCTGGATGGGGAACAGATAGACTGCGTTACAAAAAAATTCTTAACATTAACTCCCTCATTTGCCAGTTTATCAATATTTGGAGTTTTTAAAAAAGGATATCTTTTAGAAAACCCAACAGCATCGTATGGCTGATCATCAACCAGAATAAAAAGAAAATTTGGTCTCTTTTCATTTTTTTGTGAAAAAAAAGTAAATGAATTAATCAGAAAGAAAACTATAAATAACCTTATCATATTTCAAGAAAGTTGTAAAAATATGATTTCAATAAATAGGATAGACATTTTTCTTATGATTTTATCAATAAATTATTGATAATTAAATAATTAATTTAATTTTTTAAGAATTTGACAAAGTAATTATTCACATTTATTAGATACATGCCTTCTTCTAAAAACGATATATTAATATTGTTTTTTGGTTCTAAATTCTTAATTACTTTACCTTTTAAACTAATAATTTTTAGGATTTTAATCTCTTCTTGAATATTGATAAAGATTACATCCTTTGATGGGTTTGGGTAAATAGATATTTCAGGGATTAAGTCAATTATATTTTCTGAAAGAAATGAATTGTTAGGATCACACTCTAATTCATTGAATTCATAATCATCATAATTTAAATTACTAGGAGATGAATATTGTTCATTTACAATAGAATTCGTTGACATAAAATTATGATAATATTCTCCTATTTGTGTAAAATTATTATTCTCATCAAAAAAATTTGCAACATCAGTTACAGGTTCAAAAAACGCATAACGTTCAATATATTCTGTTTCTTCAAGAAAAGGCAATGCAAGCTGAAGAAATTGTCTGTGAACCCATTCGTTTCTGTATTTATTTGCGTTAAATTCAGTTATCCAAATTGGTAGATTATAAATCTGGTGTACGGAATCTAAGTAATTGACAAATCTGTTAAAAATATCCTGAGGGTTAGCATTTGGCGAGTTTTCAGGGTTAGATGCCCAGTCGTACCAATGAACGGCAATTACATCAATTCTTATTTTTTGATCTACAGCTTTTGAATTAAATTCATTTAACCAATCAAAAACTCCTCCTTGTCTGCAGGCAGGAGATACCGTTCTTAAGCCAGATTTTAATAAATTTTTATAGTATGTTAGCGAGGTGTCTACTACACACATATTTCCGTATTGTCCTGATTGTCCATTGCAATCATCAGGTTCATTAAAAGCTAGAATATGAGTTGATTTATATTTATCTTTTATGATTTCAATATCATTATCATCATCAGCCGCTCCTTTACCCCAGGCCATTGGAGAGTATTCACGATTAATATCAGAATTTCCATTGTTACTCCATTTGTAAAACCAATCATTGCCCATATTTAATATATCACCAGCTGTTCCTTTTTTTGTTACCCAATTCCATGGAACTACTCTTATAAAAGAAATTTTATTATTTAAATATTCAGAAAGTTCACTGACAGCGATATCATTCTCGGAGGCAATGAAAACTTTGCTGTTTCCACTTCCGTCCTCACGTTCTGCAAATGTTGCCATATAGCCTCGTTTTAAGATAAATGATGAAATATTATCATTTAAATTTTCAAGAATTGATTCTCCGACATGAACTATGTTAGATGTTATTTCAATAGACTCTCCATTAAAGCCTTCATCTGAATAAACGCTTAGATTAGAATTATTTAAACCATATTTTCTAATTATTGAACCATTAGAATAATAATTATCAATTCTTAGTGTTTCAGGATATGTTAAAATTTGATTCTCATTGTAAAAATTATCCTGATAATAATATAATGCACTAGTTGGTTCGAGATCATATAACCTTACCCATGATTTATCTGAATTTATTTTGATTAAGATTCCTTCATCAATAGGATAGGAGGTGTTGATGTTTAAATAAGAGGATTCATTGAGGATAATCTCCCCAATTCCTCTGATTTTTTCAGCATCTAATTCACCATTAATAATTGTAATTTTTACATTTTCTTCTAGACTTATTTCACCATCTGCAACAACATTACATGTGATAAAAAGATTGAATTGAATAGGCTCTTCAGGATTTATACTATTTGTTGGCGGATATTCATCTGTAGTAGTTTCTTTCCAATTAAATTCATCAAAAAAATCTTCAGTATTTGAGCTTCCGGTCCACTGGTATTCTTGTGCAATAGTGTTTAATCCAAAGAAAATAAATATGTAGACGAAATAATTTTTCATATTTTGTTTAAACAATACTTAAATGTAAATTTAAAATATGGGTATAAATAATAAAAAAATTTTAATTATTATAATTTGCTTTCTTGTAAGTAATATAATTAATGCGAATTCAGAAAACAATCCAAAAAAATTAAATGTTCTGTTTATAATTGCTGATGATTTAAATTGTGATATTGGTGTTTATGGAAGTCCTGATGTATTTACTCCAAACATTGATAAGCTAGCTAGTCAAGGTGTTTTATTTGAAAATGCCCATGTTCAATATCCATTATGTGGTCCCTCAAGGGTATCTTTAATGACCGGGCTTTATCCAGATCAAACCAAATCAAAAGAATTACGATTATATGTAAGACAAACAATTCCCGATGTAATTACTTTAGGACAAAGATTTATAATGGAAAAATATAATTCAATAAGGGTTGGAAAAGTATATCATTATCATAACCCAAGAGATATAGGTACATCTGGTCATGATGATCATTTTACCTGGGATCAAACTGTGAATCCTTATGGAAGAGATAAAATAGAAGAGTATAAGCTTAATAAAGTAAAAGAAAATTTTGACGGAGCAACTTTAAGTTGGCTAGAATCTGAAGGGTCAGACAATGAACAAACAGATGGTATAGGGGCTGATGAAACAATTAAGTTTCTTGATAAATTTTCAAAATCTAAAGAGAATTTTTTCTTAGCATTTGGTTTATACAGACCCCATATTCCTTTTGTTGCTCCAAAAAAATATTTTGATTTGTATGAGAAGGATAATATGACTGTGCCATCTAATGGAGACGAGTTTTTAAAAACAATATCAGCTCCAGCAGCAAAATCTCTTAGAGCAAGAAAGGAACAAATTAATCTTGATAATTCAACAATAAGAACCGTTAAAGAGGCTTATTATTCTACAACAAGTTTTGTTGATGCTCAAATAGGAAGAGTATTGGATAAATTAAAAGAAACAGGTCTTGATAAAAATACTATCGTGGTATTTACATCTGATCATGGATATCATTTAGGTGAAAAAGGTCACTGGCAAAAACAATCTCTTTATGACAGAGCCACTAGAGTACCATTAATAATTTCAGGTCCAGGTATTCTATCCAATAAAAGAATTAAAAATTCTCCAGTTGAATTACTAGATTTATACAAAACATTAATGGATCTAACTGGAATGTCTACTCCTGAATTTGTACAAGGTCATAGTTTAAAAAACATTTTAACTTCAAATTCAAAACCTATTCGAAAAAGTGCTTTATCAGAATTGCGCGTCTATTCGGATGGCTCTTTAGCACAAGGATATTCAATAAAAACAAATAGATATAGGTTGACAAGATGGTTACATAAAGATGAAAGATATCTTGAGCTTTATGATCATAAGTATGACTTCAATGAAAACAAAAATCTTGTTTATGAAGATAATTACAGCAGAGTTAGAGATTCGCTAGATATTATTTTAACCAAAAGAATTGAAGAGGCTCAGAATAAGCCAAATGGACTAGGTAGGCAGTTTGAAAATGCAAAACCGACTTTTGAGCCTGCAAGAATTCAATCGTCCAAAAAAACAATTTTCTAGTTAAAAATAAACTTTAGAGGGATATTTACTCTTTTGCCCCATGCTTCCTCGTTATGTGATTCATTTTTAAAATACATATTTCTGTAATTTTGATTGGAATAACCGTTCTGTGTAAAAATAGAATCTAATGTTTTTGAATACTGTGGATAGTGCTTGTCAAGACCTTTATCACCATAGTCAAAATAAAATCTTTTATTTTTTGATATTGGAATATTCTTAGACATATAATTGAAAATAGCATCTGGCAGGGGATTGTCATCTATAACATAAGCTCCAGGCCAATGTGTTGACATACATATCGCTCCGTCAAATATTTCTGGATATTCAAACGCTGCGTACATGGAAATTAATCCACCCATACTTGAGCCACCTATGATTATTTTAAAATCCTTTGAAGATTTTAAATATTTACTCCTTGTATATGGGATAACTTCATTTACAATGTATTTTAAATATAAATTAGCGTTTAGAGGTGGTTTGTTTTTACCAAGGTATTTTATATCAGATACAAAATCATAAGAATTTTCAGGAAAATAGTCATTCCATCTGTTTTTACCCGAATTATGTATCCCTACAATTATAAAGGAGCTTAATTCATTTTCTGAAATCAATTTTGCGGCCCATTCATCTAACTCCCATTCTTGTCCATTCCATGTTTTAGTTCCATCAAATAGATTCTGACCATCATGCATTATTAATAAATCATGGTTTTTCTTTGGGTCAAAATTTGGAGGTAACCATACATATATAGGTCTACTATCTACATGAATTGATGGAAAGTCATAAATCTTTTCTATCAAGCCTTGATCAACAGGATTAGATGATAGGGTATTTAAATCTTGTGAGAAAAGATTTTGGGTAAAAAATATAAAAAGAAATAAAATTCTCATATCTACTTAATCAAAATTACTTCAATAAATTTTGATTAAGTTAAAATTAAAAAATAAATAAGTTTATTTTTCTTCAAAGTTATCGCAAGTATACTTTTCGCTTACCTCAACATTGTGAAAACTACAAAGAGAATTCATTAAAATATTTTCACAATTAACACAACTATTACTTAAAGTTAAATTTTCCATAATCTATTATTTTAATTCAAAAATATATTTAGAATTCTTTAGAAACAATTTAAATAAGCTTTTGAGCCAAATTTTTATTTAGACTGTTTTAAAATTAGTCTGTAGTTAAAATGATTGAAGTGTATTTTGGAATGGTAATTCTGTTTGACCAAAGATATTTTTCCCCTGAATGTATATCTGTTAATTCTTCACCTTTTAATCCTAACTCATAAAACCTATCAGTATCAATTTTTATATCTTTTTTGTTTTTATTTATTATAATCAGAACCTTTTCATGATTATTCATTCTAGCTAATAGATATGTTCCATTAGAAGGTGCGTAATGCATTGTTCTTCCTTTATGTATTGCAGAGTTATTTTTTCTAAAATTTAATAATACTTTTAGATAGTTTTGCATATCTAATTGCTCTTCACTGAGGTTTTTACCTGTGAACGCATTTTGATTATCATCATTCCAACCCCCAAGAAAATCAGTTCTTATTAAGCCATGATCACCTGGATTTGCTGAATCTTGCATTAATATTTCAGTTCCGTATAATACTTGAGGTATCCTCGGTAGAACTAACATGATACTCATTGCCATTTTAGTCTGATTTATATTTTCCCTCATTTGAGTAAAAATTCTACTCATATCATGATTATCATTAAATATAAGAAGTGAATTAGGGTCATTATAGTGAAAGTCATTAGCTAAGTTTTCATAAATTTTTATTAGCCCTGTATTCCAGTTTTCTTCTTCGCTAATCCCTTCAAATATTGCCTTTTGCATTGCAAAATCCATAACACTTTTGAGATTGGATTCATATCCGTCTTTATTCTTATTATCCTTTTGCCAATATGCAATCCTTATTGGATTATAGCTCCATTCTTCCCCCACTATATTAAAGCTAGGATATTCATTCATAATTCTTCCAGCCCAATCACTTAAAAAACCTTTATCAGCGTAAGGGTAGGTGTCTTGTCTTATTCCAGCTAAATTTAAAGTTTCAATCCACCATATTGAGTTTTGAATTAAATAATTAGCCATGAATTGATTTTTTTGATTTAAATCTGGCATTGTTGGCACAAACCATCCCTCAAGCATCCCTTTATAATCTGATTCTGATGCATATATATCTTGAATAGTTGACCTTCTGTGATTTGAGTAAACAGTATTTTTTTCAATAGTTTCTTCATTTGAATTTAGATATACTTCCTGATAATTCAACCAATTTTCAAAAGGCAAATCATCCATCCACCAGTGATAGAGCCCACAATGATTAACTATAATATCTTTTATTATTTTAATATTCTTTTTGGAGGCCTTCTTTGATAATTCAATATATTCATCTAAAGTGCCAAATCTAGGGTCAACTGTATAATAATCTGTAGTTGCATATCCATGATAAGACCCTTTTTTCATATCATTGATTAAGACAGGATTTAACCATATTGATGTAAATCCCATATCCTCTATATAGGACAAATTATTAATTATTCCTTTTAAATCACCACCATGTCTTGCATAGCCATCAGACCTGTTAATTTTGCTTTCTTTTAATCCATCAATAATGTCATTATCTATATTTCCGTTTGCATATCTATCGGGTGTAATAAGATAAACTACGTCTGAACTGTCAAATCCTTTGTTTTGATTTTGAATAGTTCTTCTTTTTTTAAGTGAATAGTTGTATGTCAATTTTTGATTATTTTTTGAAAAAATAATTTTAACATCACCTTCCTTTGTCATCGATGAAATATTAAGATCGATAAAAATGTAGTTTGGGGAGTTGGCTTCGTGTATATCTATGATTTTAATTCCAGGATAATCTATAGATACTTCATAGTCACTGATATTTTGCTCTTTGATTAGGAGTTGTAAGTTTTGATTTTCGAATCCAATCCACCAGTTGGGAGGATGAACTTTATCAATTTGAGTATGAATATTATTTATAACTGAAATAAATAATATAATTGTTAGTAAATTTTTCATGTTATCCGTTTGTGTTTTTAATCTAATTATTAGATTTGCAGCACCTAAATATAAACTAACCAGTTTCTTAATTTAGGCTAAACTAAAAAAACAAAACTAAAAATGATGAAAAAAACAAATTTACTATTGCTTTTTTGTGTCCTTTTCTCGTTGAGTTTATTTTCTCAAAACTCTTTAGATGGAAAGGTTACAGATATTAATAGTTCTGAAGCAATTGCAGGTGTAAATGTAGTTGTTAAAGGTACATCAACAGGAACAGCTACCGATTTTGAGGGTAATTATAATATTACTGTTAGTCAAGGTGATGTGTTGGTTTTTTCTTATGTTGGTTATTCAACTTTAGAAATTACTTATGATGATCAATTATCATTAAATGTAGCAATGTCTGAGGATGCTTCACAACTTGACGAAATACTCTTAATTGGGTATGGATCAGTAACTAAAGATGATCTTACTGGTGCTGCTGATTTGATAACTTCTGATGATTTCAATCAAGGTTCTGTATTGTCACCTGAACAATTAATTTCAGGAAAACTTGCTGGTGTTTCAGTAACATCTGGAAGTGGTGCTCCAGGTGATGGGCAAGCTATAAGAATTAGAGGTTTAGGATCATTATCATTAACCAATTCTCCATTAATTGTTGTTGATGGTGTTCCATTAAACGATGGTGGTGTTGGAGGATCTAGAAATGCTTTAAATTCGATAAATCCTGCAGATATAGAAAGTATGACCGTACTTAAAGACGCTTCTGCAACTGCAATTTATGGGTCTAGAGGTGCAAATGGTGTTATATTAATCAGTACTTTCAAAGGAAAGGATACTGATTTTAAATATAGCTTCACTTCAAAATTCTCTACATATTCTCCGATTGATAAAGTGGATGTTTTAACTGCAGCTGAATTTACAAACATGATAACTTCGTCTGGCGACCAAGCTTACATTGATCAATTAGGTACAAATAATACTGATTGGCAAGACGTCATTTATCAAAAAGCTCTAGGAAAAGAATACAATTATAGTATTACTGGAAATAAATACGGTATTCCAATGAGATTATCAATAGGTTTAGGAGAACATGAAGGTGTATTATTAGGAGATAAATTCAATAGAAATACTATTTCGTTAAATCTTAACCCCTCATTATTAGATGATAAATTAGACGTAGATTTTAATTTTAGAATGATGGATACCCAAAATGATTTTGCTGATAGAGGTGCTATAGGAAATGCAGTAAGATTTGATCCAACAAAACCAGTTTTTAATGGTTCTCAATATGATGGTTATTATTCCTGGATTGACCCAGCATCAGGTAACCAATATGCTATTGGGGCTCCTACAAATCCATTAGCATTATTAAATTTAATTGATGACAACTCAGATGTTGATAGAATTATTTCTAATCTAAAATTAGATTATGAATTGCCTTTTACTGAAGGATTAACAGCAACTCTAAATGTTGGTTACGATGATGCAAGTAGTGAAGGAAGTAGAACAACTTCAGAATTTTTTCCAACTTCTGACCCAACATGGAATGGCTCATTGTCAACATATACTCAAAGTGCTACAAATACATTGTTAGATGCTTACATTACTTACGAAAAATCATATGATGATTCGTCATTAAATGCTGTTGCAGGTTATTCTTACCAGGCATTTGAATTTGATAATTATTCATATGACAGTGAAGCAGAGGAAGATGGAAATGATTATGAGTTCATTGATAAGTCTAAAAATGTACTTCTTTCATATTTTGGAAGATTAAACTATGATTTAAAAGGTAAGTATCTCTTTACAGCTACAATGAGAGCAGATGCTTCATCTAAATTAAATCCAGATGATAGATGGGGGTTCTTTCCTTCATTCGCTATGGCATGGAACGTTGATCAAGAAGATTTTTTCAAAGGCGAAATTTTCAATTCTTTAAAACTTAGATTAGGTTATGGTCAAGTAGGTAATGTAAATGGATTAGGTGATTACAAATTTTTAACTAGATATACTGGTAGTACATCAACAGCTTATTACCAATTTGGGAATTCTTTCTACCAAACATTTAGACCTGAACCTATCAATCCTGATTTGAGATGGGAAATAGGAGAAACGTTAAATCTAGGAATAGATTATACAATGTTTAATAGCAAGCTTAGTGGTTCGATAAATATTTATCAAAAAACTACAAAGGATTTAATAGCTTATACTTTAGTTGACCCGTTTACAAATTTTGGTAATAGAATTGATGCTAACATAGGGGATATGGAAAACAAAGGTGTTGAATTAACATTTAATCTTCCTTTAATGCAGACTGATGATTATGAAAATATTTTAGATTTCAATATTGCATTTAATGATAATGTAGTCACCAGATTGCCAGACCAACAGTTTATAGGTGGTATTTCAGGTGGTGTTGGTAATACAATCCAAACACATGTTGAGGGAGAAGCTCCATATAGCTTTCTTGTTTATCAACAAGTATATGACACTAATGGTACACCGATTGAAGGAGTTTATGTAGACAGAAATGGAGATAATATAATTAATGATGATGATAGATACATAAAGGAAGACCCATTCGCAGATATCATCATGGGATTAACAAATTCTGTGAGATATAAAGATTGGGATTTTTCCGTTACTGCAAGAGCTAGTATTGGTAATTATGCATATAAC
>CABXBH010000023.1 GCA_902510415.1 uncultured Bacteroidota bacterium | reverse complement strand
CTCCTGCTGAAGCAACTGCTCCATCACCTGGATTTTCAACTAATTGAAACCACCAATTTCCTTGGGTTCCTGTCCAATTAGTTAAAGCAGATAAGTCTGCTTCAACAGTTTGAGTATCAGAAGAGTTTGCAGTCATATCTCCTGTTGCATATTCATTTCCTCCACTAGGTGAAACAAAAGTTAATTTATTTTTTGGTGAGTTATTTACAAGTGTGACCTGAACGTATTTATAAGTATCAGCATCAACACTATAAAGTCCTGTTTGTTCTAATTTTGGGTAAGGGCTTTGGTTTGCAATATCCAGGTGTAGTTCTCCCGCTACAGGCTGAGACATTGTAACACCATTTGCACTGGTAAACCCTTCAGAATCAGAAGTATCATCAAAAGTATAATCAACCCTTGGAGTAGCTGGAATAGATGCTACTATTTCAATATTATCAATTAATACATCACCTGAATAAACATTATCATTAACTCCATTTCCTTGTTTAAATCTAAAGTTAATATTATCCATAGTTCCAGTCCAATTACTCGCATTGGACATATTAATATAATGAGTCACAAAATCTGTGTCATTTGTTGAAAGGGCGTCAAAATTTGTAAATACGTTTGAACCAGCATTTGTAATAACCTGTACCCTAGCATTGCCTGTTAAATTCTGCATTGTAATTGCAATGTATCCGCCAACTGATGTGTCAATGTTTGCAGCTGTGTTTTTGAAGTTTGGATTCGCAGATCCACCGTTTCCATCATCATTGGGGCTATTAATAGTATATGTTAAGTATGTGTCACCGACAGTAATCGATGTATAATTTTGTGCAACAAACCCGTGGTCTGTTCCATTAAAATCCCACGGAGGTCCATCCTGTGAGAATAAGCTTAAATTGAAAAACATCAATAAAGCAATAACAATTGAGTAATTTTTATTCATAATAATATAGTTTATAGTTTATAATTTAATAATTTATTTTGAGATAGTTAAATCGTCTAAGTAAAATTTCGTAGACTCAGTCATATACCAGAATTTAACACCCTGATTATTGCTTTTAGATTTTAAATTAAATGTATGGGAATATCTAGTCCAGTCTTCCGTTAAATAAAAATCTTTTCCTTGAAAACTTCCTTTCACATCTGATTGAATAACCAATTTAATCTTTCCATTGCCACCTTTATTTTTAGCGTGAAATGTAATGGTAACTTCATCACCTTCATTACCATTAAACTTTTGATTATATTGTGTGCTAAGGAACCAACCTTTGTCACCTAATCTGTGAGTTTCAACTTTCAAAGCTCTTTGACTTCCTGGGTTTGTATCAAAATCTTCAACTGAAAAAGTAGCGTCCGCACCATTTTTAGCATCATTTTTCCACCACCAAAACTTACCCTCAGGACTTACACCTTCTAAATTAGAATTCTTTAATTCGAGTGGTTTTTGAGAAAAGGAATTGGTGTAAAATAGCAATGTAAATAGGGCTAAAATAAATTTAATTGTTAGTTTCATAATTGATTATTTAGTTTATATAATATTATTGTTTTATTAACCTTAAGGTTTTTAATTGTCCGGTATTTATATCTTCAATTTTTATGAAGTATACTCCGATGTCAAGATTTGAAGTATTTAAAGAAATTGAGTTATTTTCAAAATTATTTATTCTATTTAATTCATAGTGTTTTCCTAATATATCATAGATTGAAATATTAGAGTCTGAATAAATATTATGAATACTAACTATGTTTTCTGCAGGGTTTGGGGATAGGAATACATTTTCAAAATAATTTTCGGAAACAGATAATGGGTCAACTACTGTAACCTCTACCTGACTACTTGCAGAATTTCCTGAATAGTCTGAAGCTGTAAAAGTAACATAGTAAACCCCAGGAGTTGATGTATCAACATTATGAGAAATATCATATCCTAAATCACCATCACAATTGTCGATGACTATTGGTGGTTCAATATCATTCACATCAAAAGTCCAATTTAATTCATATTCATAATTACAGCCTGATCCTCCGCAATCTGATAATTGAATTACTGGAGGTGTCGTGTCATTTCCACATTCATTTACACTAAACTCATAAGCTCCAATATCAACAATGTCTCCAGAATTTTCAAAATCAACCGCTGGCGAACCTTGGGTGACAAGCGAAAAATCATCTATATAAAAATCAGCTCCAAAACCCCCTTGTACTGGTGGCCCTTTAACATATAAAAAGAAATTATTAGAAATTTCATGGTTAAAATCTGCAGTTAATAAAGTCCATTCTTGATCTGAAACTTCAACCGACTCGGTTAAATTATAATACTCGTTTTCATCAGTATCCTTTATTGTTAGCTGGGATGTACCTGTTTCTCCCTCAGCTAATTTTACCCAAACATAAAACGTATATGTCTCGCCTTGATCTAACAGGTTGTTTAATACAATTCTAGGGCTGTGCCAATTAGCTGTTCTGTCTGTTGTAAATAAACTTCTTTCACCTGATAAGGATTGGTCAGATGTAGTTTCAACAGTAGATCCAAATGCAGTCCACCCGCCAGTTGCGTTTTCAAAACTTGTTGATGCAATTGCGCTTCCGGCAACCGGTCTAGGGTTTCCTTCAATATCATAAGTAGGGCTGTAACTTGGATTGCCTGCGTTTATCGCTGGAGAATCTTCAGTTAGTGAAAAATCAGTTCCTTCAATAGTCAATGGGCCATTAACTGTTTCGGGTGCTGAAATAAACATAGGGTCTACATTTATTAAATTATTGCTTTCGGTAGCTGGCCAGGCATAAGTTCCGTTAACAATTATATTATCTGTTGCAACCCTAGTACCATAAACATTATTTAGCTGCAATGCTGAAAACTCACTATCTCTGGTTACCATAATATTATTAACAACTGTAGCATTTAATACATGGTTCGCTTTTATCCCTCCTACTTTTTGTCCTCTGTGAGCTGGATTTCCTTCTGCTACTGAAAGGTCTTGTATAATTTCGTGAACACCATTAAAGTAAAGTGTATTGTTTTGATAAATGGCTGAAGCAGAGTGTGAATGATCAAAATTAATTCCATTTTTACCATTGTTTAAGCATAGGTTGTTTTCAAATAAAAATGTTCCATTATAATCAGGATCACTCCTTGTTACATAGATTCCTTGACCATCCCAAATAGATTGAAAATTTGCTGTTCCATAATTTGGATTATTATTACCAGAATTGTCTGGCAATTGTGTAACATAAAATCGAATTCTATTCCAATTATTATAAACAATATTTCCACGAATTATCATTTTAATATCGTTCGTATTATCGCCAGCAACCGCAATGGATTCTGCCAATACAATTGCGCTTGATGCTGAAGAAGTCCACCAATTTGAATTATATACAATGTTGTTTTCTATTAATATGTGATCACTATCATTAAATCTAATTGCAGAACCACATGTGTCGTGTACAATATTATTTCTTATTATAATATTATGGTGAGCTCCGTAACCTCCCCAAATTCCTTTTCCTCCAAAATAGGAATGGTTATAATTTGTAGAATCATCTTCATCTTCAGCCATCTCAATTTTATAATTTCTATCAGCTTCTGCCATATCATAATCAATATCTTGTGCTGGCCCTTCAACTTCAAATCCCTCAACAATTATATAATTCATATCGTTTGAAATAACTATACCTCCTCGTCCGTCAAATTGAATTTTAGGGGTATGTCCCGGATAATTTCTTAATGTAATATACGCGCCTTCCGTTCCTGATTTATTTATAGTAACTACATGTTCATTATTCATGTTTGTATTAGTTGAAGGGTCAACCGTTCCGTAGTTTTCATTTTGATAAACTCCCTCCATTACATATACTGTTCCTCCAGCATTAACCATTGAAATTCCTTTATTTATCGTTTTAAAAGGAGACTCAATTGTTCCTGAATTATTGTCTGAACCATTTGAGTCAGAAACATAGAAGTCTTGAGCCAATACTAACTGAATACTTAGTAAGAAAAAAAGAAAAGATTTATATAATTTGATTATTGTCATTACTTAATTTGATTGGTTTTGAAAAGGATCCTTATTTACATAATTTCTCATTTCTTCTAATTTAATACTATATTTTTTAACTAACTCTTTATTTTCAGGGTGTTTTGAAATATCTAAATTCTGCTTTTTGTCATTTTTCATATCATAGAGCATGTTACCTAAATATTTGTCGCCAATAACAAATTCGGCATAAGAATAGTTTTTGTCAATAACGGCCTCACCCTGCTTGTACCTTGTATAAATTTCATTTTTTAATGTAATATTAGGATTTTCAAGAACAGGTGTTAAGCTTTGCCCCTGTATATAATTTGGCGGGGTTATTCCTGCAAGCTCACATAATGTTGGATATATGTCAACTAACTCTGTGAAAGAATCTGAATTATCTTTCGCGCTGTATTTTGGAGAAGATATAATAAGTGGAATTTGAACTGCCTCGTAAAACGTACTGTGCTTACACCAAAATCCATGTTCACCTAAAAAATATCCGTGATCGCTCCAAAGTACAATTGTTGTGTTTTCTCTTAATCCTGAATCTTCTAACCCTTTGATTAAATCACCGATCATTGCATCCATGTAAGAAACGCTAGCATAATAACCATGAATTAAATCTCTTGACAATTTATCATCTAGTAAACCTTCTGCTGGAATTCCAAGGTAATTTTTTCTAAGTTCAGCTGAATTGTGTTGTGCTTCAATTGCTATGTCAGGTGAATTTAAAGGTTGGTATGTGTTATCTGCTAATTTAATTTTATCGTGATCATACATATCCCAATATTTTTTAGGTTGTATAAAAGGGAGATGTGGAGAAACATATCCAATGGCCATAAAAAATGGTTTTCCATTTTCACTGAACTCATTAAATTTTTCAATAGCCTTTAATGTGATTTTACCATCATTATAGACATAATCGTCTACATCAGGGTATTCAATAATTAGATTTTTTTTGCCATACTCTCCTCTTTCAGCATTGTCCCTTAATCTAATAGATTCAGGATCTTGAAAATCAGCTTGAGCTGCTCCTGCGTCTTTTTCTGTCCAATGTTGTACAAAATCATCATTATGGTGATAGATTTTCCCATATGAAATAGTTTCATATCCATTTTCTTTAAAAATCTGATTGAGCGGAATGGCATTTGGAGCATCAACTGAAGCTCTCGTTGAAAAATCATTAAATCTTTTCTCGCTCGGCCTTATACCGGTCATAATACTTGCTCTACTTGCGCCACATACAGCTATGTTTGTAAAAGCATTGTTAAATTGTACACCCTCGGAAGCTAGCTTATCCATATAAGGAGTAATCATTGATTCATTCTCATAATTATATGAGTTCATGGTTGGCCTTAAATCATCAATTGAAATAAACAGTATGTTATGTTTTTGTTCAACTTGTTCAGTGCATGATATTAGAAATATTCCTAAAATGATTACTAAAATTTTTTTCATTTTCAATTTAATTTGATGTTATGCCGGATGCTTTATAGCCAATTCTAATTGCTCTAGCAACAATTTTTTGTTTGTCTCCAATCCTAATGGGTTCATGGTATAGACTCCAACTATTAGTTCCTATTTTTTCATCTATTTGGTAGCCTATCGAAGCTCCATTTGTAAGCGTGGTCAATTTGTATAAACCATCCTCAACAATTTTAAAATCAACATTTTCTGTTTTTGGCTGAATCATGTTTGGCCAAAATGATTTAACTAATTTGTTCTCTGCAATAAAACCTTGATCATTAATTTCTTTCTGCCAATTTTCTAAAGCAGCTCTAAAGTCATTTATCCTCTTAGAGTATTTAGGATTGTCGATAATATTGTGAACCTCATAAGGGTCGTTAGCTAGGTCATAAAACTCCTCCACGGGCTTCGTTTTCATAAATATATATGCTGCATCGCCTTCTAGCATATTCAAACTATCCATTTGAATAAGTTTAGAGTTCATAGTAATTCGTTCTCTGTATTTATTACGATATATCAAAGGTAGCTCGGGCAAAAAGTTTTTGACATAAACATATCTTCCATCTAAAACAGACCTTTGCATATCAGTACTTTCATCAAATCGATCTGCAGTACCAAATGCATATTCTCTAGGATCATCTTCATAGGGACCAGCTATAGCTTTACCATCATAATGTTTTGGTGGCTCAATATTTAAAAGGGACAAGACAGTTGGTCCTAAATCCATTAATGAAACGATTCTTTCATCAACTTTGCCGGCATCCATTTTATTTGGGTATCTGATAATTAAAGGAACATTTAGCCCGCTATTTCCAACAGCTCTTTTTTGCCTTAGCAGATTTCCTCCATGATCACTCCAAAACATAATAATAGTATTATCCAGCACTCCATCTTCTTCTAATTGATTCATCAGTTCTCCAACTTTTTTATCCATGGCTTCGATATTAGAATACTTTCTAGCAATATCATTTCTAACCTCAGGTATATCGGGAAAATATGATGGTATTATAATATCCTCAGGGATCACGGTTAACGGTTGATTACTTCTTTCCCATATTCTAGATTCATGTGTTAGTAAAGTATTCCATACATAAAAAAACGGTTTGTCTTTTGGGGCATCTCTATAACTTACCGTTGATGAAACCTCATCCCAAGCTGTAAATGGAGCATTGAATTGATAATCGCATTTAAAGTTATTGGCACAATAATAACCCTTGGTCCTGAGAATCTCAGTAAATGGTTTAACATGAGTTGGAGGAACTACTTCGTACTCAGGAATATTTTTTCCTTCCTTATCAATAACACCAATATTTTTTCTATATGACACCTCTTCAGGAGTCTTGTAATTATGATAATCTCCAGTTCTCATATTATGAGCTCCTAATCTAGCTGGATACATCCCAGTAATGATTGAAAATCTACTGGGTGCACAAACGCCAACTGTTGAATAAGCATTTGTGTACCTAACGCCTTCTGATGCAAGTTTGTCTAGATTGGGAGTCTTAACTATATCATTGCCGTAAGACCCTAATATAGGCCCCATATCTTCACAACTAACCCATACTACATTAAGCGGTTTTTGAGAGTTTTTTGAACAAGAATAGGTTAGAAAAAAAACCAGTATTATAATTCTTAAATTAAGCATGTTAGTAGTGAAGTTTAACATAGTCGTCATCATTTAATTTGCCTAATAAATCTTCTGAAACTTTATTCCATTTTGAATTTTTATCCAAAGGATGCAAAGTAGGTTTTATAATTGATATTGGATTATCTAAAACAAAATCTCCTTGATTTATCATCCAATTTTCCAAAGCGCTAGACAACCGATTTCTAATATTCTTATATTTATTGTTGTTAATTAAATTTACTTTTTGATATGGGTCCTTTTCCAAATCATATAGTTCCTCATATGGGACATTTGGAAATGACTCGGCTGACATTTTAGCAAATTTATTTATATACGGATTATCTCCAAGATTTAAATCAACAACATCAATAGAATTAAAGTTTCTGATTAGCTTGTATCTTTTGTCTCTTGCCATTCTGGATGGAAAGATTTTACATTCTCTTATGTTTTGTTTTGTTGCAACACCAAAAATGTATTCATGAATTTCTGTATCGATACCCGATAAAGTTTTTAAAAAGCTTTTACCATCGATATGAGCAGGAGTTTTAGTTTCAGTAATATCTAATATAGTGGGAAGAACATCAACTAAAGTTAGTAAAGTATTTGATGATGAATTTGCGTTAATTTTACCTGGCCATCTTACAATAAAAGGTACCTGAAGTCCTTGTTCAGACAACCCCCACTTACCACTCAGTCCATGATCTGAAGCATAAATAAACATTGAATTATCATAATGGCCATACTTATCAACCATGTTTAAAACTTTACCTAACTGATCATTGTCGTCCTTAATATTTTGATAATATCCCGGTTTATGATTTCCAATATATGATGGGTCATATGGTAATTTATAAATGTCGCTTTTACTGTAATTAGGGGTTTTTGGGAATGGGCCGTGAGGATAATCAGAAGCGATTATTAAACAAAATGGTTTCTTTACATTTCTTAAATAATTGTCAATTTCATCCAAGGGAAGAAATCTATTATTCACTTTTGGAAAATAATGTGTCCAATTAAACACCTTGTTTGGCTTAACATGACTTTTACCCGCCAACACGACTTCATAGCCAGATTCTTTTAGTAATGAGGTGATGCTTTTGATGTCAGGCTTAACACCAATATGATTTGCCATACACCCATTTTTTACTGGATACATGCCTGTAAAAATTTGGGATCTACTTGGAGCACAAATCGCTTGGCCGGTATAAAAATTTGTAAGCTTTATTCCTTGACTTGCTAACAGATCAACATTACTTGTTTCAACTTTTGGATTACCATAAACTCCAAAATCAAGCTTATCCTGATCATCCGAAAGATAAAAGATTATGTTTGGTTTTTTTAATTCATCCTGAGCATTAAGAACGCTTGTAGAAAAACCGAAAATGAGCAAAAAACAGCAAGCCAACCTTGTAAATATCATTGTTTAATAATTTTTTTTGTTATTGTTTTTTGATTACTTAATGAGGTAATATTTACTAAATAAGTTCCTTTTTGAAATTGTGATATATCCAATAAGACTTCCTTTTTATTAGTAATACTATTGTCGAGAAGTTTAGAGCCTTTTAAATCATAAATCTTAATCTGGTAATCCGAATGCTCTGGTAAAATTAAATTAAGGTTATCTTCAAAAGGATTTGGAAATACAATAACATTAAACTCGTTATTGTCTATCAAAGTAAATCCGTTATTAGATAGTGATTCGTCTATATTAAACACTAAAGAAGTAAGGGATAATTCCGGTAAAGTTGTTGTAAAATATCTGTTATAATAATCAATTTCACTAGTACCCATTGATAAAAATTCTTCTGATTCATTGTTGCTAGTTAAAAATCTTTCCACAGAAGTTGACCCCAATGGAACATCAATTGAAAAATCCTTTTCACTGCCTTCATTAAAAATTTGAACTATTATTTTTGATTCATCTTCAGAAATAAAACTTCCCACAAAACTTTCATTTTCTAAAGTAGTGCTTGAGCTAATTAAACTGTATCCTTTTTTTACAAGATTAGTAAAATGCTTAAATGCGTAATATCTTTTTGGTAAAATTATTTCCCCTGTAGGAGTCCATGCAACTAAGCTAGAATATCCATCATTGTCAGCTTGCTCATAAAATAAATGTAGCATATATGCCGTAACACCTCCCTCGTTAAATCCTCTTAAAATCCACTTAATATAATTTGCTGCATCAGACATTGATTGGTCGGTGCTTTGAAGATTAGCAGATTCTGTTACCCAAACCGGCTTTCCATTTGAAGCAGCTTTTAAAGCTCCCCAATTAGCATTGTGATTAGGGTCTGCATATGTATGTGTTCCTACTATATCTACCGCTTCCTCAACAGCGCTATTATTAAACATTGAATTAATATAGTTAGTAGCAGAAGTTGAAGAATTTTGAGATTCAACTCTAAAACATTCAGGTGATACAATATTAATATGGTCTAGCCCAGAATTTGAAAGCCTCGCATTGAGGTTTATTAATATACTTGAAAGTTCAGATGGAGTAGTGTTCATTGATTCATAAGAGACATCATAATCTGGTTCATTAGTAGGAGAGATAGCGGTTACTTCAATTCCATATCTTGATTCCATTCCCGTAAGAAATGCTACTAAAAACTCGCTAAATTCTGATTCACCATTAGCTATTAAAGTTCCTCCGTCATTGTGTTGCCCGTTTGTTTTGAGCCAAGCAGGGGCGCTATTACAATTACCAATTATGTGGTCAAATCCATAAGTACTTAAGCTAAAAGCATTTTGAAGGGCTTCTCCGATATATCTTGTTCGCCAGCTATTTGGGTCACTATCGTATCTAGTCCAATCTAATTGAGTTTCATCTAAAACATAAGGGTCGTCATTATCATTTTCGGGCTCTAGATCGTGGTAAACAAAAAACCGAATCATATTTACTTCTAGATCGGTAAAACAATATTCTTCAATTTGCTCCCTAAATGCATCATTTAATACATACAATTGCTCAGTTCTTCTTTTGATTCCAGCGCCAAAACCATCCACTGTTTGTAATTTTTCAGATGGAGAAAAGGTGATTCTATCACCTGGTGAAATACTAACTTCATCTAAATAATATGTTACATCAGACTGCATATACCAAAATCTGACCCTATTATTATCGCTAGAATGCTCAACTGTAAAAGTATGCGTATATCTTTCCCATTGATTAGATATCCAAATATTTTGCCCTTGATAACTTCCTGAAATATCAGATTGAAAAACAAGTTTCATCTGCCTTGAGTCGGCTCCATCAACCTTTGCATAAAAAGTAACAGTATATTTTTGTCCAGCTATAACCTGGAATGGATATTCACTTTTTGAACTAACATGCCATCCATTGGCGCCAAGTGAATGTACTTCACATTTTAAAGCTTTTGTACTACCCTGAACTAAATCATTGCTTTCTATTGAATATGTAGCATCTCCTCCCTCGTTGGCTTGGTGGCTCCAATATTCAAAATTATTATTTTCAATGTCTTCAAAAAATCCATTTTCAAGAGGAAGTTGATTTTGTGAAATTATGGGACACAAAAATAAATTCAATAAAATTATAAATATTAACTTCCTCACTGTTTTAAATTAGAATGCTACCACTAATATGTAATTAATGGCAGCATGAATAAAATTTTATTTTTTAGTCTATTAAATCGTTAGTATTAATTTCAATTAACGGAATAGGTAATGACATTACCTGAGATTGATCTGTACTAAGAGTTAAGTCAACTGCTGGATTGTGAATAGGATTATTATTATGAAATAAAATTGTTTTATTTAAAAAATAATCAAATCCTCTTCTCCTATTGTTATGAGCATCTTCACCTTCTCCTAACATTTCAAATCTATACTCATACATTATTGCCTCTCTAAATTCATCCCTAGTTCCAAAATAAGCGCCTTGTGGACTCATTCCAACTCTACTTAAAAGCTCGGTAACAAAACCTAATTGTTGTCCATTATCTAATTCATTAGAAATTTCTGCCAACATAATCAATACTTCTCCGTATCTATAAATGATGAGATTTTGATCTCCATATTGATTACTATGTTGTGTATCTTTTTCTGTGAATTTGAAAAAGTATGGGTGTGCTTTTGAAAAATTTGGCCTACCTGGATTCGAAGGGTAAACAGTTACTAAATTACCGTTATCTGCTCTGTTATAACTATGAAGATAAGTACCTTCTAATCTTGGGTCATTTGGATATGTTGAAGCGTGGTGGTCATGAACATCAGCACTTACTCTAAGCCATCCAAAATGCTGACCTAATTTATATTTCCATGGTGTAAAATTTCTACCCATTTGTGAATTAGCTGCATCTTGACTGATTTGTAATTCCCATATAGACTCTGGCGAATTTTCATTAGTATCAGTGAATAAACTACTATAGTCTGCAACCAAACTATATTGACCATAAACCTGCATAGCTTGATCATAAGCCAATTGCCAGTAGTCCATTTCACTTATTCCGTCAGCTCTTAAACTTGGGTTTGTAGCTAATGTCATATATACTTTTGCTAATAGCATATTTGCAGCATACTGCTTTGGATATCCATTTCCAAAATTGCCATTCATTAGAGTTGCTGCCATTTCAGCATCAGTAATTATTTGTGCGTAAACCTCTTTTGATAGTGATGTTGCTAAATGTAGGTTCTCGTTATTAGGTAATGATAACCAAAGAGGAATGTCTCCCCACAGTCTTGTCAAAGAAAAGTATGACCATGCTCTAACAAAATAAGCTTGACCTGCAATATCATTAAAACCTGATTCATCAGAGGTTGAAGGCTCAACAACAGTGACTATGTTTTGAATAGCACCATTACATCTAGCAATGACAGAGTATACCCCGCCCCACATTGCTTCTGAATCAGCATCATAAGTTGGTTTTAGTGAAAAAAGGTTGGCATTATTTATATTATTAACATTATTTCCGCCATTTTTTCCGGCAGTAAATAAACCAGAGAATCCGTTAATTGCAAAAATTCTTCTTTCCTGAGCATTATAGCTGGTTAATGCCTGATAAATTCCATCAAGTGCACCCTTAGCAACATTAATATCAGTGTATACTGCTTCAGAATCTAAAAAAATTGGTTCTTCGTCTAGGTCACAAGACGTAATTAATAAACCAATAATTGTCAATAAAATTATTTTAAAATTTTTCATATTTTAAGAATTTAGTTTTTTTAATTTATTTAAAATCCAACATTTAGTCCCACAATAAAAGTTCTAGCATTTGCACGACCATTCCAGTCTACCCCGTTAATTAAACCATTATATAAGAAACTTGAAATTTCTGGGTCATATCCGCTGTAGTCTGTCCAAGTAAGTAGATTTTGTCCCGCAATAAATAATTTCAAGTTGCTAATTGAATCAATATTATTTACATCAAAATCATAGCTAACTGTTAAATTGCTTAATCTCAAATAACTTCCATCTTCAATAATTCTGTCGGTCATTGCTGGCTGTCCATTTGTTGAATAACCAATCCTTGGATAAGTGTTTGTTTGAGCATCAGGTCTCCAAGCATTGTAATATGCGTCAGGTGCTATATTTAAATATGTTAAACCTTCTGCATTATTTAATTGTAACAGATTTCCATTTGCAATATCATTCCCATAAACACCGTTAAATAAAATACTTGCAGAAAGCCTCTTATATGACAGGTTAAAGTTAAAGCCGTAAATAAAGTCTGGGTTAGGGTTACCTATAAAAGTTCTATCACTTAAATCAATTATACCATCTGCATTTTGATCAACAATTCTTACATCCCCAGGGACAGCGGTTGTGCCAAAAACATCGGGAAGCACATCACCTGTTTGATAAATGCCATCTGTTTCTAAGCCGTAAAATAAACTTGTCTCTTCTCCTTCTACAAATACATTTGCAGGATACCTAAACAAGTTACTTCTTGTAACCTCTGACCCAAAGTAAAATCTTCTTTCCTCTGCAATTCCATCAACATAAAATTCGTCTAATGGTTGGGAAGACAGATTAGTAATCTTGGTTTTATTGAATCCAATATTTCCTCCCATCGTAAGCTCTAAGTCATTCTTTGATATTAAGTTGGTGTTTAAAGAAATCTCTAAGCCTTTGTTTGTAATTTCTCCTTGGTTAACCAAAATATTTGAAAAACCAGATGATGTTGGAATACTAACCCTTTGAAGCAAATCTTTAGTTTTCTTCTCATATATATCAACCGTGCCTGTAATCTTTTTATTATTAGTTGCAAAGTCAGCTCCAAAATTAACCTGTTCCGTTGTTTCCCAAGTTAAGTCAGGATTTGCAACATTTTGCAATGCAATAGGAACATTTGTACCTCCGTCTGAATTCCCATATAGATTAGGCGACACGCCATAATTAGATAATGTACCATACGAGCCAATTCCATGATTACCAATTTGTCCCCAACCAGCCCTAAGCTTAAGTTCTTCCAATAACTTTAAATCATTATTTGAATGAACATTCCATGCAAGCGCAAAAGATGGGAAAAATCCATATCTGTTATTTTGAGCGAACTTCGATACCCCGTCTCTCCTGAAAGTTGCAGTTAAAATATAAGTATTATCATATGTATAATTAAATCTTCCAAGTAGTGAAAAAATTTGTTGGTCTCCTTTTATATAGGTTAAAGGTCTAGTGATCACCTGTCCATAAGCAGGGTTTTGTGTTGTAAACTGTGTAGTTACAAAATCCTCCACTGCATATATATCATTAGATACTTTTCTTACATCATAAGTAACCCCAAGAACACTGTTAATTCTATGCTTTCTCTTAATAGTTCTGTTAAATCTTAAGAAATTATTAACTTGAAAAGAGGAGTTATTCAATCCTGTGATTTGCAAAGAACCATTTGCATTGTTTCCTTGCCATGTGGTTGTTCCAAAAAATCTTCTTCTTTCTTTTGTACGAATATTTCCACCTACTTTTACCTGATACCTAAGGCCCTTAACAGGCAATTTATATGTTAATGCAAGATTACCTATATACCTGCTTTCTTTAGAAATATCTTCAAAATCATTTATCCATGAATAGGGATTTGAAATATCCAAATCTTCACCAAAATCTTCAAAATCTTCAGTTATTATAGGTCTAAAAGAAATTACTTGTTTGATAAAACTTTGATTAGACCCTCCTAGTAAATCTCCACTTTCAGCAAAATTTGTTGAACTAATGTAACCACTCATTCTAGCCTCAAGAATTAATTTATCATTTAAATCTTGGTTAAAGTTAATCCTCATATCGCCACTTTGAAAAGATGAAGTAGGAACTATTCCTTCTTGGTCATCAAAGCCTGCAGAAACATAATAATTTCCATTATCTGTACCGCCTGACACTGAGCCGCCAACTTTTCTGCTAATTCCACTTCTGTATATTTCATCTTGCCAATAATACGAACGAGCTGGTGTGTCTAAAATAGTTCCGTCAGAATCTACTCCATAAATTGCATAATCATCTACAAAGTATCTTGGACCTAAGCCATTATTTGCTTGAACCTCATTAGCATATTCTGCAAATCCATAAGGGTTTAAAACATTGTATTTTTTTGAAATTAATCTTACAGAGGTATTAGAAAAAGTTTCAATTTTAACCTTTCCCGTTGTTCCTTTCTTAGTTGTAATTACAACTACTCCATTTGCTCCTCTTGAACCATAAATAGCAGTTGCCGAAGCATCTTTTAAAACCTGAATACTCTCAATATCTCTTGGGTTAATCCCATTTAATCCGTTTTGACTTTCTTGTCCTAAATTACCCACTCCTGCAGGTAATACATCTTCCCCAGCAGAAGATATAATTACTCCGTCAACGACATATAAAGGCTCGTTATTTCCTCTAAGGCTATTTGTTCCTCTAATTTTAACACTAATTCCAGCTCCTGGGGTTGCAGAATTTTGTACAACTTGAACACCCGCGGCCCTACCCTGTAATAATTGGTCAATCGAATTTGATTGGTTTGCAACTTCACCTGCAACTTCAACTTGAGACAAAGACCCTGTTAAATCTTTTTTCAATACTGATCCATATCCAATGACCACAACTTCTTCTAATTGTTCTAAATCAGGAATCATCATTATAGTGATATTATCAGAAGTTGACGCATCAATTTCTTGAGTCGTGTAACCTAAATATGAGAATATCAAAACTTTTGGTTTATCTGAAGGTATAGTAATTGAATAGTTACCATCAAAATCTGTCAAAGCTCCAATATTAGAATTTTGAACAGTGATATTAACCCCGACTAACGGAAGACTGTTTTCATCGTTAACAGTTCCCAAAATTGTTTTCGTTTGTGAAAAAACAAAAAGCGGAAATAGAATAAATACTAGAAGTAATTTTTTCATGATTAGTTTATTTCAGTTTATTATGAATTTATTGGTATTAAATATAATACTATAGGGTAGTTTAGAAAAAGAATTTGAAGAAAATACATGTAATTTTTGATATTATCACACATAAATACTGTATAAATTGAGAAAATCGCAAAATTATTAATGATGTTTTGATGATTTATGTGGTTAACAATTAATTATTATTAAATACAAAGCGTGCATAGTAAATATTATTAATTTTATAAAATGAGAAAGATTTTTATTTTAATATTACTTATTTCAAGTACTACTACAAGCCAAATTCAGTTACCTATTGATTTTGAAAATGAGCAAATTACTAACGAAGATATTGTTAATTTCAATGGTGGGTCTGGATATGTTGTTTATAATCCTCAGATAGACGATAACAATCCGAGTGAATATGCTGGAGTTATTATAAGAGATGGAGGAGATATATGGGCCGGCAGCTATATTGAACTGGATAGTTATTTAGATTTTTCGGTAAATACTCACATTTCGATGAGTGTTTACTCTCCAATTTCTGGACTAACTGTTAAATTTAAATTAGAGGGTAATAATGGAGCGGCAACTGAACGTGATTCTTACACAACCCTGTCAAATGCTTGGGAGACACTAACTTGGAGTTTTGCAGGAGAACCTTCAGATAGTTATAATAAATTAGTTTTAATGTTTGACTTTGGCAATATTGGTGATGGCAGTGTTAATTCAACCTTTTACTTTGATAATATCAATTCATTTGATCCATCTGGCGGTCTAAACCAGATTGATTTGCCTGTTACCTTTGAAAATCCAGAGGTTTATTATTCAGTTATTGACTTTGAGGGTAATGGGCCGTCAACAATTGTTGAAGAAGGAAGTAATCGGTATGTTCAGGTTATAAAAACTGCAGAATCTGGAACATCTGCTGGAGTAACCATTGGAACAGAGGCAGGATTTGCAACTAATATTCCTATTACAAGTAGTGATACTAAAATTTATGCTCACGTTTATATAGAGGGAACTACACAGGTGGGTATCCCAGTTAGGTTTAAGATTGAAAACTCAAATGACCCAACTCAATCTGTAGAAACTGAAACGCTTACAACGATTGTAGGTGAATGGGAGGTTCTAGAATTTGATTTTAGTAACGAAGCAACTGGAACGGCAGCACTAAACACAAGTTATCCGTTTAATATGGCTTCGATATTTTTTAATTTTGGATCCATAGGAGACGATGAAACTATTTACAGGTTTGATAATGTTTCTTTTGGATCGCCAATATCTTTAAATATCAATGATAATATTTATGCATCCAACAGAGTCTATCCTAATCCGTTTGTTGATACAATAAATATTATTGGAATTGAGGGTGATGAAATCATTATTATTAATGATATTCTTGGCAAAGAAATCTTTAGAGGAATTGGTGTGGAAGAGATTAACCTTTCAAGTTTTGAAAAAGGCTCATACTTTTTAACCATTTCAAAAGGGAGCCGAAATAATACATTTAAAATCATAAAAAAATAAAAACATGAATAATTTTTGGAACCCCAATAATTATAGGAAATTATTTAATATTGCTGTTTTTTTAACCGTGTTAGGCGGAGTGCTTTCAATTATAGAATTATTGACTGACAACAGTGATAAAATTTTTATTTCAGGTATTGCTTTGCTTATTGTATTAGCTATTTTCAAATCTAAATTTCATTAAGTTTTATTTTCTGAGAGAAGTAGGATTTGCTAAATCAGTCGTAACATAAGCGTCTGGATTTATAGATCTTATTATTGATAAAACTTTACTTAGTTTTCTTCTAGGAACAATACACCAAGAAATAGTAACTGCTCCATCTCTTCCTTTAGCATTAATCTCAGTTACCATAAATCCTTTTTTTCTAAGTTTTTTTGCAACCCGTGCAGATTTAGAAGGAGAAAAAACTCTAACAACTGCACTCCCTATGCCAATAAATTTTTCCAGCTGAATTCCTAAAAGAGTCCCGCCAGCAAAACCAAAAGCATAAGCAGCAATTAAAACTGGATCATTGATATCTTTGATTACTTGTGAAACTGCTAGAATCCAAATTGCTGACTCAATGAGTCCTATAAAAGCACCAAGAACAGGGTTTTTAGATACTACCAATGCCCTTACGGTTGTTAAAGATTGATCTATCAGTCTTAAAACAAAAATTAACAATGCTGAAAGAAAAAGGCTCATAGTTATAATGTAATAAATTAGTATTATCTAAAATTAGATGATTTTATAAAGCATTTAATTTTAAATTTGTTTTTTTATTCACTTACTTATGATAAGGGCTGGAAATATTTCAGATATTGATTCTATTTTAAATGTCACAAAATCATGTGCGCTATACATGATTGGTAATGAAATCTACCAATGGAATGAAACTTATCCTGACAGAAAATCATTTTTAAATGATGTGAAAAACAAAGAGCTTTATGTCTATTGTGAAAAAGATAAAGTTATAGCGTGTATTTCCTTGTGTAATAAAATGGACAAAGTCTATGAACAGGTGGTCTGGAATACAGAAAACAGAAATAACTTATATATTCATAGACTGGCTGTTCATCCAGATTTTCAAAAAAAAGGTGTGGGTAAATCTTTAATGAATTATGCCGAGGCGTTTGGGAAAAAATGCAACTATGTGTCTGTGAGGCTTGATACTTTTTCACAAAATAAAAGAAATTTAAAATTTTATGAATCTAGAGGCTACACTCGGTTAGAGGAAATTTATTTTCCAAAACAAAGTGAGTTTCCTTTTTATTGTTATGAATTAATCCTTTGACAAAATCTATAAAAATTTCTGACATTCAAAAGCTTGCAATACCCGCTTTAATTTCTGGAATTGCTGAGCCAATATTATCAATTACCGATACCATTATTGTTGGTAATATTCCTGAAAATGCAACTATTTCACTGGGTGCTGTTGGGATTGTTGGGAGTTTTATTTCTATGTTAATTTGGGTTTTTGGCCAAACAAGAAGTGTTATAGCTTCTATTATCGCGCAAGCTCTTGGTCAAAATAAGCTAAAGGACATACAAACTCTTCCTGCTCAAGGAATTTTAATTATTATATCCAGCAGCATCCTAATTATATTGCTAACATATTTCAATTCTGAAAGTTTATTTAAGTTCTACAATGCCAGTGGTACATTATTAGAGTTTTGTGTTGATTATTTTAATATTCGTGTCTGGGGGCTTCCTTTTACTTTACTCACTATCGGAATATTTGGAATATTTAGAGGATTGCAAAACACCTTTTACCCAATGATCATTGCAATTGTGGGAACATCACTAAATATTGTATTAGATATAGTATTTGTATACGGAGTGGATGGTTTTATAAGCCCTATGTATATCAAAGGTGCAGCTTATGCAAGCTTAATTGCTCAAATAACAATGGCTGTTATGGCAGTAGGATTATTATATAAAAAGACCGAAATAACATTAGCAGTTAGATTGCCATTTAACCCTAAAATGAAATCATTTATGCAAATGTTCGGCAACTTGGTAATTAGAACTGCATCATTAAACGTAACATTGTATTTCTGTAATGCCTTTGCGACTAAGTATGGAGATGAATTTATAGCTGCATACACTATCGCAATAAATCTTTGGTTTCTGGTTGCATTTATTATTGACGGGTATTCCAGTGCAGGAACAATTTTGTCTGGAAAATTATATGGTGAGAAATCATATAAAGTATTAATGGAGTTTGGAAATAATCTAACAAAAATTGGGGTTAAGATTGGTTTTATTATGTGTGCTATTGGCTTTATTTTTTACTATCCATTGGGAAGAATATTCAATAATGACCCTGTTGTTCTCAAAGAATTTTACAATATTTTTTGGATTGTTCTTGCAATGCTTCCACTTTGCTCAATTGCATTTATTTTTGACGGAGTTTATAAAGGTTTGGGGTGGATGAAAGATCTTAGAAATGTATTGCTGTTCTCAACTTTCATCATTTTTGTCCCTTTTGTTATCTTGTTTGATTATTACAATTTGGGGCTACATGGTATATTTTATGCCTTTACCCTATGGATACTAGCAAGGTCTATTCCTTTAATAATTAAATTCAAAAAAACATTTAATAAGCTTTTATAAAAAATGTACATTTGGGCTGAATAAATAGCTAGATGGCAAAAATTAGAATTACCAAAAAATTTACATTTGAGGCAGCCCATGCTCTTTATGGATATGATGGGAAATGTAAAAATATACATGGTCATAGTTATAAATTATTTGTAACTATTATTGGTAATCCCATTAAGGATAGTAATCATGTAAAGTTTGGAATGATTATAGATTTTTCAGACTTGAAAAAAATTGTTAAATCTGAAATTGTAGAAGAATTTGATCATTCCGTTATATTTAATAAAAACTCTCCTCATAAAGAACTTGCTGAAGATTTAATTAAAAATGGGCACAAAGTGATTTTAGCAAATTACCAACCAACAATTGAGGAAATGATAATTGATTTTGCTGAT
>CABXBH010000022.1 GCA_902510415.1 uncultured Bacteroidota bacterium | reverse complement strand
TCGCCACAGTCAGTCCCATTAGAGACTAACAAAAATAACACTTATTTACTGTATGTTAAGCAACTTTTAGCTTAACACTATATCCAATAGACTTCAAATAAATCCAAATATTATTATTTGAAATTCTATTTACAATTCCTTTTTCATTATTAAAAGATGATAATTTAAAATTATCACCAACTTTAATTTCCGAAAGTTTACTATTTAACAAGTTATGACCTCCATTTAGATATTTTTTTAAAACATCAATCTCTGATTGTTTTACAATCGCCCTCTTTCCTAACCAAAACATATATCTAATTACTGAAGGTGATTCAAAAACTCTATTAATATCTTTATCGTCTATTTTAACAAGTACCATTGAGGGAAGTACTGGTGTATTAATCCTTTTTTTACGATCACTCCATTGTTTAATTTCAGAGCGCATTGGACAGTAGGCAGTGATTCCAATTGATGAAAGGTACTTTTCTACCTTTTTTTCACTTCTTTGTTTTGTATATAAAACATACCAATTCATGTTTTTGTTTTTTGAAATAGAATGATAGAATCTGAATCTAATTTTTGATTTAATAAGAAACTTACTTCTCTTCCAATTTTATTTTTAATTTTTGGATTTATGATTTCTAAATAGTCTTTATTGACATTCGAGCCATTAATAATTATCTCAATATTTCCGCTATCAATTCCTCTAGCATAGTCCCCTATTAAGGCTATAATTTCCACATTCCCAATTCTTTCAATTACCGTTTCAACAATTTCCTCAAGACCTAAATGTTGCCTTACAATTTTTTGTAAAACGGTAAACATTGGATGTGTAGTATTAGCATTATATATAATCTTATTGTTTTTTTTTGATTTTAAAAGATAACCCGCTTGTGAAAGATTATTTAATTCCTTTCTTATTGAATTTGTAGATTCATTAAATTCATTGGCCAGACCATTAAGGTATCCATTGTTAGCTGCGCTAACAAAAAATTTTATAAGCATTCTAAGCCTAGTTTTTGATGTAATTAGAGAATTCAACATATTATTAAGCAATAAAAGTACTTAAAACAAAAAAATAAATCAATTATAATTTGAAAAAAGTTATGGGTCTATAACTTTTTAGCAATAATCAGATTATTAAGAAAATACGAATCAACTTTGGGTGATATTTTTGACAGAAGAATTCCTAATAAATTAATAGGAGTTATTAAAACTGGATTCAGTATTAGTCGAATAACTTTAAATCTTAATATATGATAAATGTAATTACTAATGTGCTGAAATATGCTATCAACATAATTTCCAATTTTTATTGACTTAATAACCTTAAAATTATGCTTTTCAAACAAATATTTTAATCCAAAAGAAGTATAACGTGAGGAATCATAAGGAGCTTCATTTTCTTCCCACATGAAAGGGACAGTTACTAATATATAACCATCCTTCTTACAAACTCTACTCAGTTCTTTTAGAATATTATTAATATCAAATATACATTGAAAAGATTCACTCGAAAATATTGAATCAAAATAAGAATCTTCAAATGGAATTGTTATTCCATCATAATAAACATCAATATTTTCGTCTTGGTGATCATGGCCACTTTTTTCTAAATCTAAACCAATATATTCATCATATTTAAACAAATTTTTATATGGTTTTCTACCACACCCGAAATCAAGTGTTTTTCCTTTTATATAGTATGAATTTTGTTTGATTACTTTGTGTAACAAGCTTCTTATTATAAAGAAAGGGTTAATCAATAAACCAATAAGTCTTGGATTAAACATCTCTTTGTAATAGATTTCTATTAACTTTTGTCTCATCTAAAAATTAATATCTGTAGTAATCAGGCTTAAATGGACCATTCTTACTTACTCCAATATACTTTGCCTGATCATCTGAGAGCTCAGTCAATTCAACGCCAATTTTATCTAAGTGTAATCTTGCAACTTTTTCATCAAGATGTTTTGGAAGCATGTAAACATCGTTTTCATATTGGTCTGCATTGTTCCATAATTCTATTTGAGCTAAAACTTGGTTGGTAAATGAATTACTCATGACAAAACTAGGATGACCAGTAGCGCAACCTAAATTTACTAATCTACCTTCGGCCAAAATAATAATATCTTTTCCATTAATATTATACATATCTACCTGTGGTTTGATGATTACTTTGGTGTGACCATAATTATTATCGATCCATGCCATATCAATTTCATTATCAAAATGTCCAATATTACAAACAATTGACTTATCCTTCATTTTTGAGAAGTGTTTTCCAGTTATGATATCCTTGTTACCAGTAGCTGTAACAAAAATATCTGTTTTTTCAACTACTGTTTCTAATCTCTTAACCTCAAAACCATCCATAGCTGCTTGTAATGCACAAATAGGATCGGTTTCAGTAATAGTTACAATAGCACCAGCACCTTGAAAAGAAGCTGCGCTTCCCTTCCCAACATCGCCATATCCACAAACAACTACTCTTTTACCAGCTAGCATTATGTCAGTAGCGCGGCGAACAGCATCGACAGCACTTTCTTTACAGCCATATTTATTATCAAATTTACTCTTAGTTACCGAATCGTTAATATTTATCGCTGGGATAGGTAATGTGCCTGCTTTTACCCTGTCATATAATCTCAATACACCAGTAGTTGTTTCTTCACTTAGTCCATTGATTTCTGAAACTAACTCTGGGAAATTATCTAATACCATATTAGTTAAATCACCTCCATCATCAAGAATCATATTGAGCGGCTTTTTTCCTTCACCGAAGAAAATTGTTTGTTCAATACACCAATTGAATTCATCTTCTGTCATTCCTTTCCAAGCATAGACAGGTATACCTGCAGCAGCAATTGCAGCAGCAGCATGGTCTTGAGTTGAAAATATATTACAAGAACTCCATGTAACCTCGGCACCAAGCTCAACTAATGTTTCAATTAATACAGCTGTTTGTATTGTCATATGCAGACAACCGGCAATTCTAGCACCTTTAAGGGGTTGGGTCGATTTGAATTCTTTTCTTAAACTCATTAAACCAGGCATTTCTGCTTCTGCTAATCTAATTTCTTTTCTACCCCATTCTGCCAGTTCAATATTTTTAACAGCATATGGGTGGTATTTTATTTTATCTTTTATCATAAATTATAATTTAAGATGTTGTTTTATAGTTTCTACAAAATCTAATTTTTCCCAAGTGAATAATTCGACTTGCAAATTTAATGTATTTCCTTCATATGAAACAAATTCTTTTTCAACAATTTTATTTTCACGTCCCATGTGTCCATAAGAGGCAGTTTCAAGGTACATTGGAGATCTCAATTTTAATCTCTTCTCTATAAAATATGGTCTCATATCGAATATTTGTTCAATTTTCTTGCCAATTTCCTTATCAGAGAGTTCAATTTTCGATGTGCCATAAGTATTTACAAAAATACCCACGGGCTTTGCTACTCCAATTGCATAACTTACCTGAACAAGCATTTTATCTGCAACTCCAGCTGCTACCATATTCTTTGCTATATGACGAGTCGCATATGCAGCACTCCTGTCAACTTTACTTGGATCTTTTCCAGAAAAAGCACCTCCACCATGAGCTCCTTTACCCCCATAGGTGTCAACAATTATTTTTCTTCCGGTAAGTCCAGTATCACCGTGAGGCCCTCCAATTACAAATTTTCCGGTTGGGTTAATATGATAAATGACTTTATCATCAATTAATTGACAATAATTAGGAAACTTTTCTTTAAGACGAGGCATCAAAATATTAATCATATCAAATTTGATTTTCTCAAGCATTTTAGATTCCTCGTCAAAATCATCATGCTGAGTTGAAATTACGATTGAGTGAATTCTTATTGGCTTATCATCTTTATCGTATTCTACAGTTACCTGTGATTTAGAATCTGGTCTTAAATATTTAATTTCATTATTTTCTCTTCTAAGGATAGCCAGTTCTTTTAGAATATTATGAGAAAATTCAAGGCCAATTGGAATAAAAGAAGGAGTTTCATTTGTTGCATAACCAAACATCATTCCTTGATCACCAGCACCTTGTTCTTCAGGTTTTAATCTATCAACTCCCTGATTAATATCTGGAGATTGTTCATGTATAGCTGAAAGAATACCGCATGAATTTCCATCAAACATATAATCACTCTTGTCATATCCAATGGTTTTTATAACTTCTCTAGCTATTTTTTGAACATCTAAATATATTTTAGATTTAACCTCTCCTGCAACTACAACTTGCCCTGTTGTCACAAGTGTCTCACATGCTACTTTTGAATTTTTATCAAATGCTAAAAAATTATCAATAAGCGCATCACTAATTTGATCTGCTACCTTATCGGGATGACCTTCACTGACTGATTCTGAAGTAAATAAATAACTCATATTTTTTTTTTTAAAAAACTGCTTCTGCAATTTTGATTATATTTTCTGATTTTCCCATTGAATAATAGTGTAAAAAAGGAACATTAAATTTCATCAACTCTTTACTCTGCTTAATACACCATTCAACGCCTACCTGTTTAATTTCTTCATTTGAATTACATTTTATCACCATTTTTATAAGATCCTCAGGCAGGTCGACATGAAAACGATGTGGTAACAAATTTAATTGTTTTTTTGTTGATATAGGTTTTAAGCCTGGAATTATGGGAACCTCAATACCAGACTCTCTACATTTTTTTTCAAATTCAAAAAACTTCGCATTATCAAAAAACATTTGTGTTATTATATATTCTGCTCCTGCTTTTATTTTTTTCTTGAGGAAATGAATATCACTTTCTAAACTTGGTGCTTCCATATGCTTTTCAGGGTATCCAGCCACCCCTACACAAAAATTAGTTGAATTTGAATCTTTCATTTCCTCATCCAAATAAATACCATTATTAAGATTTTTAATTTGCTTTACAAGCTCGTTTGCATACGAATGTCCTCCTTCCGTGGGTTTAAAATAATTTTGATATTTAACTGCATCGCCTCTGAGTGCAACAACATTGTTAATTTCCAAAAAATCTAAATCAATTAAGAGATTTTCTGTTTCTTCTTTTGTAAAACCCCCACATAGAATGTGGGGAACAGCATCCACTTTATATTTATTTTGAATTGCAGCACAAATACCAACTGTCCCCGGTCTTTTCTTTACAATTTTTTTCTCTAATAAACCATTACTGTGTTCTTTATAAATAAATTCTTCTCTGTGATATGTGACATCTATAAAAGGAGGTTTGAACTCCATTAATGGATCAATACTATCAAAAACCGATTTAATATTTTGACCCTTTAAGGGTGGTAGTATTTCAAATGTAAACTTAGTTTTACCCTTTGAATTCTCTATATGCTCAGTTATTTTCATAAAATTAATATTTAATCTGTCTTATAATAAATTTGGTTTTAACCATTTTCTGGCATCATCCAATGAAATATTTTTTCTTTTACCGTAATCTATCAATTGATCTTCTTTGATTTTTCCAAGACCAAAATATTTTGAGTTTTTATTTGAAAAATAATATCCCGAAACAGATGCAGCAGGCCACATTGCTAAATTTTCGGTTAATTTAACTCCTATTAATTCTTCAACTGAAAGCAAACTCCATATAGTTTTTTTCTCCAAGTGATCAGGACACGCTGGATAGCCAGGAGCAGGTCTAATTCCCGTATATTTTTCTTTTATTAGGCTGTCATTATCTAAATTTTCTTTTGATGAATATCCCCACTTATTTATTCTAATATCTTTATGCAAATATTCTGCAAATGCTTCAGCTAATCTATCGGCTAATGCTTTAATCATTATAGAATTATAATCATCATTTAAATTTTCAAATTCTTTAGCTTTTTCTTGACAGCCAAATCCAGTTGTTACACAAAAAGCGCCAATGTAATCATTGATTTTTGTTGATTTTGGAGCAATAAAATCTGAAAGCGCAATATTAGGAATTTCAGAAGCTTTTTTAGTTTGCTGTCTCAAAGTAATAAAATTACAAATAGAATTATCTCTTTTTTCGTCTTGATAAACCTCAATATCATCCCCTAAAGAGTTAGCAGGAAAAATACCATAACAAGCTTTGGCTTTTAACCATTTTTCGTTTAAAATTTTATCAAGAATTTCCAAGGCATCCTCATATAAAATTTTAGCCTGTTCTCCAACAACATCATCTTCTAATATTTTTGGAAATCTGCCGTGGAGATCCCATGTTCTAAAAAATGGTGTCCAGTCAATAAACTCTATTAAAAAATTTAAATCTAAGTCCTCAATTATTTCAATTCCAAGTTTTTTAGGTTTAATAATTTTTTCATTATTCCAATTGATTTTAAATTTATTTTCCCTTGCCTGTTCAATAGTTAAATATTCCTTTAAAACCTTTCTTTCCAAGAATCCATCTCTTAGGTCATTGTATTCTTTATTTATCTCATCGAAGTACAGTTTATTTTTATTTCCAATGATATTATTTACTACAACCACAGCAGAAGATGCATCTTTGACATGAACCAGACCACTATCGATTTCAGGATGAATTTTAACGGCAGTGTGAGCTTTTGAAGTTGTAGCACCTCCAATCATCAAAGGTATATTTATATTATTTCTTTTTAATTCTTGAGCTAAAAAAATCATTTCGTCTAGTGAAGGAGTAATTAAACCTGAAAGACCTATGATATCGACATTATGCTTTAATGCCTCTGAAATAATTTTTTCAGGAGGAACCATCACTCCTAAATCTACAATCTCAAAATTATTGCAAGCTAAAACAACACTAACGATATTTTTTCCGATATCATGCACGTCACCTTTTACAGTTGCCATTAAAATTTTAGCCTTTGCATTTGCAGATGACTTTTTGTCTTTTTCGATATATGGCTCTAAATATGCAACAGATTTTTTCATTACTCTTGCCGACTTTACAACTTGAGGTAAAAACATTTTTCCAGATCCAAACAAATCACCAACTATGTTCATACCATGCATTAAATTGTTTTCTATAACTTCTATTGGTTTTTTAGAATTTAATCTTGCCTCCTCTGTATCTTCAATTATATACTTATCAACACCTTTTACAAGAGAATAGTCAATTCTATCTTGTAAACTGTCTTTTCTCCACTCATCTTTCTTTATCGCCTTTGTTGTTTTAGAATCTTTTATTTTTTCCGCATAGTCTAATAAATTCTCAGTTGCATCTTCGTTTCTGTTTAATAAAACATCTTCAACAAGAACTAATAATTTATCTTCAATATCGGTATATGGAATCAACATTGAAGGATTGACAATTCCTAAATTCATCCCATTTTTAATAGCATGATATAAAAATGCGGAGTGCATAGCTTCTCTAACAACATTGTTGCCACGAAACGAAAAGGACACATTGCTGACCCCTCCACTAACATTAGCATAAGGTAAGTTATCTCTAATCCATTTTGTTGCCCTGATAAAATCAAGAGCATTATTTTTATGTTCTTCCATCCCTGTTGCAACAGGAAAAATATTTGGATCAAAAATAATATCTTCGGGGTTGAAATTAACCTCATTAACTAATATATCATATGATCTTTTACATATTTCAATTCTTCTCTCATAGCTATCAGCTTGACCCACTTCGTCAAAGGCCATAACTACAACTGCTGCACCATATCTTTTAATTTTATTAGCATATTTTTTAAATAAATTTTCTCCTTCTTTTAGGCTTATTGAATTAACAACTCCTTTACCCTGAATCAATTTAAGACCTGCTTCAATTATTTCCCATTTTGAGCTATCTATCATAATGGGCACTCTTGAAATATCTGGTTCAGCAGCAATTAGATTTATGAACTTGGAAATCGAAGAAACTCCGTCGATCATTCCCTCATCCATATTAATGTCAATAATCTGAGCTCCACCATTTACTTGTTCTCTTGCAACTTCAACTGCTTCCTCAAAATTATTGTTTTCTATTAATCTTAAGAATTTTCGTGATCCAGTAACATTGGTTCTTTCACCAATATTTACAAAGTTGGTTTCTGGTGTTACCTTTAAAACTTCTAATCCCGATAATGTTAAATATTTTTTATTTTTCAAAATGAATTAATTTATTTTTCTAACATTATAATCATTTGCGATTTCGGAGATCAAAGAAATATGATCAGGAGTAGTCCCACAACATCCTCCGATGATATTGACTATTTTATTTTCAAGAAAGTCTTTTATTAGATTTTGCATTTGACCAGAACTTTGATCATATTCTCCAAATTCATTAGGTAAGCCTGCATTAGGATGAACAGAAATGGGTAAATCTGTTGTAAGGGACATTTTTTTTATGTAAGGGAATAGTCCAGCAGCCCCAAAGGAGCAATTAAGCCCAATACTTAATAAATTTATATGTGATACCGAAGTTATAAATGCCTCTAAAGTTTGCCCAGATAAAGTCCTACCACTTGCATCAGTTAGGGTACCACTTAGCATTATTGGAACGCTGACAGAATTTTTAATATTATAGTTTTCTATTGCAAAAAGAGCAGCTTTAGCATTAAGAGTATCAAAAACCGTTTCAACAAATAATATATCTACTCCACCGTCAACCAAGGCAGATATTTGTTCAAAATAAGATACTACCAAGTCGTCAAAATGAACTTCTCTAAAACCAGGATTATTAACATCAGGAGACATACTTGCAGTTTTGTTAGTTGGTCCGATTGAACCAGCAATAAATCTTGGTTTATATGGCGAATCATATTCTTTGACCGCTTTTTTAGCTAATTGTGTTGACTCATAATTTAAATCATGAACAAGAGATTCCATATTGTAATCCGCCATCGCAATGGAAGTGGAAGAAAAGGTATTTGTCATAATTATATCTGCGCCAGCCTCTAAATATTCTTTATGGATGTTTAAAATTGCTTTAGGCTGAGTAATTGATAATAGATCATTATTACCCTTCAATAGAATATCATAGTTTTTAAATCTTTCACCACGATAATGCGATTCATCAAATTTTAATTTTTGAATCATAGTTCCCATTGCACCATCCAAAACAAGGACTTTGGATCTGATAAGGGTTTTTAAAATAGAAGGATTTTTCATGTCTTTTAGCTTTTTTTTGTGAGGTGGCAATCATTACAAATTTATCCTCAAATGTCTTGCAAATATAAAACAACTTTAAATATATTCAACAAATAAAAAAATACTTTTTTTTAAAATTTAACAAAAATAATTTTAAATCAAATGCATATTGGGAAGAGCAGCAGTAGAGTAAATTTAAACTGTTAAAAAGTTTTCAATATCACTATGTAAAGAACTATCAACCATTGACTTCCATGTGCTGTCACCATTTTTAATTGATTCTCTAATTTTTGTCGCAGAAATGAACATAGCTCCACTGTCAGAAGGAGGTTGATATTCGTTAATTTCGTACCCAACACCTCTGCCGTAATTTACTGATTCAATATCTGGAATAATCATAACTTCAACATCATCTCCATGAGCTGCATGATACTTTTTAATCATACTTACTGTTTGTTCAGTAGTAAATGGATTTCTTTCATCCGGCTCTATATTTCTAACCATTATGAGTGCAGGAATTCCTTGACTCAGTTTTTGTTTTATCAATTCAATATGTCCAAAATGATAGGGTTGATACCTGCCAACAAAGATTGCATATTTTTTGTCAATATTTTTTGTTGGATCTCCACCGTGGTTAATTTTTTTCCACATATTGAATGTTTAAAATTTTAATTTGTTAATTATAAAATTGACCGATTCTTCAATAGTCATATTGTTAATTTCTATATCGGGATTTTTAGGCACCTCGTAAGGGGCGTCAATACCAGTGAATCCTTTAATCTCTCCGCTAATAGCTTTTTTGTATAGACCTTTCGGGTCTCTATCTATACAAACTTCCAAAGAAGTGTTAACAAATATTTCTATAAAATCATCCCCAATTAATTTTCTAGCTTCATTTCTATCATCAAAGTAAGGTGAAATAAATGCAGTCATTACAACTTTTCCTGAATCGGCAAACAACTTAGCAACCTCACTAATCCTTCTAATATTTTCTTTTCTATCCTCGGGGGAAAACCCCAGATCTCTATTTAAACCCATCCTAACATTGTCGCCGTCTAATATGTAGGTATTGTAATTTTTTGAATTTAATTTTTCGTCAAGTGAATTGGCTAATGTAGACTTACCTGAACCTGATAAGCCTGTAAACCATAATACTTTGCCTTTGTGACCACAAATTTGTTCTCTTTTTTGTCTTGAGACACTAAAATTATGTTTGGTTAAGTTTGTTGACATAAATAATAAATAAAGAACGCAAATCTATGAAAATTATTATTTCAGATTATAATGAATATAGATTATTTCAAAGAAATTTTGTACATCATTGGTTTGCCAAATAATTCAGCTTCTGATGTTATCCAAAAATTATTTTTATTTATTATTTTAATTGCCTCTACTTGAGTTTTTCCTATCGGAATTTTGTACCTCTTAAACTTCAAATTATCAAGATTCAAAATATCAAAATTTTTGATTTTAATAATATAATATTCATTAAAATCAGTTGTAGAAGTTAGTACAAGTAATCTTTTTTTAGCATCATAATCGGCAGCTGTTACAATCGACTCGACATCTATTTGGCCAATTAGTTCTGCTTTATAATTTCCATGTTCTTTTGGAACTCTGTATATTTCTGTGATTTTTCTAGCCCTGTTTTTTGTAAAAATTATTAAATTATTTTCGTAAGAAATTAAGCTCTCGCCATCGTATGATGATTGCTGTTTAAAACTAAAATCTTTTTGCTCAGGATAATTAAAATTAATTAGGTCTACAGAGTTATTTTCAGGATTTATTGGAACCTTAATTATTCTTAAATTATCTCTGGTATCAAAGTTATTACCAAAATCAGCTATGTAGATAAATTTGTCATCTGCTGCCAAATCTTCCCAATCATTATTTTGTAAATTATAAAAGTTACGTTCAAAAATAATTCCTCCATTATAATTTAAATAGTATAATGATGCAGGGTTTCCAGAGTCATTTAAAGTGATTAAATTATTTCCAACTAACTCTAATCCAGATGTTTCATAAACTTCTTTTGAAAGTTCAATTTTAGAGACCATTTCCTGTGCTGAAAGATTTGTGAATATCACAAAAAAGAATAAAAGTAAGTGGCCCAGGGAGGATTCGAACCTCCAACCCTCAGAGCCGAAATCTGATATTCTATCCAGTTGAACTACTGAGCCTTTTTTTTTCATGATAAAAATTCTCTAACTATTATAGATATCATTTTACCATCAGCTTTTCCCATAAGTCTCTTTGTTGATATACCCATAACTTTACCCATATCTTTCATACCCTCTGCTCCGGTTTCATCAATGATAGATTTTACAACCTCTTTAACCTCATCTTCTGAAAGCGCTTCGGGTAGGAATTGCTGTATTATCTCTACCTCTTTTAACTCAGGGTCAGCTAAATCATTTCTACCCTGATTTTTGTAAATATCAGCGCTGTCTTTTCTCTGTTTTACAAGCTTTTGTAGTATTTTCATTTCGTCTTGCTGAGACATTTCTCCATCAGATGACTTCTGAGTTTTATGTAATAAAATAGCTGACTTAACTGCTCTTAGCGCTGTTAATGCTGTTTGATTTTTACTTTTCATTGCCTCTTTGAGGGCAGTTGCAATTTTTAATTCTAAACCCATATTAATATGTTTAAAGTTTAAATATACTGTTTATAAATTTTTTAATTTTTCCCAATTCCAAGCAGTTTCTAGGGCTGACTCAAAACTCATAACTGGAAACCAACCTAATTCATCATTAATTTTAGTATTATCTGAATAAATTTTCTCGACATCACCAGCTCTTCTTGGACCTAATTCGTATGATATTTTTAAGTCATTAACTTTTTCAAATGAATCAATAACCTCCCGAACACTTACGCCTTTACCTACTCCAATGTTATAAGCAGTTTTTATTTTAGTATTATTCAAAATATGATTTAGAGCCATTGTATGTGCTTTTGCTAAGTCAACAACATGAATATAATCTCTCACACATGTACCATCATGAGTATCATAATCATTACCAAATATTTGCATAGACTTTCTTTTTCCACTAGCCACCTCACAAATAATTGGAACTAAATTGTTTGGTTTATCATCCGAGCAATCTCCAATCAAACATGAAGGGTGAGATCCAACTGGGTTAAAATATCTTAGTGAGATACTGTTAATTTCAGACTCTTCGAGTAATTTTTCACATAATTGTTTTGTTTCACCATAGGGTGATTCAGCTTTTCCAAAAGGTGCCAACTCGTTTACAGGTAAAAATTGTGGGGTTCCATACACGGTACATGAAGAAGAAAAAATAATGTTATTAACATTATGGTTATTCATTAAATTCATCAATGTTTCTAGTGAACCAATGTTATTAGAGAAATATTTATCTGGTTGTCTTAGGGATTCCTCTACTGATTTGTAAGCAGCAAAATGTATAACTGCATTAATATTTTTTTGTTCCTTGAACACCTTATCCATTTGGTTAAAATCTGTGCAATCAACTTTATAGAAATCAATCTTACTTTTTATTATTTGCTCAGCCCCTTTAATATTATTCAATGAGCTATTGGACAAATTATCAACTACAACGGGTCTATAACCAGAATTATATAACTCTACTAAAGTATGAGAACCTATGTATCCTGCTCCACCAGTAACCAAAATATTTTTTTTGTTCATAGAAAAATAATTTAATACAAATTTTGAAAGAGATAGTTCAATTTTGATTCTTGGCTCATATTAATCTACATTATCGTGAAGAAAAGAATTGTTTTTTCTAATTTTAATATCATCATTCTCGTCTAATGTAATTGATGTTCTAGAAATTTCATTTTCATCGGAATAATTTTTATTCTCTAATTCAACTCCTCTTCTTTTGTAAGCAGGTTCCCTTTCAATATCATCAATTTTTGACTTATTAAACTTGTAATTAAATTCTTTCATGCGTAGCCTTCTCTCAGCAGATCTTTGTTTTTGCAAATCTGAAACCGATGAATTAAAACTATCTTGCAAATCATCGTTTTGAGATTCATCAATAGCTTCAATCGTTGTAGTTTCTGTTTCAGATGAATTCATTTTACTTTCAATTTCAATTACAGATTCAAGTAAATGATTTTCTTCATTTTCTTCATCATTATCACCCTCATCATTATCACCCTCATCATTAACTTCATTTTGCCTTATATCAATATCTTGAGAGTTGTTTTCTGAAACAATATTATTTTCTTTTTCATCGAATAAAGACCATTCGATTGACGAAGCTTCAACTTCAAAATCATTTTCAAATTCCTGAATTTCTTTGTCTGACTCTGTAATTTTATCTGAATCTTCGAAATAGGTGTCATTCAGATTTTTTTCTATAGGTTTTAATGCAGAAATTTCATCTTCAATATCAAGATTAATGTCATCTTCAACCTCTTCCAGTAAATGTACTATTTTTTCTTCTACATCATTTAATAGATCATTTTCATTTTCGAGTTGATTATCTAAACCTATTTCATTTTGAACTTCATCTTCTAAAGTATGGATAATCTTATCACTATTTTCAATTTCAATTTCTTCGTCTATTTTATCATCAGATTCATTAATTTCAGAAACGTGTGAAAATAAATTATTACCCTCTAACTCATGAACTATTTTTTCTGGCTCAGTATTTGAAATTTCATTTTGCTGATCAACATTAAATCCTGTTGCAATCACTGTTACAGAAATCGCATCCAATAATTCAGAATCTTCTCCAACACCCATAATTATATTTGCACCATATCCTGCCTGTTCTTGTATATAATCATTTATCTCGCCTATTTCATCAATTGTAATTTCTTCATTTCCAGAAACAATTAATAACAATACATTCTTGGCTCCGGTTATTCTATTATCATTTAAAAGAGGAGAATCTAGTGCTTTTATTATTGCATCATTTGCTCTGTTATTTCCAGAAGAAGAAGCAGCTCCCATAATCGCTGTACCACTATTACTTAAAACCGTTTTCGCATCCTTAAGATCAATATTTTGTGTATAATGATGGGTGATAACCTCTGCTATTCCTTTGGATGCGGTTGACAAGACCTCATCAGCTTTAGAAAATCCAGCTTTAAAGCCTAAATTACCATATACTTCTCGTAATTTATTATTATTTATTATTATTAAAGAATCAACATGATGTCTGAATTTTTCAATACCAGATTGCGCTTGATCATTTCTAATTTTTCCTTCAAAACTAAAGGGTGTTGTAACAATTCCAACAGTTAAAATATTCATTTCTCTTGCCATTTGTGCGATAATCGGAGCAGCACCCGTTCCTGTTCCTCCGCCCATTCCGGCAGTAATGAATACCATTTTAGTATTCACATTAAGCATTGCCATGATATCCTCTGCGCTTTCTAGTGCAGCCTTTTCGCCAACTTCGGGGTTTGCTCCAGCTCCTAATCCCTCCGTCAGGTTAACCCCTAATTGAATTTTATTGGGTACTCCGCTATTATTTAGTGCTTGTGCATCAGTATTACAAATAACGAAATCAACTCCTTTAATTCCTTGTCTATACATATGATTAATGGCATTACTTCCGCCACCACCAACTCCAATTGCTTTGATTACGTTTGATTGATTCTTAGGCAAATCAAAACTAATTCCTAAATCTAAATTTTCATCCATGGTACAGTTTTTATTTTATTATTCAGCGTTATCTAAAAATTCTTGAAGATTCTTTGTTAGTTTATCTAAAAAAGATTCTCTTGGAATTTTTGTTTTATTTTCCGGTTTTTCAGAATCATTTGAAGAACTTTCTTCATCATTTGATTCAATTTCATTTTCTATTTCGGAATTTTCTATTTCGGAATTTTCCGAATTAGTTTTTTCAAGTTTTGAGAGACCATCCATCAATAGCCCAACAGCAGTTGCGTACAACGGACTTGTAACTGACTTATCCGTATCTCCTGCAAGATGTTCATTTGGATACCCAACTCTGGTATCCATTCCGGTTGTATATTCTACCAATTGCTTTAAATGTTTTAACTGACTACCGCCTCCTGTTAATACAATACCTGCAATCAATTTTTTCTTTTGCTCTTCATGACCATAGTTCCTAATCTCTAAATAAACCTGTTCTATAATTTCAACCGTTCTGGCATGAATTATCTTAGATAAATTCTTTAGAGAAATTTCCTTAGGATCTCTTCCTCTAAGTCCTGGAATTGAAACTATTTCATTTTCCTTGTTTTCATTTGGCCACGCAGACCCAAACTTGACCTTTAACAATTCAGCTTGTTTTTCAATTATCGAACAACCTTCCTTTATATCTTCTGTTATGACATTACCACCAAACGGAATTACAGCTGTGTGTCTTATTATACCATCTTTAAAAATTGCTAAATCAGTTGTCCCTCCACCAATATCTATTAAAGCAACCCCAGCCTCTTTCTCTTCATGACTTAAAACCGCATTTGCAGAAGCTAATGGTTCAAGAGTGATTCCATCTAAATCTAAACCAGCACTTTTTATACATCTTCCAATATTTCTAATGGAAGATACTTGACCTACAACCACATGAAAGTTTGCCTCTAATCTACCTCCATACATTCCAATTGGCTCTTTTATTTCGGCTTGCCCATCTACCTTAAATTCTTGAGGTAATACATGGATAATCTCTTCACCAGGAAGCATTACCAATTTATGAACTTGGTTGATTAGCTTCTCAATATCTTCTTCATCTATCACTTGTTCTGAGTTATTTCTTGTAATGTAATCACTATGCTGTAAACTTCTTATATGTTGTCCAGCAATACCAACGGTAACCCCGTCTACTTTGATTCCTGAAATTTCTTCTGCTTCAGAAACAGCCTGCTGAATGGACTGAATAGTTTGAGTGATATTATTTACAACCCCTCTATGAACTCCTAAACTAATAGATTTTCCAACTCCTAAGATTTTTATTTTATTGAATTCATTCGTTTGACCAATCATTGCAACAATTTTAGTTGTTCCTATATCTAATCCTATCGAAATCATATTTTCTCTCATAATATTTATTATTTAACTGCTACAACTTGATTTTCAAATTGCAGATTTAATTTTTTGTATTTGTCAATTTCATTTTTTGTAAAAGCTCTATTATAAAATGCATTTAGATTTTGAATTTTATTTTTTAAATTTTTATTGTCACCAATTTCAATTATTGTTTTAAAACCTTTTAGCTTTAAACTAATACGCTGCTCTGCATCTATTAAAATCTGAGAAATATTTTTATTTAAAAAAATATCTTCTTTAATCATCAGTGAAATATTTGTAAGAAATTTTAAATCCGAAAACTCATTATAGCCAAAAATTACAGGCACCTTAACAGACTGTAATTCCGAAAGACTCATAAAATTTGAATTTTTATCTAGATAAAAAATACTATCCGATGAAATTATTCTTGCAATTGGCTCCTTTTGAATCACCGTTATCTCTAATTGATTCCCAACAGTTTTATAAACTTCAGATTTTTCAACGTACGTATTTGAATCTATTATTTTTTCAATGCGAGATAGATAAATTGAATCTTTATGAAAATTAAACTCATTATTTATTAAACTTCTAATTGAATCATTTGAAATAAAATAATTGGATTTAGGCTTTATAGAAATATTTATATTGTCAATTGTTCTAGAATTATTTTTTATGTTAGAAGCATATAAAATCCCTATCGATAAAATCAATATAAAAAATAATAGTATTTTATTCCAATTAAATCGCATATTCCAATTCTTGTTTTATTTGTTGAACTTCATTACCTATATCGCCTGCACCGAGTGTAACATTAATCTTATAACCAATACCTTTAATTAGATTTGAAATCTCTGACTTACTACATAAAATCTTATTTTCTAAATCTATTTTACTTAGCAACAATTTCGAATTTATCCCGTGTATTGGCTTCTCTCTTGCTGGATAAATTTCTAAAAGTATAACAGCATCAAACTTGGATAGTTCTGTTGCAAACTCATCCATCAAATCCCTAGTTCTAGAAAAAAGATGTGGTTGAAATACAACTAATAATTTTTCTTTTGGATAAATTGATTTTAAAGTTGAATAAACCTGTTTTATTTCTTCAGGATGATGAGCATAATCATCAATGAGAACTAAACTCTCCTCATTAATAGTATATGAAAATCTTCTTTCAACTCCTTTAAAGGTGCTAATTGCATTTAAAATTAGCTCTTCTGTAATTCCAACTTCTAAAGCAATTGTTACAGCAGCAACTGTATTCATTATATTGTGTAATCCTGGTAATTGTACTTTAATGTTTTTAATTTCACCATTGATATGCTGTAAATCAAATTTAGAATACTGGCTAGTGTGGTTAATATTGACAGCTTTATATTTTGCATCATTTCCAATCCCATATTTAATTGAGTCTATCTCTACATTTTCATTTGATAATATAAACCCTCCTGGTTTAAGATTATTTTTAAATTCTCTAAACGCTTCAATAAGTTTAGTTGAATCTTGGTAAACATCTAAGTGGTCAACATCCATTGAAGTTATACAGGCAAAGTCAGGATTTAATCTCAAAAAAGACTTATCAAATTCATCTGCTTCAACAATTATATAATCATCACCACTATAGATGTAATTAGAATTATAATTTTCCATTATTCCTCCAACAAATGCTAGAAATGAAAAATCTGCTTCGTTAAAAATATGTGCTAGTATTGAAGTTGTTGTAGTTTTTCCATGAGTGCCGGCAATAGCGATACATTTACTCTTTTTAGAAATTTGTTCTATAACTTCTGCACGTTTAAAAATATCAAAACCTTGTTTAACAAAACCAGATAGCAATGGATGATTCATTTGAACTGCTGGTGTATAAATGATTAAATTACTGTCATCATTTGAATTAAATTTACTAATATCAATATCTATATAATTATGAAAAATATTTGCTCCTTTATTTATCAAATCTTTGGTAATAAAAGATGAGTCTTTATCATATCCATATACCTTAACATTTTTATCTAAAAAGTATTTAGCTAAACCGCTCATACCGATTCCTCCTATTCCTATAAAAAAGACGCTATTTAACGAACTTATATTCATTAGTTTATTATTTTTTTAATCTCGTCTACTATATCTCTTGTTGCATTTACGTATGCAGATTTTTTTATATTTTTAGACAACTTATTTCTCATTTCAGAAGATGAATTTAATTCGTTAATTTTCCTCTTTAATACTTCCAATTCTTTTTCTTCTACGATAATTGCCCCGTCGTTTTTAACAATAGCCTGTGCATTTTTTAATTGATGATTCTCCGCAACATTTGGAGAGGGAATAAAGATGACTGGTTTACCAATAATTGATAATTCTGAAACTGAACTTGCGCCAGCTCTTGAAATTATAAAATCAGATACAGAAAAAGCTAATCCAATATTATCTAAAAAAGCATGTAATCTTATATTTTCTGATATACTTTTTTGACTATATTCATCAAAATATAATTTACCACACTGCCAAATAACTTGAAGATTTATATAGTCTAAATAATCTATCATAGAATAAATAGCTTTATTTATTTCTCTTGAGCCTAAGCTCCCACCAATAACTAACATTGTTTTTTTATTTGGATCTAAACCAAAAAATTCAATTCCTTTATCAAATGAATCTCTATTTTCAGAAATATTAGTTCTTACGGGGTTTCCAGTAAGAACTATTTTATCTACAGGGAAGTATCTTTCTAAGTTTTTATAAGCTACGCAAATTGTATTTACTTTTTTTGATAGTATTTTATTTGTCACTCCAGGGTATGAATTCTGTTCTTGAATTAAAGTAGGGATATTTAACAAATTTGCTATGTAAAGAATTGGTCCACTGGCGTATCCTCCTGTTCCTATTACTACATCAGGTTTAAACTTTTTAATTATGATTAATGACTGTAAAACACTAACTATTAATTTTAGTGGAACTAAAATATTTTTAAACAGATTTATTCTGTTAAAACCAGAAATCCATAGGCCTAATATATTAAATCCATGTTTCGGCACAATTTGCATTTCCATTTTGTTTTTTGCCCCTACAAACAGAATCTCAGAATGTTTTTCTCTTAATAATAATTCATTAGCAATAGAAATAGCAGGATAAATATGACCTCCAGTTCCACCACCTGATAATATTATTCTGTTTCTATTCATCTATATCGTTTCTTTTAAAATTTCTAATGGATTATCATCCATATCATTATTAATTTCAACTTCAGCTCCATTTCTAACACTTTGAATGATTCCAATAGCAATACATGTCATCCAAATAGAGGTACCCCCACTACTGATAAGTGGAAGTGGCTGACCAGTGACGGGAAATAATTCAACTGATACACCTATATTAATCAGTGCTTGAAATACAATTGGAATACCAAGTCCAATGACCAATAGAGATCCAAAAACACTTTCTGATTTATTTGAAATAATAATGATTCTTAAAAGGAATAAAGTGTAAGCTAAAAGAATAGACAACCCGCCAATCAAACCATATTCTTCAATAATTATTGCAAAAATAAAATCTGATGATGATTGTGGTAGAAAATTCTTTTGCACACTTTTTCCTGGACCTAATCCTTTAACTCCTCCAGTGGCTATAGCAATCTTTGCTTTTTCAATTTGATAATTTTGCGTTGAATTTTCTTTATTAACAAAATTTTCAATTCTACTTTTCCATGTATCAACACGATTAGGAAAAATTCCTGGATATGCTTTAACAGTAAGAATAAAAATGGTTAAAACTAAAATTCCACTTATTATTACTCCCAGTAAATATTTTAAAGGATAGCCTCCAACAAAGCAAAGTAAAATTATCATACTAAATAATATTGCTGTTGTTGAAAAATTAGCTGGCAAAATCAGCAGTAAAATTGTCAATATTGGAATCCAAAATGGTAAAATAGTTTTACTAAAACTTATTTCAACATCTTTAATTTTAGCTAAATATCTTGAAACGTATATCATTAATATTACGCTTGCCAGCGTTGAAGGTTGAAATGTGAATCCTACTAAAGGAATTTTTATCCATCTATTTGTGTTTGTTAGGGAATCAATAACACTAGGCTGTAATAAGGTGTAGAGTAATAATACGATGACCACAGGAATCATCAAAATTGAAATACCTCTAAAGTAATGGTAAGGTATCTTTTGCATAATATACATAAAAGTAAATCCAAGGG
>CABXBH010000021.1 GCA_902510415.1 uncultured Bacteroidota bacterium | reverse complement strand
ATGGATGGCACAATAGCGCAACTGGACAAAATCTGTGACCTTGCAAAAAAACATAACGCATTAGTATTTGTTGATGATTGTCATGCAACAGGTTTTGTTGGAGAAACTGGTAGGGGGACTCATGAGCATTGTGGTGTTATTGAAAAGGTAGATGTAATTACTGGCACGCTTGGCAAAGCTCTTGGTGGTGGTAGTGGTGGATTCACGTCTGGGAAAAAAGAAATAGTAGAAATATTGAGGCAAAAATCACGTCCTTACCTTTTTTCAAATACGCTTGCTCCAAGCATTGTTGGCGCATCTTTAAAAGCAATTGAAATGGTAAGTGAAAATCCAGAAATTATCCGTTCTTTAAAAGAAAACACCGCTTACTTCAGAGAAGAAGTTTCCAAAACTGGATACGACATAAAAGGAGAAACACACCCGATTGTACCAATTATGATATATGACGATCAAAAGGCAAGTGATATAGCAGACTATTTATATGAAAATGGTGTTTATGTCGTCAGCTTCTCCTATCCTGTAGTGCCAAAAGGACTTGCAAGAATTAGGGTACAAATTTCGTCAAGTCACACCAGAAAGCAAATGGATAAAGCTATTTCTTTATTTAAAAAAGCTAAAGAAAAGTTTAAAATATAATTGGGTTCTTTTTTCTGGCATGATTTTTATTCCCTTATGGTAAAAAATCATGAAAAAATTATTAATTCTATTTTTATTAACGGGGGTTTTTAGTGTTTCTCAAGCACAAGTTGATTTAGAGAACAGCTCGGTTAAGTGGACCGGGACACAAATTTCGGGAAAATCACATTATGGCTCTTTGTCTTTCAAATCTGCTGATGTAAGTTTTAACGGAAATGAGTTGGTGGGAGGAAGTTTTGTGGTTGACATGAACTCTCTTTCTGTTGACGATCTTTCTGGAAAAGGAAAAAAGTCCTTAGAAGGACACCTTATGTCAAATGACTTTTTCTCTGTTGAGATGTTTAACACCTCTGAGCTAAAAATTGAAAAAGTTACAAAGACAGGAAACAATAAATATAACGCTACAGCAAACCTTACAATTAAGGGTGCTACTCATAGCGCCCAAGTTTCTTTTGTTCTAAATGATGAATCAAATACAATGACTGCAAAATTAGTTTTTGACAGGTCAAAATACGATGTTAGATATGGTTCAGGCAGCTTCTTTGAAAATTTAGGAGATAAGTTAATTCTTGACGACATTGAGTTAGAGGTCACTCTAGTTATGATGTAAAACTTAAGAATTAGTCCAATGAAAAACCCCTCAAATGAGGGGTTTTTTTGTGGTCCCACCTGGGCTCGAACCAGGGACCAAATGATTATGAGTCATCTACTCTAACCAACTGAGCTATAGGACCAAATAGTTTGCAATATTAATGAATGTTTTGTTAATGGCAAAAAATCTTAAATGTCTTCACAAAGCTCTACAAGAACTCCGTTTGTTGTTTTTGGGTGTAAGAATACAATTCTTTTGTTGTCTGCCCCTTTTTTTGGAGTTGTTGAAATAAATTCAAAACCTAAGGCTTCAAGCCTTTGCACCTCAGTCTCGATACTATCAACATGTAAGGCAATATGATGAACCCCTTCATTTCTTTTTTCTATAAATTTTTGAATTGGAGACTCTAAATTGCTTGCTGCTAAAAGTTCGATTTTTTGTTGTCCAACTTTAAAAAAGGAAGTTGTTACCCCTTCTGAGTAAACTTCTTCATTTTTATAAGGCCCTTCCCCTAATAATTTTTGAAACAGTTCTTCAGATTTTTTTAAATCTTTTACCGCTATTCCTATATGTTCAATTTTATTAATCACAATACAAATTTAGCTTAAATTTATTTTTTTTATTTTAATTGAGTAAATGTTCTAATTTTACCAAATGGAAACAACTAGACAAAAAAAGGTTTCAAAGCTCCTTCAAAAAGACATTGCAGAAATTTTACAGAACAGAATCAAGAAGCAGGGAAACCTTGGAATTCTTCTTTCAATTACAAAAGTATCTGTAACAGTTGATTTTTCAGTTGCTAAAGTATTTTTAAGTGTCTTTCCTTCCGAAATGTCCAAACAAATATTAGAAGAAGTTTCTAAAATTTCTGGAAGGGTTCGTCATGAGGTCGCTCAAAAGGCAAAAAATCAATTAAGAAAAGTGCCTGAATTAATCTTTTTCTTGGATGATTCACTAGACTATATTGAAAAAATAGAAGACTCCCTTAAGGGGCTTGACAATCCTTTAAGAAAATAGTTTTTGAATTTTAGCCGCTACATATCGCTCCGATACTTTTATACAAAAAGCCAAAATTCTGCAATTAACTATATGTCAATTCTTGCTATTACAGGTGTTATTGTAAGTGCGGCTGCAATGATAATCGTTTTGTCTGGTTTTAGTGGTTTAAAAAATTATAGTCTTGAGTTTATTTCATCTGTTTCTCCTAGTCTTAAAATTACCCCCAACAAAGGGAAGGTTTTTAAATTCACTAATGAGATGAAAGCCTTTTTGGAAGATCGTAAAATTAACTATTACAACTCTATTGAAGACAAGGCGTTGATGTCTATAAACAACAACAATCGCATTATGATTATAAGAGGGCTTGATGACCGTTTTCCAAAAAGGAATATCGACTCTATAATTTATCAAGGGTCTTGGTTTGAAAGCAGCGGTAATGAAATTGTTATTGGTTGGAGCTCTGCTTACGATTTGGGAATAAGTACACAAGACGGGCTTAACCCCATAAATCTTTATGTCCCGAAGCCTGGTAAGGGTCAGGTTTTTTCTGAAAAAGACATACTAAAATCTGAAAAAGTTTTAGCCTCAGGAATCTTTTCAATTAATGAAGAGCTAAACAACAGTATTGTTTTTACAAATATGGCTCTTGCTCAAGAGCTGTTTGGTTTAGCTGAACAGGAAATTGGGGCTGTAAATATTTTTAATACTGAAGATGCTAAGGGTCTTGAAAAAATTGTCTCAGATTTTTTTGGCCCTGGTTTTAACGTCGCTAACAGGGTGCAACAAAACAGCACTCTTTACAAAATGTTAAACACTGAACAGGTTGCTATTTATTTGATTTTCTCACTGATTGTTGTTGTTGCTTTGTTTAATATGTTTGGCGCCCTTATGATGATGGTGATTGAAAAAAGAAAGAACTTACAGGCTCTAATGGTTATGGGGTTAGCCAAAAAAAGTGTTGGTAAAATCTTTTTTTATCAGGGGCTTTTAATCTCTTTTGTTGGTTGTATTATAGGTTTGGTGGTTGGCTCTGTATTAATATTTCTGCAGCAAAAACTTTCTCTATTTATGATAACAAGCTCTTTAGCTTACCCTGTTGTTTTTGAATTAAAAAACTTTTTATTGGTTTTTCTAACTGTTATGGCTTTAGGCCTTATCGCTTCCGTGATAATATCTTATTATGTTAAAAAGAGTATTCCGCAAATTTCTCAACAATAGAATCGAGAATCAGATATACCTCTGAAGAGGTTTCTGTTGTGACTAGTTTTTGTCTAAAAGGTTTGAAGTTTTCTATCCCCTTAAAATAGTTGGAATAATGTCTTCTTGTTTCATAAACTCCTAGTTTTTCACCTTTCCATGCTACCGACATTTCAAGATGCCTTTTTGCCACAGAGGCTCTTTCTTTAATTGACGCCGGCTCTCTATGGGTTCCTGTTTCGAAATAGTGTTTAACCTCGTTAAAAAACCAGGGGTTTCCAATTGAAGCTCTTCCTATCATAGCGCCATCCAAGCCAAGATTATCTCTAACGTGCATAGCTTTTTCTGGAGTGTTTATGTCTCCGTTTGCAAATACCGGAATGTGCATTCTTGGGTTGTTTTTTACTTTTTCTATGTAGCTCCAGTCAGCGTCGCCTTTATACATTTGGGCTCTTGTTCTCCCATGAATTGCAATTGCTTTACAGCCAATATCCTGGAGTCTCTCAGCAACTTCAACAATTTTAATTGAGTCCTGATCCCAGCCAAGCCTTGTTTTTACAGTAACGGGAAGGTTTGTTCTTTCAACTATCGCTTTTGTTAAGCTTTCCATTAAACATATATCCTTTAATATCCCCGCGCCAGCTCCTTTAGAAACTACTTTTTTTACAGGGCACCCAAAATTAATGTCAATTATATCTGGATTAGATTTTTCAACTATATCAACTGCTTGAAGCATCGAATCCAGATTGGCTCCAAAAATCTGAATCCCAACCGGTCTTTCTTTTTCGTATATATCGAGTTTGATAACGCTCTTGGCTGCATCACGAATTAAGCCTTCTGAAGATATAAACTCTGTGTATACCACATCCGCACCGTTTTCTTTACAAAGGGCGCGAAATGGTGGGTCGCTTACGTCTTCCATCGGGGCTAACAACAAAGGAAAGCTTCCTAGCTCTATGTTTCCAATCTTTACCATTTAATGCAAATTGCTTTTGCAAAGATAACCAAGTCTTTTATATGGCATTATAACCACAAATTTTACTTATTTTTGTACTCTCATTTTATCTGATGAAATATATTAGAAATTTTTGCATTATTGCTCACATAGACCATGGAAAAAGTACTCTTGCTGACAGGCTGTTAGAGTTTACAGGGTCTGTAACAGAGCGAGAAAAACAGGACCAACTTTTAGACAACATGGATTTAGAAAGAGAAAGAGGAATCACCATTAAGTCTCATGCTATACAGATGTACTACAACCATAATGGTGACGACTTTGTTTTAAATCTTATTGACACTCCTGGGCATGTGGACTTCTCTTACGAGGTTTCAAGATCAATTGCCGCTTGTGAAGGCGCGTTATTAGTGGTAGATGCTGCACAAAGCATTCAGGCACAAACAATATCAAACCTTTATTTAGCTCTTGAAAACGATTTAGAAATAATTCCTGTTTTAAACAAAATTGATCTGCCAAGTGCAAACCCTGCTGAAGTAACAGATGATATTGTAGACCTGCTTGGCTGTAAAGAAAGTGATGTAATTCCTGCTAGTGCAAAAACAGGGCTTGGAATAAAAGAAATACTTGAGGCTATTATTGAAAGGGTTCCTTCGCCAAGCGGTGACCCTAATAAGCCGCTACAGGCATTAATTTTTGACTCTGTATACAATCCCTTTAGAGGAATAGAAACATATTTTAGAATTCTTAGTGGGTCAATTAAAAAAAATCAAAAAATTAAATTTATTGCAACCGGCAAGTCTTATTTTGCTGACGAAGTGGGAACTCTTAACCTAAAACAAAAGCCAAAACAAGAAATTCTTACGGGCGATGTTGGTTATTTAATAACCGGTATTAAAGAGGCTAAAGAGGTAAAAGTTGGTGATACCATCACAGATTTTGAAACCCCTACATTAGAAGCTGTTTCCGGCTTTGAAGATGTAAAGCCAATGGTTTTTGCAGGCATCTACCCTGTGGATACTGAAGACTATGAAGAGTTGCGCGGAGCAATGGAAAAGCTTCAATTAAATGATGCTTCTCTAGTTTTTGTCCCTGAAAGTTCAGCTGCGCTAGGTTTTGGTTTTCGTTGTGGGTTTCTAGGAATGCTTCACATGGAAATAGTTCAAGAGCGTCTTGAAAGAGAGTTTGGAATGACAGTAATCACGACTGTTCCCAACGTTTCCTACCACGCTTATTCCAAAAAAAATCCTGAAGATGTTATTCTAGTTAACAACCCTTCTGATTTGCCAGACCCTTCGTTTCTTGATCGAGTTGAGGAGCCGTTTATTAAAGCTTCTATCATAACTAAGTCTGACTTTATTGGCAATGTTATGTCTTTATGTATTGAAAAGCGTGGGGCTATAAAAAGTCAAACATACTTGACAACAACAAGAGTAGAGCTAGTTTTTGATATGCCTTTGGCAGAAATTGTTTTTGATTTCTATGACAGGCTTAAAACTGTTTCAAAGGGCTATGCGTCTTTTGATTATTCTCCCATTGGATTACAGCAATCTAAGCTAGTTAGGGTTGATATTTTATTGAACTCTAAGCCCGTTGATGCTCTTTCTGCTTTAATACATACGGACAATGCATATAACATTGGGAAAAAGATTTGTGAAAAACTTAAAGAGCTAATTCCTAGGCAACAATTTGACGTTCCAATTCAAGCCGCAATAGGAACAAAAATAATCGCAAGAGAAACAATCAAGGCTTTAAGAAAAGATGTAACTGCCAAGTGCTATGGTGGAGATATTACAAGAAAAAGAAAGCTGTTAGAAAAGCAGAAAAAAGGTAAAAAGAGAATGCGTCAAGTTGGAAGTGTAGAAATTCCTCAAGAAGCTTTTATGGCTGTGTTAAAACTAAGCGACTAGAGGTTCTGTTTTCTTGTTGGCTAGGCAATAATTTTTTATAACTAGTGTTATAAGAATGTGCAGATGAAAAAGCTAATATTGCTAATGTTTATTCCGTCTATTATCTTGTCTCAAGATTATAGCTATATATATAGTGATTTAAAAGGTATTCCGGACAAAAAATATTCTAGCGTACAAGAATTACACAACAATATAGTTAAGCCGCACTATAGTGATGGTGAAAAGGTTTATGCTTTTGCAAAATTTATAACTGATCGAATTGCTTATGGGAAAAGGTCCAGAAGCCCTTTAAACACAATAAACTCAATGGAGGGTGTTTGTCAAGATTATTCTGAGCTTTTTAAAGAGCTTTGTGAAATCTCATCTATAGAAAATAATTTTGTTACAGGTATGGGCATCACGAGCTCTAGTCAAATAGGCGAATATGATTCAAATCATGCTTGGAATGTGGTTAAAGTTGATGGAAAATATCTGCTTTTTGATTTGACTTGGGCTGCAGGGTCTGGTGCAGGTGATAGTTTTGTCCGTCGTTTTAATTCAAAGTACTTTAATGCTAGTCCTGAAAACTTTATTAGGGATCATTTTCCTGATAAAACCAAATGGCAATTGCTTGATAATCCTCTTTCAAAACAAGACTATATAAACGCTCCAAGGCATGATTCAGAGTTTAAAAACCTTTCGTTAAAAAACGCGGTTGTAAAAAACACAACGGTGGAAATAACATTTAATTCTAATGTAAATTTCACCCATGCTACTCTTTTTAAATGGAGGCTAAATGAGTCTGGAACCTCCTATGGAAAATCTTTAGATTTCGAAAAAAATGGAGACTTTTATAGGGTTTTAATTGAAGAGGAGGTGTCAGGAGCATATAAATACAAATTGTCATTTAGAAATGATAGCTATCTTGAAATAGAAACATTTACTAAAAATGAGGGCGGGGCTACAAGTACAACCTACAAGCCTTATTCAAGCCCAACAATTGAATTTAATCTAGTGACCCCAAATTATTCTGTTCCAAAACCTTTGGTTTATGACAAAAAGGATCCCTGGGGTTTAATTGAGGCATATCATTATGTGTTTTACAAAAAGGATTTGAATTTCTTTAAAATATTAAACCCAAAGACTAGTATAAAAAATCTTAATGAAATTAGCCATTCTAACTCTTTAAGTAAAAGTCTTTTCGGTTGGTACGGGAATTATAGAAAAATGTATACAAGGATGGGTGGGGGCGACATCTATTATAAAATAGATAATTTTAAGCTTGTTTTGACTCTTGGAGATGATGGTTATAATTTTAAAGAATTGGTAAGAGAAAGTCTTCGTTTAGGTAAAAATGGGTATGGCGTCAAAGAGCTTCAAAAAATTTTAAAGCTTGAGGAGACGGGCAATTTTGATAAAACCCTGCTAGAAAAAGTAAAACTTTTTCAAAAAGAAAATGGTCTAAATCCTGATGGCATAGTTGGGGAAAAAACTTTTAATGCTCTTGGGATTTAAAGTATATACAGAGCCTAGTCTTTAAGAGTAATTCTTAAAACCGAGCAGGCTGCTCTTTCTGTAAACCTGTCTTGACCTCCGCCGAACAAAACCTTAATCCAGTTATCTTTTTCTGGGGTCCCTAATATTAAGAGGTCATAGCTTGCGGATGTTTCTGCAATGGTTTCTACTGGGTCTGAGCTTTTAATGACAAGAACATTGGCGTCTGCTTTAGATTGTTTGAGCTTTTCTTCTGACCTGTGCTTTATTGTTTCTATTGTTGTGCTAGTTTCAGGCACTACATGAAGCAAAGTCAATGAGGCTCCGAAATATTCACATACATTTTTTGCAATTCCAATAAAATTTTTATCTTTTCTTCCAGGCCTTAAAGCTAAAAGCACTTTTCCAACATAACGAACACCGTTGTCTCTATAGAGGGCTAAATTTGAGTTTATGTTTGCAAGAAGCCACCCTATTGGATTGGCAATAAATATTCCTGTAGTAGGTCTGCCGTCCCATCCCATAACCAACCATTCACAGCTACTTTGTGAACTCAGCTGGTTTATTGTGTCTGACAATTCATGAGTTACCACCGCTTCAAAATCTACCGTTAATTTTTGAGAGCCTGATAATCTAGTCAGTCTTCGTTTAAGAGAGTTTGAGATTGGTGACTCTTCTAAAAAAGCGTCTAGGTCTGTTTGGTTTGGAATTTCTGTAATGTTAAGCGCTTGAATTTTGTTTTTGCTTTGTATTGCTGCTGCCATTTCAACTAACATCTCCGGAGATGTTTCATTTCCTAATAAAGGAACTATTGCTCCGGCGTCAGAAGCGATTTTTGGATCTAGCTTTGAGGAAGCTGTTTTAATATCTTGAGCTATCTCGGTTTTAGTTTGGTCTTTTTTTCCAAAAATCGAAAGCGCAGGCCTGTGTCCATAGTTTTTTAATACTCCTGAACGCATTACGTTTTTTCCGTAGGAATAATATATCGCCCCACCTATTATGAATATTCCAAATATTGCTAACATTGGGGTCATCCCTAAAAACACTAAAAAGAAAATTCCGCTAACAATTCCGAAAATTTGAATCCAAGGGTAAAGAGGTGATTTATATTTTGGTTGGTACCACTGGGCTGCTGTTTCTCGCAAAACAATTACAGCTAAATTAACCGAAACAAACATCATGACTTTAAACGCGCTTGCAAGCTTTGCTATTTCAAAAACATCTAAAAACAAAACGACTAGTGCTATCGCAATACAAGTGATCGCAATTGTGTTTGCTGGGGTTAAAAACTTTTTGTGAACTTGGCTCCAAAATTCTGGAAGGAGCCCGTCTCGAGACATTGCAAATGGAAACCTTGATGATGCTAGAACGCCCGCGTTTACTGTTGAAAGAAGCGTTAATACGGCAATGAGAGCAATTGATGCCCCAACAACATGAATTTCGTTTATCTCAAAAGAAGATATGTTTAGATCCAGGGCTAAGGTGTGTATTGGATTATAGTTGTTTGCTAGCTCCTCTAAACTAACATTTGCTGTCAACACAAAAGAAATCAGTATATATATTGCTGTTATTATAAAAAGTGAAAGTATCATCCCAAGAGGCAGGTTTTTGTTAGGGTTTTTTATCTCCTCTGCAATAGCGGCAATTTTTGTAACGCCGGAATATGAAAGATATACAAACGCTACCGCAAAAACCAACTCTTTATATCCCGCAAGCTTCACTGTGTCGTCTTGAAGCTTAGCAAAAAAGGGGGTTGTTTGGTCCATGTTTTGAATTCCTAAAACAAAAAGAGCTATTAAAACCAAAACGGCAATCAAAACCGCATAAGATTGAAAACTTCCCGCCTTTTTAGCTCCAACGATGTTTAAAATAAATACCGCAAACAGGAAGCCAAGACCAACAGATTTTGTAACTGCGGCACTGTCCATATCAAGCACAACTAAAACATAAGCGCCTATTCCAACAAGAGCAAAGGCACATTTTAACACAAGGGCAATCCAAAGGCCTAAGCCAGAAATTGTTCCGAACAATGGACCAAAAGCTCTTTCTATATATACGTAGGTTCCTCCAGAGCTAGGCATAGCAGTGGCTAGCTCTGATTTAGAGTAGGCTGCCGGCAATATACATATGGCGGCAATCAAATATGCAAGCCAAAGAGATGCCCCAATCTTAGTTGCTGCAAGGCCTGGCAGTACAAAGATTCCTGTTCCAAGCATTCCTCCAATCCCAATTGCTATTACTGCCGGCAACGTTAAGCTTCTCTCTAGTTTCTTCAAAATATTGTTTTATATTTATAAAAATAGTAAATAATAATTTCAATTGAATTTATATCCCATAATTGCTGGAAACTTTATGCTTGATGGAGGCGCCATGTTTGGTGTTGTTCCCAAATCTATTTGGGAAAAAACTAACCCTGCTGACAATAACAATATGGTGAAAATTGCTGCTCGTTGTTTGCTTATTGAAGATGGTGAAAGATTGATTTTAATTGATGCGGGGATGGGTGATAAACAGAGTGAAAAATTCTTTAGTTATTACTATCGATGGGGCGAAGAAACTCTTGATTCTTCTTTAAAAGCTCACGGTTTTCATCGTGACGATATTACAGATGTTTTTCTAACGCATCTTCATTTTGATCACTGCGGTGGTGGCGTGATTAGGTCCGGTGAAAACAATTATGAAACTGCTTTTAAAAATGCTAAATATTGGAGCAATCAAGAGCATTGGGGTTGGGCAACAAGCCCGAATAAAAGAGAAAAAGCATCTTTTTTAAAAGAAAATATTGACCCCATCATGGAGTCTGGACAATTAAATTATTTAGTAAAAGATGCGAACAATTATTTAACTCGCTCTTCTCTGGGTTTTGATGTGCTTTTTGTGGATGGTCATACAGAGAAGCAGATGATTCCTGTTATAAACTACAACGGAAACAAAATTGCTTTTGCTGCAGACCTTGTTCCTACCCATGGCCACGTACCCCTGCCTTATATTCCTGGCTACGACATTAGACCTTTAACTTCTTTGTTGGAAAAAGATCTCTTCTTAAATTTTTGTCATGATAATGATGTATTTTTATTTTTTGAGCACGATGCTTTTGTAGAAATAGGCTCGCTTAAAAACACTGCCCGAGGGATTAGGCTAGATAAAAAATTAAACTTATTTGACTTATGAAAAAAACACTGCTTATTTCTTTTTTGACACTTCCTTTCCTAATATTTTCACAAGAAAACCAATGGCGCTGGCAGCAAGCGGTGGATTACAAAATGGTAGTAGATGTTAATGTTGAAGACCACACCTATAACGGCTCGCAAAAATTAATTTTTACAAATAATTCCCCCGACAATCTTGACAGGGTTTTTTATCACTTATATTTTAATGCGTTTAAACCTGGAACAGATTTAGAGCAAAATTCCAGATATTCTGTTGACGATGCTAGGAGTATGTCCGACAAGCTTTTATCAATGCCAGAAGAGGACTGGGGCGATGTTCAAATTAAATGGTTGTTGCAAGACGGAAAGCCTGTAAGCTTTAAGGTTGAAGAAACTATTTTAGAGGTTTCTTTAGATAAGCCTATTAAGGCTGGGGAAAGCACAACTTTAGAAATGGAGTTTTTTGTACAAACCCCTGCCATGATTAGAAGGTCTGGTAAAAAAAGTGAAGACAATGTTGCCTTTTCTATGTCGCAGTGGTATCCCAAGCTTTGTCAATATGATGATGAGGGGTGGCACGCGAATCCATATATAGGTAGAGAGTTTTACGGGATTTGGGGGAATTTTGATGTAACTATAAATCTTGACAAAGATTATACTGTTGCAGGGTCTGGCTATTTACAAAACCCTGAATTAATTGGTCATGGCTATTCTCCTTTAAAAGAGGGGGTTGTACATGATGACAAAATTTCTTGGAGATTCATTGCTCCTAATGTTCATGATTTCAGTTGGGCTGCCGATCCAAATTTTATTCATGATTTCTTGGATGTCGTAGACGGTCCTAGAATGCATTTTTTTTATAAAAGTGATTCAGAATATGTTAATCTCTGGAAAAATTTTCAAGAAAATTCTGCAAACTTTTTGACGTTTTTTAGTGAAACAATTGGTAAGTATCCTTATGATCAATATTCGGTTATTATGGCTGGTGATGGAGGAATGGAGTATGCTATGTGCACCTTTATCGATGGTGTTGGGCACCCTACAATGGAAAGTCTTTACTCTGTCACATCTCATGAAATTGCGCACACTTGGTTTCAATTTCTAATGGCAACTAATGAATCTAAGCACGCCTGGATGGATGAGGGTTTTACAAGCTACATTGATGATGTTGCTTTAAATGTTGTTTTAAATCAAGGGAAGGATCTTCCAAATGCTAACGCTTATAAAGATTATTTTAGATGGGTTGCTACTGGGCTTGAAGAGCCAATGACAACTCATGCGGATAGATTCGTATACAACAACGGATATGGGATGAGCTCCTATGATAAGGGTTCTATATTTTTATCCCAACTTGAGTACGTAATAGGGCGTGATAACTTTGGCAAAACCCTAAAAAAATACTTTGATGACTGGGCTTTTAAACACCCTAAACCAAATGATTTTATTAGGTCCGCTGAAAAGATTTCTGGACTGGAGTTAGATTGGTATCTGCTTGACTGGGCTCAGTCAACAATAACAATTGATTATTCTTTGAACTCTGTTTATGGGCTAGAAAATAAAACTAAAATTATTCTACAAAGAATTGGTCAAATGGGAATGCCAATAGACTTACAAATAATCTTAAAATCTGGAGAATCTATCAATTATAATATTCCTATGACCAAAATGCGTGGTTCAAAACCTCTTGAAAACTCTAGGCTTTTGAGGTCTTGGAGTTGGGCTAAGCCTTATTATAGTTTTGACTTAGAAATAAATAAAAATGATATTTCAAAAATCCTCATTGACCCAAAAGGCAAAATGGCTGATATAAATAGAGATAATAATTATATTATTTTTTAATGTCTTTTCCTTTGACCCAAAAATATCGTCTAAAAAAGTCCTCTGAGTTTGACTTGCTGTTTAAAAACATAAGTAGTGTTTCTACACCGTTAATGTCTTTATATTATAAAAAGTCTAAAAACAATAATGTTAAAATTGGTTTTTCTGTTGGAAAAAAAACACACAAACTTGCCGTTAATAGAAACAAAATCAAAAGATTAATGAGAGAGGTTTTTCGAATAAATGCTTCGAAATATATAAGCCACACTCTTTCATATAATATTGCTGTTATTTACACTGGCGCAGAAATTCCCAGTTTTCAAGAACTTGAAAGCTCAATGAAATCATTACTTTTATCTTTCAAAAACAAAGTCTTGTCTTGAAAAACAAAATTTTTTTCTTTTTATGTTTGTTTCCAATCTTGTTGCTGGCTCAATTTAATATTGAGCACTCTGTGTATTTTGATACTGATATCTACAGTTTAGCAAAAACAGAAAAAACAAGACTTCAAAAGTTCTTAAGCTCGTTAAGTAAAGACGAAGTTTTAAAAATTGAAATCTACGGATTTTGTGATGACAGGGGAACTGAAAACTACAACCTTACACTTTCACAAAACAGAGCTGATGCTATAAAAGAAATCTTCTCTAACGCTTCTTTCTTCCCTGAAAAAATTGTTTCTGTTGACGGCAAAGGAGAGTTGCTTTTAAACATTGTGAACGAAACTGATCCTTCTATAATAAGAGCTCTAAACAGAAGGGTTGATATTGTCATTGCTTATCCAGAAAAAGCTTCTGAAGAAGTGATTGTTGAAAATAAAAATAAAATAATTCTAGAAAATGTTTTGTTTATAACAGGCTATAGTTATTTAACAAGGTCTTCAAAAAAAATATTAGATGAAGTTGCTGAAACATTAAAAAATGAAACATTTTCTTTTATAGTTCAAGGTCATGTTTGTTGCACTGAGGGTGAACTTGACGCTGTTGACAGAAAAACAAACAAAAGAAATTTGTCTGTTGCTAGGGCTAAATATGTTCATGACTATCTCTTAAAAAAAGGAATTAAAAAGTCTCGAATGTCTTATGAAGGGTTAGCTCATAAATTTCCTCTTGGCGGTAGTGAAGACAAAGATAGGCGTGTAGAAATTTTAATTGTTTCAGACTAAATTTTACTGAACTACATATTCTTTTGACAAATTAATATGGTTTTGTGCTGAGCTTTTAAACATTTTTCTAAATGCTTGTTCATTTAAAAGCATGTGGTAAAAATCGTATGAAGAATTTGATTGAATTGTTCCTGTTTTTTCATCAACACCATGAATGACATTAATATAAAATCTGTTGTTAAAAAAGTCTCGTCCGTCGTTTCTTGTTCTTGGATTTTTAGAAGGTTCCGGAAGTGTTGAGTTTGAAAGAAGCATTCTTTTAAAAGCATCTAAATCATTTTGCATTAGATAAACTCCATAGTCCGATCCGCTTTCTTTTCTGATTTTTTCTGATGGAAAAACAAAATTAAACCTATTTACCTCCTCTGAGTCTTGATAGGACCTAGAATTTCTGTTACTTAAAGTGTTCCAGTCATCAGTATCTGTTTTTCCTAGTGTACTAGAGTATCTGGAATTAAAAGAATACGGGTTGTTGTTGACCACAAATCCTTTGGCTACATCTTGTGCGGCAAAGAAATTATCTCCAGGCCCTCCCACGCTATAATCATCCCATCCATAAGTGTAATTAGAGGAGCTGAGGCTTTTGTGTTTTTCCTCTGAAAGCCTGAGATATGTTTTTCCTCTTGTTGTTCCATACCTGTTTGAGCCTGTTGTATTTGTACATTTGCTGCAAACATATCCGCTGCATTTTAAGCAAGACCAAGAAGAGCCCCCATCAACATAGTAATAGTTAACTTTGGTATGAGAGGGTTTGATTACAATTAATGAGTCTGTTAAAAGGTTTTCAATATTATAGTCTCCTGTTTGAGACCAACCCAACTCATAACTATCATAGCTTATTCTAGCTTGTTTAATTACTTCGTCACGATGAACAACCAAAAACTGGTTTTTGAAGGCTGTAAAAGTCTCTTCTGTTACAAGATTGATTGTTTTTTGATCAATTTTTTTTCCATCCCAAATCCATGAATATTGAGGGATTTTATAGCGACTCCTTTCTTCAAGTGTTTTTTGGTTCCATGTAACAGAGCCTCCCCAACCATACTCTCCTTGACCACTATTGGCTCTTCTTCGAGTATAGCTAGAACCCGTTCTAACACCGTCGTCTTCACATTCAAAACACGAAATAAAAGTAAAGTTATTTTTGAATTCTTCAGCCAATCCTGCCGCATCTGCCGAAAGTCTTTTATTCATCTCTTCAGGAGTTTCACTAAATATATTCCACCCAAATTCTGAGACGTTAAATGGGTCAAAGTAGGGCAAAGCATAACTTCTATTCTCCGGGAGATATTCAAAAATACTGTAGCCTTCTGGCTCCCCAGTTAAAAACACCTCCCAAAGGGTTTCGTCAATAGCCGTTCCATAATAATTGGTAAATCCTCTGTTCACAGAATTATTAATCATTAGAATAATTCCAACCAAAACAGAAGATGTAATGGCAGCTGACACAAGCCCTTTAGATTTAGTTTTAGTTGCGTCTTTAGACCTTGTCTTTAGGTGTTTTCTATATGACCTAGTGCTTACGATTATGGAAACCACAAGGCTAATAACAAAAAGTGTTTGCCAAGGGGGAAAAAGCAAACATAAAATTAAATGAGGGAAAAGAAGCAGGGGCAAAGTTGTTTTTTGAACCGCACTCTTAATGTTCTTAATAAGGGAGGTGCTAAATTTTGTGGTGTTAATCTTTGTTAGCTTTCTAGTCTTGTTAAGCTTTATTTCATCTTTTTCGTCAGACTCTACAATTTTAACAAACGACTTATATTGAGTCATTTTGTCAAAAGTCTTTTTGAACTCTGGTATTTGAACTGTAATTGGGGCTTTGATTGTTTCTAGTGTCTTGAATTTATTATCAACATCTAGTGTTTTAATTATATTAAAAAAGAGTTGGTCAAGAATCGTAGTGTCGTAATAAATATCTCCTGTTGATTTTAGCCCTCCTAAGTATATGTTGTCTCCAACGGAAATTTTAAAAGACATAGACAAACAGTCGTCTAGCATAAATTTGATTCTCTTAGGAATTTCATTTTTTGCAAACTTTTGCTGAACAAAAAGGTTTTTTATTTCTGAAGCGTGGGGTTTTAAATCTTTAAAAGCATATTTCCCAAAAAGCTTGTGGTAGTCATTTTCTTCAGAAAACAAATTCTTAGAACAGAAGTTTTTGTCTGGCTCCTCGTTTAAAAAAGTTGCTGTTGAAATTTTTTCTAGAGTACTTGAAATTTGTAGGAAATCTGTAAATGAGCCTTGGGCAGAACAGCTTGAACAATCAACTAGACCTAAGCCGCTACATGTATAACAGGTTATCTTACCTGCCCCTGAACACCTGCTGCAGGTAACCCAACCGCTTTGGCAAGAACTACAAGGGTTTCTTCCTTGTCCTGAACAAGAGTTACATCTTTTTCGAACAGTTCTTCCTAATTGTGAATCATACTCTTCTTTATATCCTGATGAGCACCAAAAGCAATCATTCCACCCTGTTCCGCTACATGAAGAGCATTTGTTTTGGCCTCTACCTCTACAGCTATCACATGTTAATTCTCTTGCTCCTCTGCAGGTATAACATGTGACTTGTTTTCTTCCTTTACAGCTATAGCATGTTCTTGTGTTGTTCGTTCCTAAAACTCTGTATTTTATATTAGAAGAAAGGTTTTTAAATTGATAATCCTTTCTGTGTGGCAGCCCAGAAAAACATTCCTCCTCAAACATGTTAATTTGTGAATAAGATTTGCTTCTGAGCTCTCTTGCTCCAGAGTAATTAACCTCGGTTCTTTCTTCTATTTCGCGGTTATCATATAAGGTCTGAACCGAAAGTCTTTCAGTTTTTCGTATTTGTAAATCGTTAACGAGAATTGTAAAACCTTTAATTGATAGTTCTTTTTCAATTTGAGTTTGGATTTTCTGTCTTACGATGGCTGTTACTTCAGCCTCCTTACAATTATATGCTGCATCTAGCTCTTTTTTATTTAGCTTTAATCCAGGGCTGGCTTGGTCAGTTTTTACAATAAAGGTTGGTTTGTGTTTTTCAACTATTTGCTCTTTTTCAACACCAAGCTCCTTTGCTAATAAATTGATGTATTTTTTTTCTAGTTCCTCAAAATTATTGTCTGCTGAAGCAACTCTGCATAGTTCCTTTACCAGGTCAACTTTTTCTTTTTTGAGTAATTTTGATTTTAGTAGGGGGTCTAAAAGTTTTTTTAACAATGCTTGGGCATCATTAATTTTTTTAATCTTATCCACTTGTTCCTTGCAGTGGGTAAAGTTGTCTTGTGAGTAAAAAGATTTAAAAAATTCACTTTCACTAATATTTGTGGTTTCAGATACATCAACATTTCCGTCTAAGGATGCAACCCAATAAGAAAGGGATAAAAATATTTCTTCTTTGTTTGTCATGTCTTTTTAGCAAATATTTTTTCAAGAGTAATCACTTCTTTTAGTTGATCAATGTTTGAAACAAAAGTTCTAACTATTTGGCAACTTTCTTGACTGTCTTTTTCTAATTTAGGATAGCCTGTCGAAAACTCCTTAATCGTTTTATTTAGTTGAGTTACTTCTTTTTTAAGACCTGAGGTTATTTTTTTCTTATAAGCCTGAATATGCTTGTTTGTATCTTTAATTATTTCGGCTTGTGCATCGTGGCAAAAACTATTTGATTCTTTGAAAAACTTGGGGTTCTCAATAGTCTCTATTATTTTTAAGTTTTCTTCGTTTGATTTTTTTAGATTTTCTGCTGTGATTAAGGATTCTGGGGCTGATTTTGCAGCATCGTAAAATGTTTTTAAAGCTTTAACTTTGTCTGACAAGCTTGTTTCAAAAAACCCTAACTGCATTAATATTTTAACATCTTTTTCAAGGGTTTTTTTGAAAAATTGGGCTTTTTTTTGAATGACTGGTTGTTTTGGTGTTTCTTCAATATTCTCTAACTCGGGGAGTCTTAATTTTATAAAGCTTACGACTTTTTCTAAAAAACTGATAACGTGTTTGTTTTTTTCCTCGTATCTAAAAAACACCATAAGTTTTTCTAAATGCCCTTCAGTTAAAACCTCTTCTAGGTATTGGGAATATTCTTTTCCTTCTAACACTAAAGCGTTGATATATTTTAGTTTAATAGGCAGATATTCTCTGCTGTATCCTTCTATTTCATTTTCATAACATTGAATAATTGACTTATAGTCTTTGTGTTCTAACAATTCTCCAAAACAGAAATTAACAAAATAGTTTGTGGAGTTTTCTTTGACCTCTGAAGTTGCTTTTGTATGAAATAAAAAATTTCCTCCTGTTAGTTTCACTATTTCTAAAAGAAGCTCTTTATTTTTCTTTGTTTTTAATTGCTTTCTGGTTAAATATAGACCTGTTTTTGCATTTAAATTCAAAGGGTTTTTATCAACAGATGCTTCAAAGCATTTAAGAGCTTTTTTATAAAACTCTTGTTTATATAGTTCCATTCCTATTCTAAACTGCTCTGTTGATTCGGTTGCCATAGGAAATTCTATAAGACCTATAAGTTTTCCTAACTTATCATCTATAGACCCTAAATACCATTTAATATCTTCTATGCCTGTTAATAAAGATGCTTCAAGAGAATTAATTGCATCTGTAACAGATGTAAAACCAGCAATTGTTTCGTCTTGAAGAGACTCTAAACTTCCTCTTATAACCTCTGTTTGATCTCGCACACTACTGCTAACTCCTCCTACAGCTAACAAAGTGGCTGCTTGAAGACCAACCTGCCAACCCATTCTAGATTTAATTGATTTTAAATGTTCTGTGCTCATCTTGTTCTTATTAAAATTACTAAATTTCTAACAACATTCTTTGATGAGGAATACCGTCTTCTAAATATTCTTCTCCTTCTACATAAAAACCTAAGTCTCTGTAAAATTTATCTAAGTATTTTTGAGCTGAAAGCTCTATTAGTTTTCCGTCTAGATTGTTTTTTACATATTTTATAGAAGCCTCCATAATCCTTTTTCCATAATCTTTTCCTCTATGGGTTTTTTCTACTACTACTCTTCCAATACTAGGATTTGAATAGTAATCTCCTTTTTTAAAAACTCTTGTATATGCAATTATTTGGTTTTCTTCCTTTTGAAAAATATGTATTGCATTTTGATCTTTATTATCTAAATCTTGGTAAACACACTTTTGTTCAACTACAAAAACCTCCGATCTGAGCCTTAATATTTCGTAAATCTCATTGTTGGTTAACTCTATAAATTGTTTTATTAAAGTCACTTAAATTTTATTTACTCTTCTTTCGTGTCTACCTCCCTCAAACTCTGTCTCTATAAATTTTGTAACTATATCAAGAGCTTTTTCTTTAGAAACAAATCTAGCAGGAATACATACCACATTTGCATTATTATGATTTTTAGCTAAAGAGGCAATTTCTTCATCCCAGCAAAGTGCAGCTCTTACTTTTTTATACTTGTTAGCAGTCATCGCTACACCGTTTCCGCTTCCGCAAATTAATATTCCTAAATTACTAGTACCTATATTAACGTCCGACGATACAGGGTGCGCAAAATCTGGATAATCTACACTTTCTTCATCGTTTGTACCATGATTTATTATAGTAAAATCCTTTTTCAATTTTTCAATAATATATTTTTTATAATCAACTCCTGCGTGATCGTTTCCTATTGATATTTTCATTTTAATTAAATATAATGTTAAATTCTTTTTGTATTATCTCTGGCGAGATTTCTCCGAAGCGAGCCTCAATCAAAATTTTAGCTGTGTCTCCAATCATTTCATTGTCAAAAAATATTTGTTGTTGAGGTGTGTATGTGTATTTGCTTCTTGTTCCTATTAGTGTTTCAGAATATGGGCAATCTAAACATTGGTTTGGATTAATTTGATATCCTACTATATTTAAAGGAGGATGGTTTTGTGCCATATCCTCTATAGTGTAAGTTGTATTTCCAATAGGAATAGGGTTATTGTATCCACCACCTGTAAAATATCCTAATACACTATACAATGGAACTGTAAATGTTATACCGTCTATCCAAATCCAATAATCAGAATCAAAAATTGTTTCAACAATTGGAACTCCGTTTACTTCTGTCAAAGGAGCTTCCGATAATTCTCCTTTAATAGTGAAATAATTAAATCCTTGGTGCTCTATATGCCAATAGCCATTAGTGTCTTGAAATACACCAGGTGAAACATTATTATCTATCCAAAATTGAACATTACATTCTTCTTGTGGCCAACAAATATTTCTGTCATCCGATTCTGTTGAGCAAGCAAGTAAAATAATAATAAATAACAAAGATATTAGCTTCTTCATAAGTTGTTAATATTATTTAAATCTTGTTAAAAAAAAAGGGTTTTTTATTCTTTTTTTCTTTTTTTAAAAATGTTTTCACTTTTAATTTAATACTTATTAAAATAG
>CABXBH010000020.1 GCA_902510415.1 uncultured Bacteroidota bacterium | reverse complement strand
TAAAAAATGTTCAAAATTCAAAATTCAACTCTGTTTTTAATTCTTCTACTTCAATTTAGTTTTTTAGTTCACTCAAAAAATAAAACTAACGAAATTAAATCTAATGTTATTGTTGGAGCGAACCAAATATCCAAATACGAAAATCGAAGAAGTAAAAAATGTTGAAAAAATTATTTCAAGATTTGGTATAGTTAGAACTGACAAAGATTTTGAAGCTCTGTATTTTAAAGGAGTTCAGGCTGATTATGATTTTAATCAAATTAATAAATTCATTGTTGAAGGAAATTCTCCTTTATTTTCAGATAAATTTTCTAATGATGTTTTAATTTCACAAATTTTAGCTGATAAAATAAGCCTAAAAGTAGGCGATAGTTTCCAGATGTTATTTTCTAAAGATGATAATTCTCAGCCTTCAATTATAAAGCTAGTTGTTAGTGGGATTTATAATTCCGGCTTCGATGAATTAGATTCAAAATATGTTTTTGGAGACATAAAACAAATTAGAAGGATACTTAAATGGAGTGAAACCCAGATAAGTTCATTAGAAATACACTTAAATGATTCAAAAACATCAGATAAAATAAATGAATATTTATATCTAAATTCTCCATCTGAATATGATGTTACTTCATCAAAAGAAAAATACTTTTCAATCTACGAGTGGATAGAGCTTTTTGATAAAAATACTTTTGCTATTATTTTCATTATGATTATAGTAGCTTCAATAAATATTATATCAGTTCTAGTCGTTTTAATATTAGAAAGAACGAATATGATTGGAGTATTAAAAGCTCTTGGAGCTAGTAATATTTCAATAAGAAAATTTTTCATTTATACTTCATCATATCTTATTGCTATCGGAATTTTTTTAGGAAATTTAATTGGCTTGATAATACTTTATATTCAAAATAATTTTAAAATTATATCACTTGACTCAAAAATTTATTATGTAGATAGTGTTCCTGTATACATTGATTTATATCAAATTGTTATGTTAAATGTTATAGTTTTTATATTGTGTGTGTTTTCTATTTTATTTCCTAGTCTTTTAGTGTCAAAAGTTAATCCAAAGGATACAATTAAATTTAACTAAATCAATATAGGATATAATTCATTGACTTATATTTGCAACCACAAATGAACTACTTCAATAATTTAACGGAATCAATAGGAAATACTCCTATGGTTGTCCTAAATAAAATAACTAGACAGTTACCTTGTAGGGTTTGGGCAAAATATGAAACTTTTAATCCAGGTAACTCTGTTAAGGATAGAATAGGTTTAAAAATGATTTTAGATGCAGAAAAAAATGGGCTTTTAAAGTCAGGAGGGACTATTATTGAAGGTACATCTGGAAACACTGGTACGGGTTTGGCTATTGCTGCAATCAATAGAGGATATAAATGTGTTTTTGTAACATCGGATAAGCAATCCCAAGAAAAAGTTGATATCTTAAAAGCATTTGGTGCTGAAGTAATTATTTGCCCAACTGATGTGGATCCAGAAGATGAAAGATCATATTATTCTGTCTCAAAAAGATTAGCTGAAGAAACAGAAAATTCATGGTATGTGAATCAATACGATAATCCAAGTAATGCTATGGCGCATTACGAATCTACTGGTCCAGAAATATGGGATCAGACAGAAGGGAAAATCACTCACTTTATTGTTGGTGTTGGTACAGGTGGAACAATTTCAGGAGTAGGAAAGTACTTAAAAGAAAAAAACCCAAACATTAAAATTTGGGGAGTTGATGCATATGGATCAGTTTTGAAAAAATATCATGAGACTGGTGAATTTGATAAAAATGAAATATATCCTTACATAACTGAAGGTATCGGAGAGGATATGATTCCTTTAAATATAAATTTTGATTTAATTGACGGGTTTACAAAGGTTACTGATAAAGATGCTGCATTGTATTGCAGGAAATTATTAAGGGAAGAAGGAATGTTTCTTGGTAATTCAGCAGGAGCTGCAATTAAAGGAGTCTTACAATTAAAAGAAAAATTTAATTCAGACGATCATGTTGTTGTATTATTTCATGATCATGGAAGTAGATATTTAAAAAAAATATATAACGATACATGGATGAAGGAAATGGGTTACCTTTAAATTAATTTTCAAAAATCTATTTTTTTTCTCATCTTGTACACTTCATTCAAATACTTACCATGAAAAAATATATACTATTAATTCTTACACTTTTAAGTTCAATAAATTTAAGTGCTCAAGACAAAGGTTTAGATCAAAGAATAGATGAGGCATTTCAGCCTATTTCAGATTTCTTCAGCTATTATGTTTTCTATCCTATAGGAGATTATCCTTTTGTAATATATCTTTTGGTAGGTAGTGCCTTGTTTTTTACTTTATATTTTGGCTTCCCTAATATCAAATATTTTTGGACAGCCATAAATGTCGTTCGTGGAAAGTATGATGAACTTGAAAAAACTGACTCAGATTCAAATGATGGTGAAGTATCTCACTTTCAAGCTCTTGCCACTGCTGTCTCTGGAACAGTTGGTAATGGAAATATAGCAGGTGTTGCATTGGCAATTGCACTAGGAGGTCCAGGGGCAACTTTTTGGATGATAGTTTGCGGTTTGCTAGGTATGTCAACTAAGTTTGTTGAGTGTACACTTGGTGTGCATTTTAGAGATGTTGATGAAGATGGAGTAGTATATGGTGGGCCCATGTACTATATAAGCAAAGGCTTAAAATCAAAAGGATTTAAGACTTTGGGGACAGTCGCCGCTTCATTATTTGCAATATTTTGTATTGGTGGTTCATTTGGTGGTGGAAATGCCGCGCAATCAAATCAAGCTACAATAGTAATTAAAAATTTATTCGGGTATGAATCAACTTTTGCTGGTGCAATGATTGGAATTGTATTAGCTGCTCTTGTTGGTGTTATTATAATTGGTGGTATAAAAAGAATAGCTTCAGTTACAGAAAAAGTTGTTCCGTTCATGGCCGTTTTATATATCTTGGCTTGTATTTATATATTGGCAATTAATTTTACATTTATTGATGATGCTATTACTTTAATAATCAAGGAGGCATTTAACCCAACAGCTGTTGGTGTTGGAGGTGTCATTGGGGTTTTAATGGTAGGTTTTCAACGTGCTGCATTTTCAAATGAAGCAGGTGCAGGTTCTGCATCTATTGCACATTCCGCTGTTAAAACTAAATACGCTGCATCTGAGGGATTGGTAGCTTTACTTGAGCCTTTTATTGATACAGTTGTTATATGTACTATGACAGCATTGGTAATTATTACTTTTAATTCAACAGGAGCGTTTGTGTATGGAGGAGATGGAATGGGAGGAGTTATGATAGATGGTGTTATGTATGAGGGTGCTGGAATTACTCAAAAAGCATTTGCTCAATACATTCCTGGCTCAGACATTTTCCTTACAATTGCTGTTGTATTGTTTGCTGTTTCTACTATGATTTCTTGGTCATACTACGGACTTCAGTCTTGGAAATTTTTATTCGGTAGAGGAAAGGTAGCAGATATGACATATAAAGTGTTATTTCTTTTATTTGTTATAATAGGAGCTGCTGCAAGTATGAATTCAATTTGGGCATTTTCAGATGCAATGATATTTGCTATGGTCTTTCCTAATATGGTTGGATTGTATTTCTTATTTCCGATTGTTAAGGAGCAGCTAAAAAAATATTTAGAGGCAATAAAAAATTAATTTTTTTACTCTTAAAACCTTTTGTAAGATTATTTTTAGTTTATATTTGCATCGAATATTAAAGAAAGGAGGTTTGTAATATGCTAATAATACCTATAAAAGACGGAGAAAATATCGATAGAGCATTAAAGCGTTTCAAGAGAAAGTTTGATAAAACTGGAACTAAGAGATCACTGCAAACTAGAAAAGAATTTTTAAAGCCTTCAATTAAAAGAAGAGCGGTCATTCAAAAGGCTCAGTACATTCAGAGACTAAGAGATCAAGAAGAGATATAAATAACTTTCCGTTTTACTTTTTAACATACTAATTAATAATTAATAAATTTATACTTTATTGAAAGTATGGAGTTTACACCATTTTTGGATTATCTTCTCTTAGAGAAAAAATATTCACCAAAGACAATTGTTGCCTATAAAAAAGATTTAGAGTCTTTCCAGATTTATAATTCCAAAGAATTTAATCAAGATAAAATTTATAATGCTGTTTACCCTCAAATTAGGTCTTGGATCGTTTCATTGGTTAATGAGAAAATATCAAATAGTACCATAAACAGAAAAATATCATCCTTAAATAGTTTTTATAAATTTTTACTTAAGACAGGAGATATAAAAATAAATCCGCTTATTCAACATAAGGCTCTTAAAACAAAATCAACTATTCAGCTACCCTTTTCAGAAGTTGAAATATCAAATGTATTTAATCCTAAAAATTTTGAAAACTCTTTTGAAGGAACAAGGGATTTTTTAATTCTTGAAATTTTATATACCACTGGAATAAGAAGGCAAGAGTTAATCGATTTGAAAATTCAAAATATTGATTATTCAAATAAAAGAATTAAAGTTTTGGGAAAAAGGAATAAGGAAAGATATATTCCCTTAATTGATTCTACAATTGAATTATTAAATGAGTATATAGAATTTAGAAATGCAAAAAAAAATATAAAGACCAATGATTTTCTTTTTTTAACGACAAAAGGAAAAAAAATATATGACAATCTCGTTTACAGGATTACAAAAAAATATTTTTCGGAATTTTCTACAAAGCTAAAAAAGAGTCCACATATTTTACGCCACTCATTTGCTACCCATCTTTTAAACAATGGCGCTGATTTAAATTCTGTAAAAGATTTGTTAGGTCATACAAGTCTTGCAGCTACTCAGGTTTATACCAATAGATCTATTGAAGAAATTAAAAAAGTTTTTAAGAAATCACATCCAAGAAATAAAGGATAATGATTGTTCTATCTTCTGATTAAAAAATAATATAATTTATTTTGTTTGAAAAAATAAATATTTACATTTGCAGTCCGCTGAATGCGGGCTTTTTTTTGAAAAAAAGTATAAGCCGATGTAGCTCAGCTGGCTAGAGCAGCTGATTTGTAATCAGCAGGTCGTGGGTTCGAGTCCCTCCATCGGCTCTTGTTCTTTAAAATATTTAATTTGGGGAGATACTCAAGCGGCCAACGAGGGCAGACTGTAAATCTGCTGTTTTTAACTTCGCAGGTTCGAATCCTGCTCTCCCCACTCAATAATGCGGGAGTAGCTCAGTTGGTAGAGCGTCAGCCTTCCAAGCTGAATGTCGCCGGTTCGAACCCGGTCTCCCGCTCAAAAAAATCACTAGCCGGTGTAGCTCAGTGGTAGAGCGCTTCCTTGGTAAGGAAGAGGTCCCGAGTTCAATTCTCGGCATTGGCTCATTAGTTTTCGTTTAAATCTATTTTTTTAATATTGCTTTTTTTAATTCTTACAATTTTGCCTGTTGAGGTATTCAATCTAAACAAAGCATTTTGGTCAGAAGAAACGGCTATTTGATATGTTCCGACTTCATTTTGCGATTTATTAGATAGATTGCCTGAAACAGAAAATAATAATAACACTAAACCAATAAAGGCTAATGAGATAGTTAAAAAGTCTTTTAGTTTTTTCATAATATTTAATTTTTAAATATAATTTACAAAACCGCTTAGACTTAATAATCTTTTTAAGATAAAATTGTCGTTGTGAAAAAGTTCTTATTCATTTTCAAATCTACCCCAATTACCACCCCCATCATAGTCATTTTCGTCAGATTTTCTAAACTTTTCGTCTTTTTCTCTTCTTCTTCTTTGATCATCATGAGATTTTTTTATCATAAATAGTAATCCAGACATGTAGAGTAAAAAAATAATAAAACCAATAATAAACATTAACGGACTAAGCATCTTTATTATGTTTTGAGTTAATATCATTTCTTCTTTGACGTATTGCAATTGCAAATAACAAGATTGTTCCGGGCCAGTGAGCTGTATATTGAGCCTCTGAAAAATTTCCAACTAAACCTAATCCTATTGAATAAATCATGCATATAAATGCAATTATTACGGGGTAATAAACTTCTAATATTTTTTTCATCGTATTTTAATTTTTAGATAGCTCCTTCCAATTATAAGAGCAGCTGTTATTATTATTATATTTTTAATTATGTATTGTCCTTCTAATGTTGGTAAGAAGGGGTTTGAATTTTGAAATGTTATTTCTGGTAGAATTACAAGAGGTAAAAATGTGCCTGACATTTGTAAAAACATTAAAATTACTGCAATTAGTGTAGTTTTTTTATTTAAAAAACATAAGCCAATTGCCATTTCCCAGTATCCGATAATTACAACCCAATTTTCAGCAGATAGTAGGGGCATCCAAAAAACTGTATCAATAATTAATTCTGTTGCAGGCGACATTTTTAATACTTTTAAAATTCCAAACCAGAAAAAAATAATAAATAGTGGAACTCTGATTAAATAATCATTTGTATTGAACCTCTTTAACATAATTAATTTTTTTGCAAAGATATTTTATGTGTAAAAATATTTGTAGTTCTAAGATCATTTCTAATATCATTTAAAACAACTCCTAAATATTTTTTTCTTTTTTTATCACTTACAAAAGGAACTGACCAAAATTGTTTTGTTTTAAACCAAAGTGATAGTTTCCATCCAAACACAAAAGAGTAAACACCCATTACTAATCTTAATTTGACTGAATTGAAATAAAGAGTTTTTACAGGCAGAGCTGGTGCTCCATGAGTAATATAAGTACGTACTTTTTTGTCTTTTAGAAATGGTTTTGGATATGCATATGTTTTCGTTAAATTAACAAACTTGTATGCGAATCCAGGGGTAAGTACTTCATCAAAGAAAACTTCCATTCTTGGGGTTAATCTAAACCACCACACAGGTGAAATAATATATATTCTTTCACTCCAAAGTACTAAGTTTTTATATTTTTCAATCAGTTTTGTCCGAGGTCTAGAAAAACTATCCCTGTACAAATCGATCACCTCTAACTCTTGACAAGACTTATTTATCTCATTAAAAATTGTTTTAAATATTCCATTATAACAGAAGGATTTTTTGTAAGGATGACCGACAATGATTAGGTTTTTCATTCTATAATATTAGTTTTACACTATAACAAACCTTGTGCCAATTAAAAATAAAATTTTAATTCAACCATAAAAGAGTAGCGTTACTTTTTATTTATAAACGTCTAAGAATTAATAATCTTCTTTTAAATCCAAATTAAAAAAACTACATTAGTAAGTGAATCAAAATCAATAAATTATGAAAAGATTAATTATCATTGCAAGCCTACTTTTAATAGTGTCTTGTAAAAATTCAAAAAACGAAAAAAAAGTAACTGTTTTTGCTGATGAAACAGTTTTAATCGTTAATTATCAACTTGAAAACATGACTCTTGAACAGCATGCTGAATTAGGAAGTGCTGTTGCACCAAGTTTCACATCAGAAAATGTTCCTGGTTTATTAGGGAAGTCATTTATTGGTGATTTAGATCGTGGTGTTTTTGGTGGTGTTTATTATTTTTCAAGTTATCAGTCTGTTGAAACTTATTTGGAATCTGATCTTTGGAAGGGTGTTGTTGCTCATCCTAATTTAGTTAATTTTAAGACAGATGTTTTCAAAACATTTAGTGGAACTGAACTAGCTAATGGAAATCATTCAATGAGAAAAACTTCTTCTGATACAGCAGATACAAATGACCTACATGTGCTTGTTGTAAACTATACTAACGAGGTTAATCCAACTGAAATCGAAATGAATAAGCAGGTAATGGAATATGCGCCTGTTTTTAGTAATGAAAATTTCCCTGGAATGATCGGAAAAACAATGATAAATAGTGTTGACGGTAATATTTATGGAGGTGTATATTATTTCACAAGTAGATCTGCAATAGACGATTATTTTGCTTCTGATTTGTGGACAGGATTTGAAGGAGATAAAAATACTGACGTGTATAAAAAAGATATTTATATGGTGGCTCCAATTTCTACTATTTCTAATGGAGTACCAGTATTGTAATACACTTGAATAAAATTTAATTCTATTCATAACGGCACAAATATTGTAAGTATCTGATTATGAATAGAATTGAATATTTACATAACAACTTTTTTTCTCAAAAAAATGTACAATTATTTGAGAAAAGCATTATGTTTTTAGCTGTTGGAGGTTTTATTATCCACTTGCTTTTGATATTTTTTGAAAATTATTATGGTTTGGATATATTTTCAACAAAAACAAATTTATCAAGCAATCCAATTTCTGCTTTATACACACCATTTACTTTTATACTGGTATACGAGGCATTTTTATTAATATATTATTTGCCAAGATCCTTTACGACATCTGTTGCAAAAGAATATGAAATTATTTCTCTGGTATTAATTAGAAAAATATTTAAAGATATTCCGGAGATTAATTTAGATAGTTCAAATATTATTAACCCTAGTAATTTACAGTTACTTTATGATTTGTTAGCGGTAATTATAATATTTTATCTGATACATTTATTCAAAAAGACGTGGGTAAATACTCCAAAACGCAAAACCAATAAAAATCTGAATAAGTTTATTAATTATAAGAAGCTTATGTCTGTTTTGCTTGTACCAACACTGTTGGTATTATGTTTCACTAACTTTTATGAGTGGGTGATTCAGGTTTTTATTTCAGAATCATACACTGAGAATTTAAATGGAGTTTTCTTTATAGATTTCTTTACTATTCTTATACTTGTTGATGTTTTTATTCTTTTAATTTCTTTTCAGTACACAGAAAGATACTCTCAATTAATTAGAAATACAGGTTTTATTATTTCAACAATTTTACTTCGGCTTTCTTTCAGTGCAGATGGTCTTTATAGCATTTTATTGTTAATTCTTGGGGTTGTTTTTGGTCTTGTAATTCTTAGAATATACAAATTGGCAGAGGAAAATTATTAGATATTTTATGCAAAATAAAATTGAACCTGCTTACAGACATTTGTCAAAAGACAAAGTTATGTCCTTTCTTATACAGAAGTTTAAAGATAAAATTGAGTGGGGTAACAGATACAATTCTAATTATGCACTTTCAATAGCAAATCTTATTATTGAACAACAGATTAGTTTTAAAGCTGCAATTACAGTAAAAAAAAGATTTTCAGAATTAATTATTAATAAAACCAATAATGAAATAATTAATATTCCAGATAATAAATTACAATCCATAGGGATTTCTTTCAAGAAAACTGAATACATAAAAAATGTTTTTAATTTTTTTAAAATGAAATCAATTGACTTTGAGCAAAAATCAAATAAAGAAGTAATTGACTATTTGGTTACAATAAAAGGAGTAGGTGAGTGGACAGCTCAAATGTTCTTAATATTTAATCTGTTTAGACAAGATGTCTTTTCACCTAAAGATTTAGCATTAATAAACAGTATTAAAAAAAATTACTCATTAGATGTAGTGGGAAAAATAGAAATAGAAAGATTAACAAAAAAATGGACGCCTTATAATTCAATTGCTTGTCTATTACTCTGGGAGTCAGTGGAGAATCAAGTTTTTTATAATAAAGTTAACTGATTGGTTTTTACCTATTTAAGTTGTTTGATTTTGATTGTTTTTTCAACAGATAAAGCTCTTCAAAAAAAAATTCATTAATAAATTGGTTAATTAGATATAAAAATTTTATATTTGCGCTCATTTTAAAAGCAACTAAAATATTATATTATGGCAAAGGAAAATTTTGATCGTTCGAAACCACATTTAAATATTGGTACTATCGGACACGTTGATCATGGAAAAACTACGCTTACTGCTGCTATTACTACTGTATTAGCCGGAGCTGGTTTATCTGAAAAAAGAGATTTTGATACTATTGATAATGCCCCTGAAGAAAAAGAAAGAGGTATTACTATCAATACATCACACGTAGAGTACGCAACTGAAAATCGTCATTACGCTCACGTAGACTGTCCAGGTCACGCCGACTATGTTAAAAACATGGTAACTGGTGCTGCACAAATGGATGGAGCAATACTTGTTGTTGCTGCTACTGATGGGCCAATGCCTCAAACTCGTGAACACATTCTTTTAGGAAGACAAGTTGGAATTCCTAGAATCGTTGTATTTATGAATAAAGTTGATATGGTTGATGATGAAGAGCTTTTAGAACTTGTTGAAATGGAAATTCGTGAGTTATTATCATTCTATGAGTATGATGGTGATAATAGCCCTGTTATAGCTGGATCTGCATTAGGAGCACTTAACGGTGAACAAAAGTGGGTTGATACTGTAATGGAGTTAATGAAAAATGTTGATTCTTGGATTGAATTACCAAAAAGAGATATCGATAAGGATTTCTTAATGCCAATTGAAGACGTATTCTCTATAACAGGTAGAGGTACTGTAGCAACTGGTAGAATTGAAACAGGTGTTGCTAATACTGGTGATTCAGTTGATATCATTGGTATGGGAGCCGAAAAGTTAACTTCAACGGTTACTGGTGTTGAGATGTTCCGTAAGATTTTGGATAGAGGTGAAGCTGGTGATAATGTTGGTATCCTATTAAGAGGTATTGAGAAAACTGATATCAGTAGAGGTATGGTAATCTGCAAACAAGGTTCTGTAACTCCTCACTCTAAGTTTAAAGCGGAAGTATATATCTTGAAGAAAGAAGAAGGTGGACGTCACACTCCATTTCATAATAACTATAGACCTCAGTTCTATGTAAGAACAACTGATGTAACTGGAACTATCGAGTTACCATCTGGAGTTGAAATGGTTATGCCTGGTGACAACTTAACTATTACTGTTGAGTTAATTCAGCCAATCGCAATGAATGTTGGTCTACGTTTTGCTATCCGTGAAGGTGGTAGAACTGTAGGTGCTGGTCAGGTAACTGAAATTTTAGACTAAGAAAAGACCCATAATATTATGTTAAGGTATTTTGTTTGTTATCAAACAAAATACCTTGACTTATGTTTACGGGTTTAGCTCAGTTGGTAGAGCACTGGTCTCCAAAACCAGGTGTCGGGAGTTCGAGTCTCTCAACCCGTGCAAAAAATAAATATAATATGACAGGAATTGTTAAATACGTAAGAGAATCCTTTGAAGAACTAAGATCGCATGTAAGCTGGCCTAGTTTTAATGAAGGATTGAATTTAACAGTTTTAGTTGCTGTTTTTTCAGTGATTTTTTCACTGATTATATGGGGCTTGGATTCAGTGTTTAGTAGAATAATTAAAGAATTTTTTAATCTTATTAGTTAGTTATGTCTGATAATAATTCGCTTTTTAAATGGTATGTTGTTAGGGCCGTAAGTGGTCAAGAAAACAAAATCAAGACATATATTGAAAATGAGATTTCAAGAGTTGGTATGGACAGCTTTATTGAGCAAATCCTTGTGCCATCTGAGAAAGTTGTTCAAATTAGAAACGGAAAAAAGGTTACTAAAGATAAAACTTACTTTCCTGGATACATAATGATAAAAGCAAACCTAACCGGAGAAGTTCCTCATATAATCAAATCAGTAACAAATGTTATTGGTTTTCTTGGTGAAACAAAAGGAGGAGATCCTATTCCACTAAGACAAACTGAGGTTAACAGAATGTTAGGAAAAGTTGATGAGTTATTATTACAAGAGGAATCAGATATTGTGATTCCATTTATCCATGGTGAAAATGTAAAAGTGATTGATGGTCCTTTTAACGGATTTGATGGTACAATTGAAAAAATAAACGAAGAAAAAAGAAAGCTTGAAGTTATGGTTAAGATTTTTGGTAGAAAAACTCCACTAGAACTTAGCTATATGCAAGTTGAAAAATTATAAATGTTACATAATATAGATGATTTTATTGCTTCCAATAATAGAATCATTGAAACTTAAATTAGTAATATGGCAAAAGAGATAGATAAAGTTCTTAAGTTACAAGTTAGAGGAGGTGCTGCAAATCCATCACCGCCAGTTGGTCCTGCATTAGGTGCAGCTGGTGTTAATATAATGGATTTCTGTAAGCAATTTAATGCTAGAACTCAGGACAAACCAGGAAAAGTTTTACCAGTGGTGATTACTGTCTATAAAGATAAATCATTTGATTTTGTAATTAAAACACCACCAGCTGCAGTTCAGCTTTTAGAAGCAGCTAAGGTTAAAAAAGGATCTGGAGAGCCAAATATTAATAAAGTTTCAAAAGTGACTTGGGACCAGGTTAAAGCTATTGCTGAAGATAAAATGGTAGATTTAAATGCATTCACTGTTGAATCTGCAATGAAAATGGTTGCTGGTACCGCAAGGTCAATGGGTATAAATGTCAAGGGTGGTAAAGCCCCTGAATAATTTAATCAAATGGGAAAATTAACTAAGAATAGAAAATTATCGGAAGCAAAAATTGATAATACTAAGTTGTATAACTTAGATGAAGCATGTTCATTGCTAAAAGATATTACTACAACCAAGTTTGACGCATCTGTTGATTTAGCAGTTAGATTAGGAGTTGATCCTAAAAAAGCTAATGAAATGGTTAGGGGTGTTGTTTCACTTCCAAATGGAACAGGAAAGGACATGAAAGTACTTGCTCTAGTCTCTGCTGATAAAGAAGATGAAGCTAAAAATGCTGGTGCTGACTATGTTGGACTTGATGAGTATATAACTAAAATTAAAGGTGGATGGACTGATGTAGATGTAATCGTTACTATGCCAAGTGTAATGGGTAAATTAGGTCCCTTGGGAAGAATATTAGGTCCTAGAGGTTTGATGCCAAATCCTAAAACTGGAACAGTAACCATGGATGTTGGAAAAGCAGTTTCTGATGTTAAAGCAGGGAAAATTGATTTTAAGGTTGACAAAGCTGGTATAGTCCATGCTCCAATCGGAAAAGTTTCTTTTTCGGCTGATAAAATAGCTGGTAATGCCAATGAATTATTACAAACATTGGTGAAGCTTAAACCAACATCAGCAAAAGGCACATACATTAAAAGTGTTTATATATCATCAACTATGAGCCCGAGTTTAGCTATTGACCCTAAAATATAATTGTAATTATGACTAGAGAAGAAAAATCAGTAGCGATTAACGAAATTCTTGAAGTATTAAAGGCAAATGAAATTATTTATTTGACTGATATTTCAGGATTAAATGCTCTTGAGACATCAAACCTGAGAAGAATGTGTTTTAAAGCTGGTGTTAAGTTATCAGTTGTTAAAAACACTTTACTTGAAAAAGCTATGGCTGATTCAGATAAAGATTTTGGTGAACTTAAAGAAACGCTAAAAGGTAATACTTCAGTTATGATTGCTGAAGTGAGTAGTGCGCCTGCTAAGGTTATTAAGAATTTTAGAAAAAAATCTGAAAGACCAATTTTAAAAGGCGCAATAATTGAAGAAGATATTTATATTGGTGACGATCAACTTGAGACATTATTTGCAATTAAGTCTAAAGAAGAATTAATTGGAGATATTATTATGTTGTTACAATCACCAGCTAAAAACGTTATTTCAGCACTTTCATCAAGTGGCGGAAAACTTTCAGGAATTCTTCAAACATTATCAAACAAATAATAATAAAGTAAAAATAAAAACAGAAAAATGGCAGATTTAAAAACTTTCGCAGAGCAGTTAGTAAACTTATCCGTAAAAGAGGTGAGTGAATTAGCTGACATTTTAAAAAATGATTATGGTATTGAACCAGCAGCAGCAGCAGCTGCAGCTCCTGCAGCAGCAGGTGGTGCAGGTGGTGGAGATGCAGCTGAGGAAAAATCAGAATTTGATGTTGTTTTAACAGCAGCAGGTGGTTCAAAACTTGCAGTTGTTAAGTTGGTTAAAGAATTAACAGGTTTAGGTCTTAAAGACGCAAAAGAGCTTGTTGATGGTGCGCCTAAAACAATCAAAGAAGCAGTAAGTAAAGACGAGGCTGAAGGATTTAAAAAATCCTTAGAAGAAGCTGGAGCTGAGGTTGAGCTTAAATAAGCTTAACTATAATAAGATTAAGGCATAGTTATATATAGAAAATTATAACTATGCCTTTTGGTGTACTTAACTGATTTCATAATTCATTTTTTAAAACTTAATATTATATGTCAACTAAATTAGCTGAAAGAATAAATTTTTCTTCAATAAAAAATGCAAGTAAATATCCTGATTTTTTGGATATTCAAATTAAATCCTTTAAAGATTTCTTTCAATTAGAGACTAAATCTGATGAACGTGGTGAAGAAGGGTTGTATAATACATTTCAGGATAATTTTCCTATTACTGATGCTAGAAATCAGTTCGTTTTAGAATTTCTTGATTACTTTGTAGACCCACCTAGATATTCAATACAAGAGTGTATTGAAAGAGGATTAACTTATAGTGTGCCTTTAAAAGCCAGATTAAAATTATACTGTACTGACCCAGAACATGAAGATTTTGAAACTATAGTTCAGGATGTTTATTTAGGTACAATTCCTTACATGACTCCAAGTGGAACTTTTTGTATTAACGGTGCTGAAAGAGTTGTAGTTTCTCAGCTTCACAGATCTCCTGGAGTTTTCTTTGGACAGTCTTTTCATGCTAACGGTACTAAGCTATACTCAGCTCGTGTAATTCCATTTAAAGGTTCATGGATAGAATTTGCAACTGATATTAATAGTGTTATGTATGCCTATATTGACAGAAAAAAGAAACTTCCTGTTACAACTTTGTTTAGAGCAATTGGTTATGAAAGAGATAAAGACATTTTAGAAATTTTTGACTTAGCAGAAGAAATTAAAGTTTCTAAGGCAAACCTTAAAAAATATTATGGCAGAAAGTTAGCTGCTCGTGTTTTAAATACTTGGCATGAAGATTTTGTTGATGAAGATACTGGTGAAGTAGTATCAATTGAAAGAAACGAAATTGTTTTAGATAGAGATACTGAAATTGATAAAGAAAATGTTATAGAAATAATAGATGCTGGTGTTAAGACAATATTGATTCATAAAGAAATTACTCAACAAGGTGAATATGCTATTATTCATAATACCTTACAAAAGGACCCTACTAATTCTGAAAAGGAGGCTGTAGAGCATATTTATAGACAATTAAGAAATGCTGAACCACCTGATGAGGAAACGGCTAGAGGAATAATTGATAAATTATTCTTTAGTGATCAAAGATATAATCTTGGTGATGTAGGAAGATATAGAATGAATAAAAAACTTGGACTGGACATAGGTATGGACAAACAAGTTTTAACTACTGAGGATATAATTACTATAATTAAGTATTTAATTGAGTTAATTAATTCAAAGGCTGAAATAGATGACATTGATCACTTATCAAACAGAAGAGTTAGAACAGTTGGTGAACAACTTTCATCCCAGTTTGGTGTTGGTCTTGCTAGAATGGCAAGAACAATTAGAGAAAGGATGAATGTTAGAGATAATGAGGTGTTTACTCCAATTGATCTGATAAATGCTAAAACTCTATCCTCTGTTATTAATTCATTTTTTGGAACAAATCAGCTTTCACAGTTTATGGACCAAACAAACCCACTTGCAGAAATAACACACAAAAGACGATTATCTGCTCTTGGCCCAGGTGGTCTTTCCAGAGAACGTGCTGGATTTGAGGTTCGTGATGTTCATTATACTCATTATGGGAGATTATGCCCAATTGAAACACCTGAAGGTCCCAACATTGGATTAATTTCATCTCTAGGAGTGTTCGCAAAAATAAATAATATGGGGTTCATTGAAACTCCTTACAGAAAAGTTAAGGAGGGGATAGTTGATTTGAAATCTGTCCCTATATACTTAAGTGCAGAGGAAGAAGAAAATAAATTAATTGCACAATCTAATATTAATGTTGATAAAGCAGGAAAAATATTAGATGATAAAGTTATTGCAAGACAGGAGGGTGATTTTCCTCTTACTGAACCATCCAATGTACATTATACTGATGTAGCTCCAAATCAAATTGCTTCAATTTCAGCTTCTCTGATTCCATTTTTAGAACATGATGATGCAAATCGTGCGTTAATGGGCTCTAATATGATGCGTCAGGCTGTCCCGCTGCTATTACCTCAATCTCCTATTGTAGGAACTGGTTTAGAAAAACAAGTGGCATCTGATTCAAGAGTTCTGATAAATGCAGAAGCAGATGGAACGGTTAAATATGTTGATGCAAATGAAATTGTAATAAAATACAACAGAAATAAAAACCAAGTTTTAACAAGCTTTGAATCTGATATAGTAACGTATAAACTCACCAAGTTTAAAAAGACCAATCAGGGTACTTGTGTAAATCTAAAATCAATTGTCTCTAAAGGAGATAAAGTAATTCAAGGACAGGTTTTATGTGAAGGATATGCAACTAACAATGGTGAACTTGCTCTTGGAAGAAATATACAGGTAGCTTTTATGCCTTGGAAAGGCTATAATTTTGAGGATGCGATTGTTATTTCGGAAAAGGTTGTAAAAGACGATGTATTTACCTCTATTCACATTGATGAATATTCACTTGAAGTAAGAGATACTAAATTAGGAAACGAAGAATTAACGAACGATATTCCAAATGTTTCAGAAGAAGCTACAAAGGATTTAGATGAAAATGGAATGATTAGGATTGGTGCTGAGATTAATGCTGGAGATATATTAATAGGTAAAATTACCCCTAAGGGTGAAAGTGATCCTACTCCGGAAGAAAAGCTATTAAGAGCAATTTTTGGTGATAAAGCGGGAGATGTTAAAGACGCATCTCTTAAAGCTCCACCATCTTTGCATGGAGTAGTTATAGATAAGAAACTATTCGCTAGATCTGTTAAGGATAAGAGGAAGAGAATTCAAGATAAAGAAGATTTAAAAGCTCTTGAAGATTTATTTGATACTAAATTTTCTGAATTAAAACATACACTTGTAGATAAACTATATAGTGTATTAAACGGTAAAACATCTCAAGGTGTTTTTAATGATTTAGGTGAAGAAGTTTTTCCTAAAGGGAAGAAGTTTACTCAAAAAATGTTGAACTCAGCTGATGATTTTGCTCATTTAGTTTCAATAAAATGGGTTACAGATAGAGCTACTAATGATATAGTTTCTCAAATTATTCACAATTATAAGATTAAAGAAAACGATCTTCAGGGATCATTGAGAAGAGAAAAATTCACTATTTCTGTTGGAGATGAATTACCATCAGGAATTTTAAAACTAGCTAAAGTTTATATTGCTAAAAAGAGAAAACTAAAAGTTGGGGATAAAATGGCTGGTAGACATGGAAATAAAGGTATAGTAGCTAAAATTGTCAGAGAAGAAGACATGCCATTCTTAGAGGATGGTAAACCAGTAGATATAGTTCTGAATCCGCTTGGTGTTCCTTCAAGAATGAACATTGGTCAAATTTATGAAACAGTTCTAGGTTGGGCTGGTTTAAAGCTTGATAAAAAATATGCTACTCCTATATTTGACGGTGCTTCGATTGATGAAATTAATAATATCACAGAAGAAGCAGGATTACCAAAGTTTGGACATACTTATTTATATGATGGTGGAACAGGTGAAAAATTTGATCAACCTGCGACTGTTGGAGTTATTTATATGCTTAAACTAGGCCATATGGTTGATGATAAAATGCACTCAAGGTCTATTGGTCCTTACTCTTTAATCACGCAACAGCCTCTTGGAGGTAAAGCTCAATTTGGTGGTCAGAGATTTGGAGAAATGGAAGTTTGGGCACTAGAAGCTTATGGTGCTTCAAGTACCTTAAGAGAAATTCTTACTGTGAAGTCTGACGATGTTGTAGGAAGAGCAAAAACATATGAGGCAATTGTTAAAGGTGAATCAATGCCTACGCCTGGATTACCAGAGTCGTTTAATGTTTTAATGCATGAATTAAAAGGCCTTGGACTAGATATTAGATTAGAAGAATAATAAAAATTTTACACTCAAATTATGCGTAGAAAAAAAGATAATACTACAATAAAATTTAATAAAATTTCCATTGGTTTAGGATCTCCTGAATCAATTTTATCTACCTCAAGAGGAGAGGTTTTAAAACCTGAAACAATTAACTACAGAACTCATAAGCCAGAGAGAGACGGTCTTTTCTGTGAAAGAATTTTTGGCCCTGTTAGAGATTATGAGTGTGCTTGTGGGAAATATAAAAGGATTAGGTATAAAGGAATTATCTGTGATAGATGCGGTGTTGAAGTTACTGAAAAAAAAGTAAGAAGAGATAGGATTGGCCACATTAATTTGGTTGTTCCCGTAGCTCATATATGGTACTTTAGATCATTGCCAAACAAAATAGGATACCTATTAGGTTTACCTTCAAAAAAGCTTGATATGATTATTTACTACGAAAGATATGTAGTAATTCAGCCTGGTAATGCAAAAAATTTAGAAGGAGAACCTTTAAATAATATGGATTTCTTAACTGAAGAAGAATATTTAAATGTACTTGAATCAATTCCTCAAGAAAATATGTATCTCGACGATAGTGATCCTGAAAAATTTATTGCTAAAATGGGTGCTGAATGCCTTATTGAACTTCTTTCAAGAATTGATTTGGATGAGCTTTCATATCAGCTACGTGATAAAGCTAATAACGAAACATCCAAGCAAAGGAAAACTGAAGCTCTTAAAAGGTTACAGGTAGTTGAATCGTTTAGAGAAGGTAATTTAAATAGAGAAAATCTCCCTCAATGGATGATAATGAAAGCAATACCTGTTATACCACCTGAATTGAGACCATTAGTTCCACTTGACGGCGGTAGGTTTGCAACCTCTGATTTAAATGACTTATATAGAAGGGTAATAATTAGAAATAATAGACTTAAAAGACTTATAGAAATTAAAGCTCCTGAAGTAATTTTAAGAAATGAAAAAAGAATGCTTCAGGAATCTGTTGATTCTCTATTTGACAATACAAGAAAATCTTCTGCTGTAAAAACGGAATCAAATAGACCATTAAAATCATTGTCAGACTCCTTAAAAGGTAAGCAAGGTAGATTTAGACAAAATTTATTAGGAAAGAGAGTGGATTATTCAGCTAGATCCGTAATTGTTGTTGGGCCAGATTTAAAACTTTTTGAATGTGGATTGCCAAAAAATATGGCAGCTGAGCTTTACAAACCATTTATCATAAGAAAACTTATGGAAAGAGGTATTGTTAAGACTGTAAAGTCAGCAAGAAAAATTATTGATAGAAGAGACCCTGTAGTTTGGGATATTTTAGAGAATGTTCTTAGAGGACATCCAGTTCTGTTAAATAGAGCTCCAACTCTTCACAGACTTGGTATCCAAGCTTTTCAGCCAAAACTTATTGAAGGTAAAGCAATTCAGCTTCATCCTCTTGTATGTACTGCATTTAATGCTGACTTCGATGGTGACCAAATGGCGGTACACTTGCCACTTGGTCCTGAGGCTATTCTTGAATCTCAATTATTAATGTTAGCATCACATAATATACTAAACCCTGCAAATGGTTCTCCGATTACTGTTCCTTCTCAAGATATGGTGCTTGGTCTTTATTATATGACAAAACAGAAAGTTTCAACAAAAGATGTTAAAGTCACAGGCGAGGGATTAACTTTTTATTCTCCAGAAGAAGTTGTAATTGCGTATAATGAAAACAAAGTTGATTTAAACGCTACAATTAAGGTGAAAACTAAGGATTTAAATTCAGAAGACACTTTGGTTGATAAAATTATTGAAACCACTGTTGGTAGAGTATTATTTAATGAAAAAGTTCCTGAAAGAGCAGGTTATATTAATGAAGTTCTAACAAAAAAGTCTTTAAGAGATATTATTGGTGGTATATTAAAAATCACTAGTGTTCCTGAAACTGCAGAATTCTTAGATGAAATCAAAACATTAGGATACAAATTTGCATTTCAAGGAGGTTTATCATTTAGTTTAGGCGATATTATTATCCCTAATGAGAAATTTGAAATGATAAATAATGCTAATAAGCAAGTTGATGTTATTAAGTCTAATTATAATATGGGATTAATAACAAATAATGAAAGATATAATCAGGTTATTGATATATGGACATCTACTAATGCTGAACTAACTGAATTATCTATGAAAAGAATTAGAGAAGATCAACAAGGATTTAATTCTGTTTATATGATGTTAGATTCTGGTGCTAGGGGGTCTAAAGAACAAATCAGACAGTTGACAGGAATGAGAGGCTTAATGGCTAAACCTAAAAAATCGACTGCAGGTGGTGGTGAAATTATTGAAAACCCTATACTTTCTAATTTTAAAGAGGGTCTTTCCATTCTAGAATATTTTATTTCAACTCACGGAGCTAGAAAAGGTTTAGCTGATACAGCTTTAAAAACTGCTGATGCGGGATATTTGACTAGAAGGTTAGTTGATGTTTCTCAAGATGTGATTGTTACTGAACATGACTGTGGTACTTTGAGAGGTATTTCTGTATCTGCACTTAAAAAGAATGAAGAGGTAGTAGAAAAACTGGGTGACCGTATTGTAGGAAGAACTTCTCTTCATGATGTTTATGATCCAATTAATGGAACTTTACTTGTAAAGTCTAGTGAGCTGATAAGTGATAAAATCAGTGGTGATATTGAGAATTCATCTGTTGAAACTGTTGAAGTTAGGTCTGCTTTAACATGTGAGACTAAAAGAGGTATTTGTTCTAAATGTTATGGAAGAAACCTTGCTACTGGTAAAGATGTTCAAATGGGTGAAGCAGTTGGTGTAGTTGCAGCTCAGTCAATAGGTGAACCAGGAACTCAGTTAACATT